>CAMAVF010000223.1 GCA_945861445.1 Planctomicrobium piriforme | reverse complement strand
GACCGACTTGATGCGAATGATCTGGCAGACGACTTCCGTGATTTTCATGGGTGGGTGCTTGTCATGAGGGAGCCGGGAATCTGATGCGTGACCGCGCAACGCATCTGGTCAGGAGAAATTGATAACAATCAGCCGGGCAGTTTTCCAGCGGTGGCATGGAGATTGTGGAGCCGCGTTCGCCAGAACGCGGGCCGTTCGGTTGATCGCCCGCACTCTGGCGAGTGCGGCTACCACCTGATTCTTTCTGCGCTACTATTTCGAGGGATACTCCAGCCGGATCCGCTGTTGCTCGCCGTGAATGTCGAGTGACTGTTGTTCGAGGTTGATTTCGACGGTGAAGGCGGGCGACAGATTGGCCGATTGTTCGCGGTAAATGTCTTCACCGGTGCGGCGATCGATCACGTGCAGGACCCCTTCCATCTCACCGGGGACCGGGGGCTTCGACGGCTCGGTAATTCCGGCGGCGAGAGTGCGGTAATTCAACAGGAAAATGGGGGCTCCGTGGGGTTGTTCCAGCGGGAAGATGACATCTTCCAGAACCCGCTTCCACGTCACCTGCTTCGAGCGGCGGTCGATGGCATGCAGCGATCCATGCACGCGATGCTGCCGGTATCCGTCGCGAATCTGGGGGACGCGGCCGGAACCGCGATAGGGGGGAATGCCGCTGGGCAGGATGTAGAACCGCTGTTGGTCCTGCCACGCGTGGACGCGCGACACATCCGCGGGAACATCCAAGACCACCCTGCCCTGCAGACCGCCTCGCCGCAGGTCGAACCAGACCAGCGTGTGATCCTGCTGCAAGACCGCCAGGGTTTCTGCATCCAGCAGCAGCCGATGCGAAATCTTGTCCAATTGATGGTCGGCCAAGACCTGCAAATCCCGCAACTGGACCCATTGCAAGTGAACTTTTTGCTGGTCGGATTCCGAGACAATCGCCACCCCGCCATGAAACAGCGGACGCGTCTCAAGAGCATATGGCCACGGCACGCGCTGGGCGGTGGAACCATCGACAATCCGTAAGGTTTCCAGCGTTTTGTCCTGCGAATGCAGCAGATACAGAGCCTCGCTGTCGCCGGCAATCTGCAACCCCGGGGGCTGATTCCGCCGCCGCCAGAGGACCCGGCCGGTGGCCGTCTCCACGACGACCAGTTCGCCGCGATGCCGATAGCAAAAATAGCCCGGCTGCATGACACAGATCTGCCCAACCTCGCGGCCGTATTCGTCGAAGATGACGACTTCGGCCTCACCGAGCCCCTGCCGGTTCTGCACTTGCCCCACTTCAAACCGTCCGGTCAAGTCCTCCGCCAGATCGAACGTCCAGACGACCCGCCCGTTGGGTTCGCCCGTGTTGTCGAGCAAACTGACGCCATACAACTGGGTTCCCAAACGGACGACCAGCAATTGCCCGAGACCCCAGCCGTGATAGGTCTGGATCAGTTCCCGCAGGGGCGACCGCGACTTCGGCAGGGGAATTTCCCAGTAGCCCGGATACCAGTCTCCCTGGCACAGCAGCCGGCTGGCGTTGAGATCGACCGTGACGTTGATGCGGTCCAGCAGGCTGCCGGGAACCGCCTCGATCGGGATCGGCATCAGGAACGGTTCGCGCGGCTTGCCCTTGGGTTTGGAAATGACTGGCTTCGTATTCGGCCAGGGATCGACGGGGCCCGACTTCAACTGCGTCGTCAACAGCGACATGGTCGGCAGTTCGGCGATCACCTGCGACACCGTCTGCGACGCATCCAGCCTCACGTTGGGAAACTCGTCGCGCAGTTTTGCGTAATAGCGAATCGCGTCCTGGCGGAAGCTGCGCTGCGTCATCTCCTGGGCCAGCTTGAGAAACGCCGACGCCGCCAGACGGTGATCGGCACCGTCGGTCAGATCGAGCAAACTCAGTTCCTGCCGGAACACGGGCCAGCCGATTCCAACTCGTGTATGATCACTAATTCGCGCCTGTTGTCCCCACCGCAGATGACTCAACTGTTGTGAGAAACGCTGCAGGGCAAACGGATCACTGCTGTCTCGGGCCGCCTGCAACGCTGCGTCAAGAATGGCTTCCAATTCCGGCCGCACCGTGGCGGGAGTCTCAGTGAGCAGTCGTTGGAGCAGACCCTGCAAGGCCCGATCGCTCCGCACGAGCGTCTGCTTGTCGATGCCCGGTTCGAATTCTTCCATCGAGGTCCGGGCGGCAAGCTTGATCGCGGCCCGCAATGCGGCCGGTCTGCCCCCCGTCGCCACGCTGGCCTGAATGCGGCAGCGCAATTCATCGGGCGAATCGCCCAAGGCACTGATGAGCGGCGCCATCTCCAGGAAAATATCAGACTTCAGCTCGGGACGCGTCGCCAGGAGCTCCAGCAAGGTGAGGACCAGTTGCACGCGCAATGCGGGCTGGGGTTGCTGGCGGTAGAGTTCACGCAGCAGAGTGACAACCTGTGCGACATCGCCCCCGCGCCGCATCTGACTATACAGCCGGCCCAGCAGTTCCTGATCGTCCGGCTGGCGCATCAAGTTCGTCAACAATTCCCGATGTTCCGTCTCCCACGCACCGTAGACTTCCAGTCGCTGCGGAGTCAGTGAAACCAGGAGCCCGGAACTTTGCACCAGATTCCCCAGCGGAGTCTGATTTCCCTGGGCGCCACGCAACGTCTTGCCGGTCGCCGCGTCTACTAATAATACCGAGCCAGACCCGAGCGGCAAGAGGTACTCGTTGCCGCGGACCATGCCGATTCCGCTGGGACGATCGATCTCCCGCTGCCAGGCCACTTCGCCGGTTTCGGGATCCAGACCTTTCAACGAGCGGTCACCCACGATCAACAGCCGGCCAGCTACCAGGCCACCCAGATACCACCCGTCGACGCGCGGTTGCTCCCAGGCCAGTTGACCGGTCTGCGCATCGAGGGCCTGGATGGATTCGGATTCGGGAGTCACGAAGTAGACGCGGCGGTCATCACGCGCCAGACCAATCCGTTGCCAGCCACCCAGCGGAACCACCTTGGAGGGCTCGGCAAACGCGCCGAATCGCCCGGGTGCCTTGGGAACAACCTCACGATTGACGTACCGGTAGGCCCATTCGTAGTTGCGGGTCACGGTGTCGATCGACAGGATGCAGCCGTTGCCCGTGGGACAGACCAGCCAACCATCCTGCCACAGCACGGGCAATTGACGCAGCTTGCGGCCAGGATGGAGCAGTAAATCCTGCTTGATCGAAGCCAGCGGCAATTGCCATTCCAGTCGACCGTCGGCACATTTCAATACCACCAGTTTCAACTGCGACTCAGTCTCCCCCAGCAGATAGAGCCGCCCGCCTTGAATGATGGGCTGGCTGAGGAAGTAGATGTCGGATAACTCGGGCTGCAGCCACGACTGCCAACTGATGGTCCCGTCCGACAGTCGGCAGGCGACGAGCTGATTGCGGGGCCGGGGGTACTGCTGGTCGTCGGTGATGACCCGCTGTTTCTCACCAATAAAATAGGCCTGTTGCCGATCGGCGACACAACTTCCGGTGACTTGATTCTGGACAAGATAACGCAGCAACTCCTGGCCCTTGAAGTCGCGAAATCCCGCATTTTCCAGGGATTGTGTCCCCTGCCGGGGAACGGCGGTGTCTGACAACGCAGAGCATTCCCAGACCGGTTTTCCCGACTGCAAGTCAAACGCCGCCAGGCTGGCGTAAGTCCGCAAGAGAACCAGTTGATCGGTGACGCACGGGACGGCCGCCGGCAGGGAGGGCATCCCCGAGTTGCGGAGATCCTGATTCGCGACATCGAAGAGCTCGTTCCAGGTCTTGTCATTCAATACCGAAACCGACCAGCGTGGCAGCACCCCGGGAAAAGTGTGGGCCTCAGGTTGATCGAGTTTTCGAACCTCGCGTGGATCGCCGAACGAGGCCAGGGCCTTATTGATTTGAACTTCGGCGTGCATTGCGGATTGGGCGTCAAACAAACGCGAGTAGCGCTGCAGCCCGGCCTTCGCTCGCAGCCGGTCACCGGCACGCCAGCGTGCGGCGGCATTGTGCAGGATGACGGGCAGATCGTCCGCACGGGCCGTGGCGGGATCGGGCAGGCTGCGGGCCGAGATTGTCGCCGCAGCCGCAAAATCGCCACGATCAAAGGCCTGCGCGGCCGCCCGCCGCAGGGCCTGCCGGCCCGGTTCTGAGTCCGGATAGCGGGCCGCAATCCGCAGCAACCCGGCGACATCGTGGTTCTGTAACGCTGTTTGGAGATCGGGTTCGGCTCGGCTGGCGATGTCTGTCGCGTAATGCTTGCGCAGATCAGCCGGCCAGGCCGCCAGTTGCCGAAAGAGTTCGTGACGAATTCCGTGGCGCTGGGCCCCAGCCCCATACCAGCGATCCTCGGGCAATTCGAGCAGCGACCGTACCAGTTCTCCGGCGCGAACCAGATCGCCGCGCGCAATGGCCTTCTCTGCCGCTTGAAAGCGTTGCTGACTGGCTCGATCTTGAGAGAGATCGGGTGAGGGGAGTGCGGAATTCGCCAGTGGATCAGTCGACTGCGTGGCAGTCTGAGCCATGAGTCCATCAATAGCGAGAAACAAGCCAGCCCACGTGGCGTAGAGGATCCAACGATTTGGCACAACCACTCGCATGAACCAACCTTATCGCAGCCAGACGGTCTCTGCCGAGAAACACATCATAACAGATTGATGCACGCATCGAAACGGCGGAGTGTCGTGATGGTCCATGTCGCCGTGACACGCCTCTTTCATCGATCGTAGCTGCCTGCTAGGATACCGGCGACCGGTTTCACCGCCGAATCCTGGCATTTTTTGCTGGGGGTTCGCGAGTTTGTATGTCGGATCGTTTCCACCATCACAGGGAAGCTCAACCAAGGATGAGTACACCGATGAGACGTCGTATTTGTTTCCGTTGGACTGCTGTGGTTTGTTCGCTTGCACTTAGCTTACAGGCACTCTGCACTATGGCCGATACCCCCGCTCCCAAGAAGATCGTCACGATCGAAGGCATTACGGAATACCTCCTCGACAATGGCTTGAAAGTCCTGCTGGTGCCGGACAATTCGCGGCCCACCGTGACCGTCAATCTGACGGTGTTCGTCGGTTCGCGGCAAGAAGGCTATGGCGAGGCCGGAATGGCTCACTTGCTGGAACACATGGTGTTCAAGGGAACGCCGACGCATCCCAAGGTGCCCGCCGCCCTGCAGGCTCGCGGGGCCGAGTTCAATGGGACGACCTGGGTTGATCGCACGAACTACTACGAAACGCTGCCCGCCACCACGGAGAATTTGGAATTTGCCATCCGCCTGGAAGCCGACCGCATGGTCAACAGCTTCATCAAGGGCGAAGATCTGGCCTCCGAAATGACTGTCGTTCGCAACGAATTCGAGCGGGGTGAGAATTCCCCCAGCCGGGTCCTTGGCCAGCGCATGATGGCCACGGCGTTCGAATGGCACAACTACGGCAAGTCCACGATCGGCAATCGCAGCGACATCGAACGCGTTCCCGTGGAAAAGCTGCGGGAGTTTTATCGCAAGCACTATCAGCCCGATAACGCCATGCTGGTGGTCGCCGGGAAATTTGAGGAAGCACCGACCCTGGTGCTGATTCAGAAGTACTTCGGAGCCCTGAAACGTCCCGAACGGAAGCTGGATCTGACCTATACCGAAGAGCCAGCCCAGGACGGCGAGCGGACCGTGACCCTGCGACGAGTGGGCGATGTGGCCCTCGCCGGGGTGTTGTATCACGTTCCTGCCGGTCCCAGCCCCGAATTTCCTGCCGTCGAAGTCCTGGAGAATCTGCTCACGAGCGTTCCCTCCGGGCTGCTTTACAAGGCACTCGTCGAGACCAAGAAAGCCGCCAGCATCTCGGGGCATGCGTTCCCTCTGCACGATCCAGGAGCCATGCAGATCATGGCTCAGGTCAACGTCGGCAACGATCCGCAAGTGGTTCTCGACACGATGACCGACGTTATCGACAAGGTCGTCAAGGAGGGTGTCAGCGAGAAGGATGTCGAACGGTCGAAAGTCCAGTTATTGAAACATCGCGAGCTGGAAGCCGCCGATACCAGCGGTATCGCGGTGGGACTCAGCGACTGGGCCGCTCAAGGTGACTGGCGGCTCTATTTTCTGCATCGAGACCGGGTGGAAAAAGTCACGGCCGCTGAAGTGAAGGCTGCCGCTCAGAAATATCTGCAACGCAACAACCTCACGATCGGCCTGTTCGTGCCAACCGAAAAGGCACAGCGGATTGAGGTCTCGCCCACGCCGCCGCTCGCGGAGATGCTGGCCAACTATGAAGGCCGGGCTGACCAGTCGCAGGGCGAAGCGTTTGCCGTTTCTCCGGCCAACATTGAGTCTCGTACCAAGCGCGCCAAGCTGACACCAGGAGTCGACTCGGCCCTGCTTGCCAAGAAAACGCGAGGTTCGGTCGTCGAAATGCGGATGGCAATCCGGTATGGGACTGCGGCCTCCCTGGCCAAGCTGAGCACGGCGGCGGAATTCCTGCCCGAGCTGATGGCCCGCGGCACGAAGCAACTCAGCCGGGCCGAGCTCCAAGACGAGCTCGATCTGAACCGAGCCACATTGAACGCCGTCGGCCTGGCGGGAGTCAGCGTGTTCACGATCCAGACCAAGCGGGCCAATCTGGCCGCTGTCATCGGTTTGTTAAAACAAGTGCTGCGTGAACCCAAGCTGGATGCTGCCGAGTTGGAAGTCTTGAAAAATCGCCACCTGGCGACCCTGGAAGGCCAACGCAATGATCCTCAGGCTCTGGCCTCGCGGACAATGCAGCGGTTATATGCCCCCTATCCACCGACTGATGTCCGCTATGTGGCCACCGTCGACGAGGAAATTGCTCGCGTCAAGGCTTTGGACGCCCCGACCCTGCAGCAACTGCACGCAGACTTTTTTGGTGGCCAGGCGGTGCAACTGTCGGTCGTGGGTGACTTCGACGAAGCGGCGATCACCCCGCTGCTGAAGGATCTGTTCGCGGACTGGAAGGCACCGCAACCCTACGCCCGGATCGAACGATCTGCCCCCGAGAAATGGATTGCCGGCACGCAAGCCATTGAGACTCCCGACAAGGCCAATGCCGTGTATTACGCGGGTTTGTCGCTTTCCCTGAAGGATGACAATCCCGACTATCCGGCACTCGTCATCGGTGATTATATCCTGGGGGCAGGTGCTCTGTCGTCGCGTCTGGGTGATCGCATCCGGCAACGCGAAGGGTTGAGTTACGGCGTCCGCTCCAGCTTCTCTGCCGATTCGCTCGATCCACGCGCTTCGGTCTCGGTAATGGCCATCTGCAATCCGGACAACATTGGCAAGGTGGAAACAGCCGTGCGGGAAGAGATTGAACTGCTGTTGAAGAAGGGGCCTTCTGCCGACGAGTTGACGAAGGCCAAAGCCGGCTACCTGCAGCGGGCAGAAGTCAGTCGGACCGACGATTCCACGCTCGCCCAGCAGTTGAACGCGTCATTGCTGACGGGACGCACCCTGGCATTTCAAAGTGAGATCGAAAGCAAGATTGCGAAGCTGACTCCGGAACAGGTGACCGCAGCCCTGCGCAAGTACATCGACGTGAAGAAGCTTTACGTTGTGACGGCCGGCGATTTTGCAAAGAAAAAGAAATAGCCAGGCAGGTGAAAAACGAAAGCCCGGCGGCCTGAATGGTCGCCGGGCTGTTTTTGTTTATAAACTCTAACAAAACCTCTGCGTCAGTACAAAATCGCATGAAATATCGCGGTTCTGTACTTCCCACAACCGGTTTTGTTAGGTCTTCTTAGCGTGCAACGTCAATCGAATTCTCAAGCACGACACCCGGCATCAGATCGAGGACCGCGTGCGTCGCGAGTTGTTTCACGTAGTACGACTCACTCCGGCCACGCAACACCACGCGTCCCGATTCGTGCCACACGTGCAAGTTGTGAACCTGATGAAAGGTCCTGCTGTCGATGCGGCGAGTCAACTCGCAATCCTGTGCACAGTTCGACGGGGACGCCCGGTCCGCGGTCATTGTGCTGGGGGTCGTAAGAGCTACCATGCTTGCAGTTCCATCCATTGTGAAAGTCGTACTCATTCCTGATTCAGTTCCATCTGATGCGCCGCGGACATCGGTCTCCACCGACCAAATCATCGCGTGCGAATATCTTAAACTTGGCTTGTATTGGACTCGAAGAGTGTGAATTGCTTGTGAATGGCCCGTCAACTTTTCGCTTACCGAGAAGACAGACATCTCGATCGGACGGTTCGGACACACTCAGCAGCCATTTGGGGAATTTCTAACATCGCTCGTGATGACGACCGGACAGTAGCGAATCGCGTGCCCGAATCACTTGAAGCCCAATAAAGCCTCAAATCATCGCAAGTTCAGTGATCCCCGATGCAGTTACTGGCTGCCGCATCCGAATCTTCAGTCAAAAACTCCTCACCATCGAAATTCAGTGCCTAGATGACAAGCGGGGACAGCCACGCTTTTCAGCACTCCGTCACGCATTGCCGGCAATTCTTGATCTGGCCAGTTTTCGGCATCCAGATGCCAACTAATGCTCACTTCTCTCTCTGCCCAATCCGCGGTGGGATCAGAACATTCTTACAATCGCTTTGAAGGCATTGCGTATCAAAACCATAGGTCACGCTACGCAGCCAAGCGGCCTCTATGATGCATTTTTGCAACATTGAGGAAAAATACGCAGACTGGGAACGACAAGTTGTGCCGACCATCTGGCGAGATTCAGTGAAACAGAATCTGCGCAAAAACAAAAAACGCACCGGGAAGAGAGTTGAAACCCCGCTCCCGGTGCGTTTTGTAGAAATGTCTCGATCTGGCAGATCGAGTGGCTCAGCGACTATCGCCCTCTGACTTGAGCATCTCATGTGAGATTAGCGTCTCAGATCGGCGGTACCCATGAGTTCGAGTTCTCGCGGCCCATGCTCGTAGCAGTCTTCATTGTGCCACAATGGCAATCCGGCGGCATACCGCGCGGACAGCATCAAGACTTTGGCCTCAGAACCGGGCTTAGCCCTGGTCGGTCTGTAGGGATCAATGCCAAGCGCGGCAAAGTCCTCCGGTTCGAATTCAACGAGTTCCCCGTCTTCATCAAACACTTCCTCGCCCAGAACATCAGTGCCCAGGTCGAACTCATCCTCGAGGGTATCTTCCTCGAAATACTTCGACATCGTCCACTCCGACTAAAACAGGCCACGGAAACAACAATTTCCACGTGATACACGCCGAAAATGGCCACATCCTAACAGGTGTGGCAACATGATCAAACCACGCGGTGATCAGCAAAGCAGGCTACCAACAGAGCCAACGGCCAGCCCCAAACAGCAAACCCTGAAAACGGTTCCTAAAACGGTTGGCAGCAAGTTCGAGTCTTGACGACTCATTTGTCAGGCAGGCTTAACAGGTGGGAAAGCTGCCTGAGATTTACCCATTCTGAAAAATTTGGGCTGAAAGTCAATCAAAAAACATACAATCGGACACAATTTGGAGAATTTCCTATAAATGGTTAGAGTTTCAGTGGTTACAGTCTGCCCAGAATGCCGAAACGCGGCGAATTCTGCCGATCAAAAAGCGACAAAACGGAAGTAGTTGTTGGTTGGGGGAAATTGCGATTTCGTTCGGCGGGATCTCAGGGGGGAAATTGATAATCGAGAATGAATAATTGTTCATTAATCATTGCCAATTGTCAACTCCTCTTTACTTCTTCGGCCTCTCGGCCTGATAGCGCTTCAGCTTGCGATCCAGGGTTGAGCGTTCAATCCCCAGGATCTGCGCCGCTTGAGACTTATTCCAGTTGGTTTGCTCCAGCGTCGCCATGATGTATTCCTGCTCCAGCACTTCCAAGGTCAGTTCGCGGAACGAACGCTGTTGGGCTGGATCAGGAATGTGATCGAACTGTGGATCGCCCAAGGATGACAATTGAATGTCCTGGACGCCCACCAGTTCGCTGCCGCTTAAGATGACCGCCCGTTCGACCACGTGTTGCAGTTCCCGCACGTTGCCGGGCCAGTTGTACTTGGTTAGCAATTCCAATGCCGTCGCGGAAAACCCACGCACGACTCGACCAGATTTCCTGGCAAAACGCTCTAAAAAATGATTGGCGAGCACCGGGACGTCATTGCGGTGTTCACGTAGTGGTGGGACGACAATTTCTACAACATGCAGACGAAAATACAAATCCTTGCGGAACAAACCGCCCGAGACTGCCGTTTCCAAATCGCGATTCGTGGCGGCCACGACCCGCACATCGACCTCGACAGGTGCCCCGCCTCCCACGCGTTCATAGGGATGTCCCTCTAACACGCGCAGAAACTTGGCCTGAATGGCAAGACTCATCTCACCCACTTCGTCGAGCATCAACGTGCCCCCGTGGGCTTGCTCGAACTTGCCAGCCTTGCGCGCCACGGCACCTGTGAAAGATCCCTTTTCGTGTCCGAATAATTCACTTTCCAACAGGCTTTCGCTTAAGGCGGCACAATTCAGACACACGAACGGACCGTTGCGTCTGCGGCTGCTGAAATGAATGGCGCGGGCGACCAGTTCCTTACCCACGCCACTCTCGCCACGCACCAGCACGGTGGCATCCGTGGGGGCGATCCGGCCAATCTTCCGATTGATCTCTTCCATCGGCGGACTGCCACCGATGAGTTCACTTTCAATCCCCAATTGCTCACGCAACGTGTGCAAGTCATCCTGCATTCGGGCCAGTCCGGCAGCCAATGATTCCTGCCGCCTGAGCCCCTCCAGCGCGACCCCACATTGATCGGCGACCGCCAGGGCAAACTCAACATCGTCCGGACCCAACGGATTCGTCGGATTCGTCGAATACAGATGGACCAGTCCGTAAAGTTTCTCATTCACGCGTAACGGAGCGCAGATGACAGTTTGTGCCTGAATTCGGCCCAAACTGTCCCGTTCCCTTAAGGCCGGATCATCCGACACACATTTCGCACGGACCGCTTCACGAGTCTGCAGGACGGTTCGCGACAGGTGCTCTGAGAGCTTCTCGTAAGGTTGCTGATTGCGAGATTTATAAACCAGCAGCGTGAGCTTGCTGGGATCAACAGGTGGAGATATGTCGGGGGGCAGCAGCAGGATCGCGCCGATGTCGGCCGGGGTACTCTCGAACAAACCATTGAGCACGATTTCGGCCAGGCGTTTGGGATCGTTGGCCGTCCCCATTTCCATCGCCAGCTTATAGAGCTTGGCCAGTTCCTGGCTAGTTCGGTCGCGGCTGAGTTCGGCGTTGGCCCCACCCTCTTCAAACCGCGTGCTCCGTTTGCGTTCGACGATCTCCGGAACGGCGACTGGCTGGGGAGTGTCGGTGGGACGTGGCCGAATTCCGCTGCTGGTTTCCCCTTCGTTCAAGAAGGATTGTTCTTCCAATTTCGGAAGCGTTTCCTGAAGATCGTAGGTAAAGGCGAGTAGCGTATCCCCGATTTGAATGAGCTGGCCCGACTCCAGTCCGATATCGCCGACGACTGGCTTGGAATTGACGAGCGTTCCATTGCGGCTGTCGAGATCCCGCAACGTCCAGACCAGCCCGCTTTGAAAAATCTCGCAATGGTGCCGACTGGCGATTTCATCGCGCAGCACCACGCGATTGGCGGGGGCGCGTCCAATAGACATCACTTGCCCCGGAGTCAACCGATGGACATCGCGCCATTTGTTACCCTCACGCACCACCAGATACGCAATCATCGTGAACCGATTTCTTGGGACCCTGCAAGAACCTTCGAAGACTTCAGGATACCCTTGGCGTAACGCGTGTCGCAAGTTAGATTGACGTTTCCAACAGTGGGCCCCGTCTCAGCAGTTAAAGGTTCAAGAAATGCCAGAATGGCCTGGTGGCCCCTGCCCTGCGTGTGGTGAAGACACGCCCCCGCGAGTCGTCCATTGTGTCAATTGCCGGACGCTGCTGAATACCGATCTGCAAGAGGATAGCGTCGAAATCCCTCAATTCATTCCCATGCAGGAACTGGATTGCAAAGTGGAAATGGCACCGCGCGGCATGTATCTGCTCTGTCCGCATTGCACGCAAGAACTGCGGATTAACACGAAGTACATCGGTGAAATGGTCAGTTGCAAGCACTGCGAAGGGCGATTTCT
>CAMAVF010000222.1 GCA_945861445.1 Planctomicrobium piriforme | reverse complement strand
ACGGCCATCTCGGTAATGCTGGGGGACTCTAACGTGATCCACAGCCCGAACGTCGCGGTGTCGGCCGCCAGTTTGCGGCGGAGATTGCGGATGGCGGAGATTTTCATGAGGTCGCCTTGACGAAGAGTCGCCGCCTGATTATCACGGTGATTATCAGATGGCAATCAGAGATTTAGTCGGACCACACAGAGGTGTCAAGTGACGATATCGGCAGCATCTCCCACCGCAGCCCACCAAAGCTTGCCCGGCGTTTGGGATTCCATCTGGTCGCTGGTGCAGGACTGTGGACTGCAGGTGGGCGATCAACTCCCGTCCATTCGCGAACTTGCGGAACGTCTGGAGGTCAAACAGGGCTCCGTCCGCGATGCCTTATTGAAGGCGGAATCGCTGGGGTTCGTGAAGATCCTGCCCCGGGCCGGTGCGTTCTTACGAGTCCCCGGGGCGACGCTGACAAAGGTGGCGACGCCGCTGGATGCAGTCCCCGCCGACGCGTTCCTGCCAGTTTCCAGCTCGGCAGCGCACAACCTGTTTCATTTGCTGGATGCTCGGCGACTGATTGAAATTGAACTCGCGGGACGTGCTGCCGAACGACGCCAACTGGAAGATTTGCTGCCCATTCGACGGGCGTTGGAAGCAATGTTGCAGTTGACGGATCCGACGGCGCGGCAGGAGTACGTCGATTTAGATCTCCGATTTCATCTGGAAATCGCCCGGCTGTCGGGCAATTCTGTATTATTCAGCATGCATCAGACCATGATGGAACTGCTGCGTCCGCATTTGAACGAAGTCCCGCGCGACTTGCAGCGAAAGTCAGTCACCGATCGCTCGCACATCGCAATTTATGAAGCGCTGGTGGCAGGATCGGCTGATCGGGCCCGAGCGGAAACGCGCGAACACCTCAGTCTGGCATACGATAGCATGTTAAGGGATATTCAAGAATCGCCGACAGTGATGTAGCGACAGTTGGCGCGAAGGCTATTGGGGTGCTAGAGAGGAAGAGTTTTTTAGCCACGGATGGACACGGATGAAACACGGATTGGGTCACCGTATACGGGGCGTGTTTGATGAATACAAGCTCGAAGCGCAAGCGAGTGCATTGTGTCGACATTGAGTGCTGAGAGGATGCACTCGCTTGCGCTTCGAGCTTGTATTTGCGGTCACTTCGTGACCGCCCATTGGAATCGTTCTTCTTTTTTTATCCGTGTTCAATCCGTGTCCATCCGTGGCTAAAAAGTCTTCGTAATTCAAGTCAGGCGCAGCCTGACCGACGTGGCTAGTGGAGTTGCCGATGCATCGCCCTTTGTTACTACTGACCGTCTCGCTGGTGGCGTTCTCCGGCATCCACTCGGCCAACGCTGACGACGCTGGGATTGAGTTCTTCGAAAAGAAGATCCGCCCCGTCCTGGTCGAACACTGCCAGCAATGTCACGCCGCCGATTCGAAAAAAATCGGCGGCGGGCTGTTGCTCGATCATCGTCAGGGGCTGCTGACGGGCGGCGATTCCGGTGCGGCAATTGAAGCGGGGAAACCTGAAGCCAGCCTGCTGATCAAAGCCATTCGCTACGACGATGATTCGTTGAAAATGCCGCCCAAAGGAAAGCTATCACCGGCCGTGATTGCCGATTTCGAAGCCTGGGTCAAGCTGGGGGCACCCGATCCCCGCGACAAGCCGGTCCGGCCCAAAGAGGGGGATTCATGGGCCGAAACCATGAAGCAGCGGGCTGACTGGTGGAGTCTCAAACCGGTGCAGAAGCCGGTGGTCCCGCAGCCACAGAATGCAACCTGGTCGTCGAACCCGATTGATCAGTTCCTGCTGGCACGGTTGGAAGAGGCCAAGCTGACACCGGCGGGTCCCACTGATCCACGTACTCTGGCCCGACGCGTCGGGCTGGTGCTGACCGGATTGGTCCCGACTGCCGAACAGATCGAATCGTTCGTGCAACAGTGTGCCGCCGCGGCGACCCCGAATCAGCCAGTACCCGCTGCCGCGTTGGAAAGACTCGTGGATGCCTTGTTGGACTCGCCCCATTTCGGCGAACGCTGGGCGCGGCATTGGCTGGATATCGTCCATTTCACCGAGACTCACGGCAACGAATGGAACTACGAGGTTCACCACGCCTGGCGATATCGCGATTACCTGATTCGGGCCTTCAATGCCGACGTCCCGTATAATCAGTTCGTTCGTGAGCACATTGCCGGCGATTTGTTGCCCCAACCGCGCGTGAATGCCGCCGAGCAGTTCAATGAATCGATCATCGGGACGGGTTTCTATCGGTTTGGCGAAGTGAATCATGACGACTGTATTGGCTTGCGGCAGATTGGCTATGACCTCGCCGACAATCAGATCGATACGCTGACGAAGACGTTTCAAGCGACGACGGTCGCCTGTGCCCGCTGCCATAATCACAAGCTCGACGCGATTTCGATGCAGGATTATTACGGCCTGCTGGGGGTGATTCGCAGTTCGCGGCTGGCGAGTCATGCGATCGATCTGCCCGGCGCCAACGCGGTGCCGTTGCGGAAAATGCGGGACCTGAAGTCCGATCTGCGTAAAGAAATCGCGGCCATTTGGCTGCAGGATGTTCCGCTGCTGGCACGGTATCTCGCGGCCGCACAGGCCAAGCATGCCAAGTTACCCACGGCCGAACAGTTGGCCGCCGGACTCGACCCCAAGCGCGTCGAAAAATGGGCCGCCGTGTTGGCGGACGACAAGCTACCGTTCGAACATCCACTGGCAGGGTGGAGGACGTTAACGCTGGCCGTGACTGAACCCGCAAAATTCGCTGACGAATGGCGCAAGTTCTCGGAACAAGTCGAAAAGGAGCATCGGGAGCGGACGACTTTCAACGAACAAAACTATGTGACGTTCGCCGATTTCCGGCAGGACAAGGTTCCGGGCTGGCAGTTTGGCGGACAGGGTGTTTCCGGCCCTGCGGGGCGCAGCGGTGACTTTACGGTGCATCCGGAGGGAGACACCTGCGTGCGGTCGGTCCTGCCGGCTGGCCGGTTTACGAATACCCTGACCGACAAATTGAATGGCACGTTGCGATCACCCGTGTTGCCCGCTGGCAAGAGCCGCATCAGCCTGCAAGTCCTGGGGCAACGCAGCAGCGCTGTGCGACTGGTCTCCAACAACTGCCAGTTGAATTACCAAAACTATCGGGCTCTGAAGTCGCCGGAACTGCAGTGGGTGTCATTCACTGCCCCGGCAGATCGCGAAAGCCTGCGGACCTATGCCGAACTGATGACGATGTTCGACAATCCGAAGTTTCCCGACCAACTGAGTGCCCTGGGTGGCGACACCGAGAATTACCGTCTGCCCTGGGAGAAGGCCGCCGCCAATCCCCGCTCGTACTTTGGCGTGACGCGTGTCGTGCTCCACGATGTGACGGATCCACCCAAAGCCGAGGTCAGTCACCTGCAACGCCTCACCGCCGGCCCGGCCCCGCAGTCGCTGGCCGAATTGTCGACGCGGTATGCTGCGGTCCTGGAAGCGGTCATTCGGACCTGGGCTGAGGACAAAGCCACCGATGATGATGTCCGTTGGATCGATCCATTGCTCCGGCGCGAGTTGCTGACCAACAACGTAACGCAGTCCCCACGTAGTGCCGAGTTGGCCCAGCAGTATCGCCAGAATGACGCCGCAGTCGCCGTGCCGCGCGTGATCGTCGGCATATCCGATAGTGGCCCCGGATTCGAACAACCGATCTTCATTCGCGGCGATTGCGATCGACCGGCGGAAACAACGGCTCGACGCTATCTGGAAGTCTTGTCAAAGCTCGATGACCGCTTCACGAAAGACGGCAGTGGCCGGCTGGAACTTGCCGATCGTATTGCCAGTCTCACCAATCCGCTGACCGCGCGTGTGATGGTGAATCGTATCTGGCATCACGTGTTCGGCACCGGCATCGTGCGCACCGTGGATGATTTCGGACACGTCGGCGAACTTCCGTCGCATCCGGAATTGCTGGACTTCCTGGCCACGCGGTTCATGGAAGAGGGCTGGTCCGTCAAACGTGTGGTGCGCGCCATCCTGCTGACGCGGGCCTTTCAGATGAGCAACCATCCTTCCAACGAATCCCTGGAGACCGACCCCCAGAACCGGTTGTTGCAACACTACCCGGCACGGCGAATGGAAGCCGAAGCCGTCCGCGATGCAATCCTGGCGACTTCCGGGCGGTTGGACCACAGCCTGTACGGGATGAGCATCCAACCGTACCGCGAAAAAGAGTATGCCGATCGTCGGCTGTTTCCGGGGCCTCTCGATGGAAACGGGCGGCGTAGCATCTATATCAAAAACAATCTGATGGAAGGCCCGAAGTTCCTGGCGGCTTTCAATTTTCCCGGGGGCAAGGTGACTCAGGGACGGCGCGATGTGACCAACGTCCCGGCTCAGGCGCTCGCGTTGCTCAACGATCCCTTCGTCCTGCAGCAGGCAGACGTGTGGGCCCAGAAACTGGTCGCCCGCGAGAATGACTCGATCAGCATCCGGATTGCCGCCATGTTCCAGGCGGCATTGAATCGAGCTCCCACGCCGGACGAGCAAAGCCGGTTCGAACAAACCGTGCAACAGTTCGCCGAACTGCATCAAGTCCCGGCCGAGGGATTATTGAAGAGCCAGGCCGTGTGGAAGGAAATCTCGCACATCTTGTTCAACGTGAATGAGTTCATTTACATTCCGTGAAGGGTCAGATTCATGGGACTTATGGGACCTATGGGACAGATGGGACTTATGAGTTCCGATACCGACGTGCATTACCCCGCTTCGGGCACCGTCTGCGTGGGTTGCGAACCGGGCAACAGCACGGTGACTGTCGTCCCGACGCCCAGTTCTGATGTCACATCGATCGTGCCCTGATGGGCGGCCACGATCTCTGACACAATGCTTAGCCCGAGACCCGTTCCTTGCCCCTCTTGATGCGTGCGCGCCTGGTCGGCTCGGAAGAAGCGTTCGAAGAGCCGTGGCTGGTCGGCGGCAGGTATGCCGACGCCCGTATCGGTGACCACCAGCGTGGCCTTGCCGTCGCGCGCATGCACCGTGACAAATACCTCGCCATCAGGACGATTGTATAGAAGTGCGTTGGTCACGAGATTCGTGACGACCTGTGCCAGTCGTGCGGCATCGCCGATCGTGGGCGTCGTGAGGAGTTGAGACGACAGTCGCACCTGCTGCTCCCTGGCCAGCGGTTCCAGCATCGTCAGTGACTGACGCACGACGTCGGCCAGATCGAGCGGTTCCTGGCGGATTTCCAGGCGACCGGAATCGGCACGGGCCAGCAACAGCAAGTCATCCACTAGCCGCTTCATGCGCCGCGCGGCACGCAGACAGGTATCAAGGGCTGAGCAATAGTCTTCCGGGCTGCGGGGCCGAGACAACGTGTGCTCGGCCTGCGAGAGGATCACCGCGACCGGCGTTCGCAGTTCATGCGAAGCATCGGCGGTGAATCGGATCTGTCGCTGAAAGGCCCCGTGCAACCGATCCAGCATGGTGTTGAACACAGTAGAGAGGCGCGTCAGCTCGGAAGAGGCCCCCACCAGTTCCAGGCGCTGGTCCAAACTTTTCGCCGTGATTTTCTCTGCGGCACGAGTCATCTGTTCCAGGGGCTGAACGATCCGTCGGGCCAGCCACCAGGCACCGACTGCCCCGGCGGCGAGGCTGATCAGTCCGAAGAGAGTCACGATCAACAGCAATTGCCGGAGATGTTCAAACTCGCGAATCAGCGGACGGCCGACCATGATCCGTGTGCCGTCCGGCGTGTGCAAATATACGTCCAGATGCATGTCGTGGGGCACGGAATAAAATGGCCGGGGGCGGACCCACGACGGTTGAGGCGGGACGTTGCGAGCATGCGGGGGCAGCCGATCCGAGCCCGCCAGCCGCTGCCCTCGAGGGGTCCAGATGGCGAAGTATGTCTCTTCCCGCGGCGGCGGTCCGAAGCGATGGCGAGGGGGTTGGGGAAGGGCCAAATCGAGTTTGGGTGCTCCGGATTTCAGCTCGCGGGCCAGCAATTGGGCCGAGACCAACAGTTCCGACTCGGCCTGATGATAGGTTCCCTGTCGCACCAGAAAATAGATCGAACCCCCGAATCCGATGACGACCACCGCCAGCAGCGACAGGTAAGACACCATCAGTTCGATGCGAAGTGAGCGGGGTGGCCGCGGCGGGCGTGGCTTCGCAGTCGGCGGGACACTTGGCACGGCCAGCGACACCGGTTCTGGAGCTTCATTCGCAGATGACATAACCCTGCCCTCGTCGAGTTTCGATCAGTTCCGCCCCGAGTTTCTTGCGTAGATTCGAAACATGCACGTCGAGCAGATTCGAGAGGCTGTTGTCAGTTTCGTCAAACAGATGGTCGTAAAGTTCCGTGCGACTCACCACCTTGCCGCGATGCACGGCCAGGTATTCCAGCAGGGAATATTCTCGAGCCGTCAGGTTGATGGTCTGATCGCCTTGCCGGACGCAGCGGTCGCGGAGATCGATTGTGAATTCGCCCAGTTCGATTGTGGATTGAGTTTGGCCTGCGGCGCGGCGGATAAGGGCTCGCAGCCGAGCCAGCAATTCGAGACGTTCAAACGGCTTCACGAGATAGTCATCGGCCCCGATATCGAGACCCAGGACACGATCCGACAGTGCATCGCGGGCCGACAGGATCAGTACAGGAGTCTGGTGTGATTTACGCAGGTTTCCCAGGACATCCCAACCATCCATTTTGGGCAGCATCAGATCCAGGACAATCGCGTCATAGGTCCACATCTGGGCCTTGGAAAGCCCGTCTTCGCCATCGGCAGCAGCATCCACGGCGTAGCCCTCTTCCTGAAGGATCTCCGTGAGCAACCGCCGCAAATCGAATTCGTCTTCAATGACCAGGATACGCATAAGGCCACGTCGTATGGATGAGACCAGTGTCGGATAAGTCCGCCGTAGTACAAACTGCTGACTGGCGCCAGTCAGCAAAGAGCAGGTTCGAAAGGACAAAATTCGGGAGGGCGAGGCTCCTGCCGAGCCGAAGACGAGTTTTAGCTCGGCGTCCGCCGGAGGCATTAATAGCAGCCTCCGGCGGACGCCGACCTGCGGTCGTACTAGGCTCGGCGGGAGGTTTTGAAGTTGCGCTGTTTCAAGACCATTGGACAATCAAGTCCGGTTTTTCCCAGAAATTGCAACATGTGTTGGCAATCAAGAAGATAAGAGGAATGGACTCACGCAAAGACGCTAAGGCGCAAAGGAGAACATGATCTGGCCAGTAGAATGTCGGAACTTTGCGCCTTGGCGCCTTTGCGTGAGATATTCTGTAAGTCTTCGATCATTGCAAATTGCCAATCAGCGCAACTTCAAAAGCGGGAGCCTCGCCCTCCCATTTCGGGAAGTCTATACGGGGACACCTTAAGTTCGGATGAAGGCAATGTGGGATGTCCTTTGTCCTTGGCCATTTGTCCCTTGAGTCCCTTACGTCCCTTCCAGAAGCCTGTCCCACGGGCAAAGAAACGACTCAGCCCTGTCTGGGCACGACCGAATGTGGAAGTTCCACGGGGTGGCGTTCAAACAGGGCTGGTGATTGACGATCGGACTTCCCTGCTACCAGGGAATGTTCGTGTCGCGGTTGTAACTGGGATGACCGGGGAAATACCACGGTCGGCGGTAACTGTAGTAGGGGAACCGATAGTGTCCCGCTTCCTGGTAACGATAGAAGCCGGGGCCGAAGTGATAGTAGTACGGGTCGCCGGGAAGCTGTCCGGGCATGGCGGCATACGACGGTGCGCCAAACCCGCCTCCGTATCCACCAGCGAAGGGAGCTCCCATACCGGGGCCAGGTCCGTAGCCGGCACCGCCCACTCCGGGTGCCATCAGGCCAGGGGCGGGAGCCGGAACATCACCGACGCCGTAGCCACCACCAGAGCCGGGTCCGCCGTTCAGCCCGTCAATGGCGGGATATCCGCCCGTTGCGGGAAAGTGGCCGATTGAGCCGTAGCCGCCACTGAGACCGACGCCGCCCATCGCTTGCGGCCCCAGGCCGTAACCAGCACCACCGCCGCCCGTACCGGACGTATCCGGGCTGGTCGCCGTGTAGTAATAGGGTTGGCCGAACCGGCCACTCGGTCCACCCGGAAAATGGCCGCCACCAGGAGCCGGAGCGTACGGATGGGCATACGGATGATGCTCCTTCGTCACGTCCTTGATGCTCCACACGGGTGGATGCTTCTTCCAAGGATCCGCATCGTGAATCTTATGCGGCCGGGGTTCTCGGTTCCGACGGTTGATCGAGCGTTCCTCGATCTGTTCCTGCAGATCGTCGGCCGGAGTGCGGTTGGTCGTGGGTTCCTTCACAACCGAACCATTGGCGTCCTGGGCGAGTCCTGCGGACATCGGCCATAACGCACCCGCTGCCAGCAGTGCCAATCCCCAGTGGGGCAATCGAATGAGCATAAGGCTACCACTCTCAACATCTAAAAGGTTGTCGATCACGGACCAGGCGTGCGCAGACTCCGCAGTGTCTCAGCGAGTTTAGCCCATGAATGAGAGGCTGGTCCGTGGCAGTCCCGGTTCGTGAGGCGGATTGGCCACAGTCCCGTGCGGCAGATGCTGAAGAAATGCACTGTGACGGTCATAGCGGGAATCGAGAATCTGCGGAGAAATGGTATTCTCTGGCCGATACTAAATGTACGGGCTGCTGAGTCGCGTAAAGACTGACGTGAGAACCGTTATAGGCCGCACAGCTTGTCTGATTGCTAGAGTCGACAGACTGGTTTCCAGTCTACCCGCAGGCCGCGTTGCCGGAGTCTGGTGCTTGAAGGAGATGTTCGTGATGACAGGCAATTTCATTGCAGTTCTGGTAGCCGCGACCCTCGGGCAATTTCCGGGTGCTGGCCCCTATGCGGGTGCGTATCAAGGTCCTCCGCAAGGCATGTATCAAGGGCCGGCAGGTGCGGGGGGACAAGTAGGGGGACCAGTAGGAGGCGGTGGACCGGGTGTATCGCAGTATGGTCCCGGTGCCGTGATGGTTGCGCCGAATTCCACTCAGGCGTTCAACACGGGTGACCCATTCTACCCGTATGATTACGAACCGAACTGGACTCACGGCTACTTCCAGGAAATCCCCGCTTACGGCGGATACCATTTCTTCCGACCGTACAACTACAAGAACGTGATGCCGCAATCACAGGTCTCGGCGGCGTGGGGCAACGCCGCCAACATGCCCTATTCGCACCAGTATTTCGACCGCGTTGCCGGCCATCAAACGGTCGGGAACTACGGGTCTCGGTCTGGTATCGCTCGGACGAGCCAGGAGCTAAAGCAGCAACTCGCAGACGTCGATCGTACTGGCGTCGCACCCAAGATACGCACCGGCAGCAGGCAGCAGTTTGCCCAGCAACCAACTGGCAGAAACGTCACTCCGGCCGGTCACCGCGAAAACTAACTGTGGACAATCATTGCGGCGCTGCAACGATTATCAGTCCCATTCGTCCCATCGGTCCCATTCATCCCATCAGTCCCTGCCTCAAGCAGGATTAATGGGACTGATAGGACGGATGGGACTTATGTTTTTTGATGTCAGTGCTGGAGGGCAGCGATACGCTTGGAGCTAAACATCCGCCGCCGGAAATGCATGCACGAAGTGTTCGATCTCGGGTGTCTGCGCTCCGGTGGGCCACGTCAGGGCGACCACGTCAAATCGGGCACGTCGATCCAGCAGGCGGCGCTGCTTGAGCCACGCCAGGGCTAGTTTCGTCAGTTGCAATTGCTTGGTGCGGGTGACCGCTTCTGCGGGATGGCCGGCGGCATGTGAGGACCGCGTCTTCACTTCCACGAAGACGATCCAGTCACCGTCCCGGGCGATGATATCGATCTCGCCCCAGTGGCTGCGGCAGTTCCGAGCGAGGATGCGATAGCCCTGCCGCCGCAGATAGCGGACCGCGGCATTTTCGCCACGATTCCCCAGCAGTTTGGCCAGCCAGCCGCGCATCGCAACACCCGGAATGCCAAAGCAGCCCGGCCGTTCGAAAACAACCAGACTGCTCGAGTTTATGATCCCGTAGCGGAATGTCGTAAGACTTCCGACGCTTTACAGTAATCGCCAGAATTCTCGCGAATTCTTCTACAATCACGCGGTTCGCCGATTACTTGGCGGCCGACTTCTTGGTGGGCCGGCGTTCGACCAGGCGGGTCGACTTGCCGGTCCGTTCACGCAAGTAGTACAGCTTCGCGCGGCGCACGGTGCCGTGTCGCACGACTTCCAGTTTCGCGATCTTGGGCGAGTTCGTCGGGAAGGTGCGCTCGACACCTTCGCCGGCCACGATGCGGCGGACGGTGAACGATTCGCGCATCCCGGAACTCCGGCGGGCGATGACCACGCCTTGGAAAATCTGGATGCGTTCTTTGTCGCCTTCCAGGATCCGGCTGTGAACATCCACCGTATCGCCGATTTCAAAGCTCAACGGAACTTCACGAACGGCCTTGTCTTCGATCGCCTTGATCAGCTTGTTAATCATCGTCTTCTCTCTTTGCAACCTGCGTTATTTCAATAAATCGTCGCGTCGATTCGCTGTCCGCTCACGGCTGGTTGCCTCACGCCATTTGGCGATTTCGGCATGATTGCCATTCAGCAGAATTTCAGGCACCGTCATTCCCTGGAACTCGCGCGGCCGCGTGTACTGGGGATACTCCAACATTCCCGACTCAGCAAACGACTCGTATTTGCTGCTGGTTTCATCCCCGAGAACCCCGGGAACCAGCCGAATCACCGAATCAATCACCACCATCGCCGGCACTTCTCCACCGTTGCAGATGAAGTCCCCCGCTGAAATCTCCAGCGGTTTTAAGCCTTCGATGATCCGTTCATCAAACCCTTCATATCGGCCGCACAACAGCAATAACCGTTGAAAGCCAGCCAACTCTTCCACCACGCGTTGCGTCAGTCGCCGCCCTTGCGGGGTCAGCATGACCAGTTGCCCTGGTTCCGTTGCCGCTTGCTGCACGGCCGCGACACAATCGAAAATCGGCTGACACATCAGCAACATTCCAGGACCACCGCCATACGGCTTGTCGTCCACGGAGCGATGCTTACCGGGTGCCCAATCTCGAAAGTTCCAGCGGTGGATTTCCACCAGCCGGTTGTCCAAAGCCTGCTTCAGAAGCCCCTGCTGCAAGTAACTGTCGAACAACTCTGGAAAGAGCGTCAACACGTCGAACCGCATGGCAGAGTTCCTGACAAGTCCTGAAATCACGAAGGGCGGCCGGCAAGCCATCTTGCCGCGACCGCCTGGTGATTCCCGGACTCTTGCAAGTCGAGTCCTTAACCTTCGCTGGCTTCCGCTGCCGGTGCTTCTGCTTCCCCTTCAGTCGCCGGAGCTTCCTTGACGGGCAAGGGCTTCGGAGTTTGCAGGGCAGGAGCGGACTTCGCTGTGCCGAAGCTGTTCGTCTTGACCTTCTTGATTAAGGCCGCAACGGCTTCAGACGGCTGGGCGCCGACCGAAATCCAGTATTGGATGCGTTCCAAATTCATCTTCACCCGGGCCGCCTTGTCGGCGACCATGGGATCATACGTGCCGACTTCTTCAATCGGCGGGGCTTCACGGTGCTTGTGCTGCGGCATCACGCAAATGCGGAAAAAAGGACGATGCTTCCGTCCCAACCGCTTCATTCGAATCCGAACTCCCACGCGACTCTCTCCTTGTCCAGCGATCTCTCACCAAATCAACTTATGTACTTATAAACTCGAACAAAACCTCTGCGTCAGTTCAGAACCGCGTGAAATATCGCGGTCCTGAACTTCCCACAACCGGTTTTGTTAGGGCTTCTAAAAGCGGCCTGCCAACGGCCGCATCCAATGCGGGTCTCGACAACAGTTTGCCATGTCGCAGGAAAAACAACCAGCGTCGGCAGACCGAAGTCAGGCAGATTATCGGGATTTCGGGCGATTTCGCTACTCGATCTGCCAGATTCTCGCCCATTTTAGGCAGAATCGTCAGTTTTATCTGTGGCGATCATCAACCCGCTTATCGCTTGCGATTCTTTTTCTTTTGCTTTTCGGCTTCTTTTTTCAGTTTCTTTTTCTTATCAGCATCCATCGGCTTGGGCTTGCTGCGAGTCTTACCGGCCCCGCCC
>CAMAVF010000221.1 GCA_945861445.1 Planctomicrobium piriforme | reverse complement strand
TCTCGCTCTCCTTTAATGAGGCTAATGCAATCTTCGCCTTGAACGCTGAACTGTGATACTTTCTCGCCTTTCCCATCCACGTCCTTCCAGAAGCTCGGTGCCCAAAACAGAGCATATTTCACTGTCCAGCTTTCTGGGACCATCATAAGCCATTAGCCTGGGGTTGTAGCGTAGCGAAAACCCCAGGTAGACATTGACGATCGACCTCGACCCTGGAGGGGTCGCAGCCGCGTCTTGCTGCGACCCATCCCGGCTATTCCGTGAAGGATATTTCGACGCCATGGGAGGGTGAGGCTCCTGCCGAACCGCAAGCGTTTATCGGCCCTCGAAAGACTATGCGGCTCGGCGGGAGCCTCGCCCTCCCATCAAGTCGAATCACGAATTGGGTCGTATCAGTGCAACAAATCCTGTCTCCTTCACGGCGTACTCCTCCCGGAGTGAAATTACTGCCCAAACTTAAACAATTTCTGTGCCGTGCCTCCCAGGACCTTCGCCTGGTCTGCAACCGACAAATGGGTGATATACGATCGAGCACTCTCAAACGCGGCAGCATAAGAAGGACCGGTCGCCATGCTGTTGAATCCGCCGCCGTAGATCATGCGGTCTGCGCCCCAAGCGTCGGTCAGCTTGCGAATCGCAGCGGCGATCTCCGCGCGGGATGGATTTCCCGGTTCCGGAATGGAAGACAGCTTCAACACCGTGTTGCCATACTTCGACCAGCCCAGCACGACGGCGTTGTCTTCCGCAGTCGCCTCGAACGGTCGCCCCAGGTGATCAATGATGACTGGAGTTTTCGCAAACTCTTTAATGAGCGGTTCGAAGCCGGCTGCATACTTCGGAACGAAATGCAGTTGCACGGCCAGGTTGTGATCGGTCGCCAGTTTCCACAGCTTCCGCAGTTCCGGCTTCCCAAACGGCGGCAAACGCTCGGGCAGATATGCATGGACGCGGACCGCCACGATCGGCAGGCGGCGGCAGAGATCCGGCAACTGATCCAGCGAACCCTCTCGATCAGAAAACAACAGCACGGTCCCCTTCAATTTGCCCTTGCCAACTTGCAGACAATATTCCAGATAGCGATGGTCGTCCTGGTAAGGTTCAGGGTGAACTACGACGGCGTAGTCCACTTTGGCCTCGGCCATGCATTTCAGCAGATGCTCGGGAGTCGCCACCTCATCCGGCATATAGGTCCCCCGCGGGTGGTACGGAAACTTGGGATGATTGCGTCCCGCGAAGCAGTGCAGATGCGTATCGATCAGAGGTGTCGGTGTATCGGCCGCGGTACTCGACTTGAGCGACGCCAGCAGCGCACTCGTCCCCACGACCGATGTCTTGAGAAACTCGCGACGAGAAAGTTGGTCGTACATACTATTTCCCTTCTTTAACCACCACGCACCCGGGCACCGCCACCTGAAAGCTCTTCACGCCAGTGGCACTCACACCCGTATGAACCAACAACAAGGTCGTGAGGTTCTTCAGCCCCTGTAATTGTTCCAGGCCCGCATCATTCATTCGAGCTCCAGTCAGATTCAAACTGGTGAGCTTGGTCATGGAACCCAGCGGGGCCACACCCGCGTTACTGAGGATCGGGCCGGAAAACCCGACGGAATACAACAAGTCGAGTTGCTCCAACTGGTCGAGCGGTTTCAGATGGACCATCCCCTTGTCCGTAATCGCGAGCAGACTCAAATTGAGTTCCCGCAGCTTCGTCATCCCCTGCAGATGGATCAGACCGGCGTCGTTGACTCCATTTCCGTAAAGGTTCAGCAGTTCCAGATTCGTGAGTTGCTTCAAATGCTCCAACCCGGCGTTCGTGATCATGCCCGTTTCGAATCCCGTCTTTTTGACCACTAACGCGCGGAGTTGCAGCAGCTTGCCCAATGTTTCACACGCCGCGTCGCTCACTCCGTCGCATACTTCCAGATCGAGTGCCACCACACTGCTCATAGGCACCAGGCTGCGCAATCCCAGGTCGGTGACAGCAGTCCCGGTCAGGATCAACACCTTGAGCTGTTTCAACGACTGGAGATGCACAAAACTGGCGTCCGTAATGCGGCTGCAGAGTTCCAGATTCAGCCCCACGATTTGCGGACAGGCGGCGAGTTGTTCGAGTCCCGCGGGTGAGATCTGTGTTCCCGCGAGATTCAGAATCAATGGTGCTGCGGCTTGCTTCAGCAGATCCATCAAGTCAGCGGAGAACGTCCCGTCCTCGGCGAGATGCTTGCGGTTCATTGTCACGATCACTGGTGCCGGTGACTCCTGAGCCCCGGACGTCAGGGCATAGCGATACAAACGCCGCGCCTTATCGGCCGCTCCCGGAACCGGTCGCCCTGCCGCGTCACGCGCGGGTTGTTTCTCAGGAGCGACAAGGACCTCTAACGAGATCCCCATGTCGTGCAGCGCTTTGAACGTCGCATTGCCCGCGGCGATGGCCGGAATCGGATTGGCTGCGGCCGCGATGGATGGATCCCCCTTCAGGTCGTAGACCCATAACGCATCTTGCTCACGCAGATAGAGTCGCCCATTCGAAATCACGGGGTGAGCCCAACTGTCTCCGCCCGCCCCGGGAACTTCCAGGGTGCCGTTGAGTTCATAACCCTTGTCGGTCGCCACGATCCAGGCTACGAGACCATTCTGATAGCGAAAACACAGATGCCCGTCGGCATACACAATCGCCGCCGAACCGACCCCCGGGCCGCGGCGCTTCCACAGGATGTCTCCGGTCTTCAAATTCAGGCACGTCGGCAGACCGTTGTTATTGCCATGCCCGCCGAACAAATAGTCTCCGACCAGGACGATCCCGCCGTGATGGTTCTGAAACTGGCTGCTGGTCAATTCATAGACCGCCTTCGCTTTGAATGCCGGCTGCCCATCGGGCGATTTGTCATCAGGAACAATTTGCAGTAACACGCTGCCCGCGTTGTAACCGTTGGCCGCGAACACCAGATCGTTGTGTACGACGGGCGTCGGAATGTTCGCCGTGCCGTTGGCGATCGAGTTAAACCCCCACAAGAATCGGCCGTCATTCGCGGCCACGCCGATGACTCCGCGTCCGACAAGTTGCACGTACTGCTTCACTCCGGCCACTTCCATCGGCACGATCGACGAGAACCCCGCCCCATCGCGGCCCGCCGGCCCCAGTTCGGGCAGCTTGGACTTCCAAATAACTTCGCCCGTCCGTTTATTCAACGCAACCAGGGCCGCATCCGGGCCGCCCGGTGTGCAAATCAGCTTCTCTCCGTCGATCAATGGCGATTCCCCGTAGCCCCGGCCCGACTGCATCCGGCCACCAAAGTCCTTCAGAAAACTGGTCTGCCACAGGATGTCACCAGTTTCCGAGTTCAAACAAACCAAGTCGCCGTCGGGATCCAGGGCATACAGCCGGTCTTCATCGGCAGTCGGCGTCGAGCAGGGATTGCGATCGGTGGTCCCGATCTTTCGCGTCCAGACCGACTTTCCCGTGTCCGCGCGCAGGGCCGTGACGATGACATCCGCATCCTGCTTGCCCATCGTGAAGACCACGCCGCGACTGACGACGACGCTGGAGAATCCCGAACCAACCCCCGCCGCCTGCCAGACGACTCGCGGTCCCCCTTCGGGCCACGCTTGCAACAAACCGGTTTCCTGCGAGGCGGCATTCCGCCGGGGACCTCGCCACTGCGGCCAGTCTTCGGCGGCAACGTCACCGCCGCTGCTGATACAGACTGTGAATAGCCACAGCGCCGCGACGACTCGCAAGGCTGTTTTCGCGACGGGATCTCGCCAGCTTGTCAACATACTTCGGCCTTTCATTTCGTGCCTGCAGACTGTCGGTCAGGCTGTGCCTGACACCGCACTACTTGCGAGTCCAGTTCGAGATATGGTACATCTCTCGAAGCTGATGGCGCTTGTGATACTTAACGCCACTCAATCGATGCCGCCCGATATTCTAAACACGACAACTCTTCCGAGATACCGAGGAACCGCAGATGCCGACGATTGATTTCTCCAAATCGTTTCTGACCTTTCGCATTGATACGCTCAAGAAGCCGCCGCAAACCACATCGCACCAGCCCCCGTATTCACTCAACAACGCACGCATTCAACTCGATAGCGTCTGCGACGTGACCGAAAAATCGACCGGAAAACTGCAACGCTTCGTGCTCGGCGCCAGTTGCAAAACGGAACGCGTCGGCGTCAAAGATGATATCTGGACGGTTCCCAACGCCGACTTTATCCCGGTGATGTCGACCGACAAGTTTTTGAACATCAAGACCTACGCCTACATCGGGCAGGAAGCCACCGTGCAGTTGTACGGTCTCAACAAACCTCAGCCCGACCGTCAGGTCGGCAATCCGAACGAGGCCTTTGACGCCTTCAAGATCCACGTTCACGAGAGCGCAGGAGAATGGCTGGAGACACCCGAAAAGATCATCGCGACGACCTTTGAACATCATCCGCTAACGGCCGTCACCGAGTACGAAACGGACCGCTATCGCGTCGCGCTGACCTATCCGATCAAGACCTTCAACGTCAACGAACGGCACAACGTCTACCAGACCGACACCGGCCCCGTGCTGTTTCCCGATTTGTCCCGAGACCCCGCCGATTTGATCGCCGGGATGGAACTGACCTTCACCGCGTTCAATTGCCCCGAATGGATTGAGTTCCTCGTGCGGGTCTCGAATGACGTTCCCGGCGGGGCGAAGGTCTATCACTATTCCAAGGCGTTGCGGATGGACGGCGTTCGCAATCGCATCTTCCGCGTGTGAAAGCTACTTTTTCAGCTCGTTGATCCAGGCCTGGAACAGTTCCACCGCGGGACGATCGACGACATTGGAACCGACGTGGGGCATGCGGCCCCGGTCGGTGATCCGCATGCGATGCCAGAGGAGCGACTTCTCCGCGTCCCCGGGGACCAGGATCCTGGCGCCCGGAATTCCAAAGTCGCCATGCGAGGCCAGGGTGTTGATGGTGCCTGTCGCCTCCAGGGGTAACGTGTACTGCAGTTGAAACAGCGCGTTTCCACCACCCCAGCGAATGTGGCAATCGGCACAATTGACGTGCAGATACGATCGAGCACGATCATTAACAGTCGCCGTCGTTTCCAGCGGATCCACGAGTCGCTCACGCGGGGCCGACACAATCTTGCCCGTGCCGGAATCTTTACGGTCGTAATACTCAGACAACCGCTTCGTAAACAGGCCGATATGATCCAGCGTGTCGACCTGATTCGCCTGCACCGTCCCGTAGCTGTGAACGCGGTTCATCTGCGGGGTATTTAAGCCGAGCACAAATCTGGCCGGCATCGTATGGCACAGCGTGCATTCACTGCGGCTGGGGAAATGCCAGACTTGTTCGCGCTGGCCCCCCGGCGCTTTCGCGTCCTGCACGAGATATGTCTTATTCGCTCCGCGAGCATCAAGTAACTCCGCATCTGACTGGTCGTCTTTCCAGACGTAGGTATAGCCCCGCCAATGATCCTGTTCGACGTGCAGCAACCGAGTCTCCAGGCGTCGCCGAGATTTGGCGTTTCCCGGTTCCAGATCGAGCGCAAAGGTCTTGACCAGGACCGATCCTTCCGGAAACTTCCAAGATTCCTTGGTGTCATACTCCACCTGCTTACCACCCGGCACCGCTATGAACCGTTCCTTATGCGCCCCGTCCGACCACAGCGGCGAATTCACCGAATAGGGAACCAATCCCGGGGCCGGCTCGTGATTTTTCGTATCCGCGAACAATCCCGTCTGGCTTAACAAACGCGGAAACTCGGGCGGCCGGGCAGCTGGATCGACCGGCGGACGCGGCACCAGTTGATGCAGCGTGCCGGTGTAATCGATGATCAGCAGTTCGCCATCCAGGTCTTCGGCGAAGCCCACAATTCGCAGGGCCGTATCGACGAGTTCCCGATGCCGCAGGACTTTCTTCGCGCTGCGGTCATAGTCGATGCCCCAGACCTTGCCGGTATCGAAGTCGCCGTAAAGATAGGTGCCGATCAACTCCTTCCGCTGTGTCCCACGATAGACGAAACCCCCGGTAATCGACCGCGCTTCGCTGTGATCATGTTCGACCACCGGGGGCGAGATCGGGGCCGGGCCGACAGGCCGCTCCTCGCGAAACGGATGCGTCCCTTCGGTCACCGACCAGCCATAGTTGCCACCCTTTTCAACGCGCAGCACCATGTCCCACAGGTCCTGCCCGACATCGCCCGCCCACAGATCTCCTGTTACCCGGTCGAAACTCATCCGCCAGATATTACGCATGCCAAACGCGTAGATCTCGGGCCGCGCCTGAGCCACAGCCAGAAACGGATTGTCCTTGGGAATCGCATACGCGCGACCCTTGTCCTGATGATCGACGTCGATCCGAATGATCGACGCCTGAAAATCGGACAAGTCCTGTCCACTACTATTTCCATCAGCATAGCCGCTCCCATCTCCGACTGGGCAATAGAGAAGCCCGTCCGGGCCAAACTTCACGCAGCCGCCGAAATGGTCTTCTCCTGCCAACCATTCCAGCACGATGAATTCGGTATCCGGATTGCAGACGGGCGGCGACTTCACGTTCTTGACATCGACGGTGTAGCGCGAGATGCGGGTCCGGGAGGGGAGCGGTTTGGAATCGGCATAGCACACATACAGAAACCCGTTTTCGGCGAACTTCGGGTGAAAGGTGAAACTCCAGACGCGGCAGGCTTCAAACGCTTGTGGGTCGCGCGGATTTCTCCGCCGGACATCCAGGAAGGGTTCAACACGGTCAGGCTTGTCCTTCGCAAAGGTATGGAGCAGGCCAGACTCTTCGGAAACGACCCACCGGCCACCCAGCGGCCAGGCGGCCATGTCGAGCGGGCGATCCAGTTTCAGTTGCTCATAGACGCGAGTCGTCTGGTAAGGCGACGGAGGCTCGGGCGAACCGATCACCCGCGATGAAACCCACGGCGTACGCTGCGGAATCCCCGACGGTGCCTGGGCAAACACGAATGTGGCAGAGAAGAAACCGATGACGGCAAGTAACTGAGACAACCGCATGCAAAGATCCGAATCCAGAGGGTTTGACAGTCGATCCGCGAGCCAGCGATCACCGAACTTCGATCGACAACGAAGGTTGTCACAAACTCGCAGATAACGCAAGTCGCGCGGGATCCCATACGAATTCAGCGCACTAGTGGACCCACCAACTTTAACTTAATGGATTCGATTCCTTCGAACAGACCTCGACAGCTCCCCAGACGGCTTCTGAAGTGGGGGATCGTAGAAAGATTTCTGACAGAAAAATTTGACGACAGAAAAATGAAGATGGCTTTGTTGAGCGAATCGGACTAACCAGGATCTTTCTGTCGTCCCATTTTTCTGTCAAATCTCTCGGCGTAATCACGCGTCCGAGTTTCGAGAATCCATATCGCCGATCGCAAAGCACTGTTTTTCGGAGGCTGTTATGGCTTGGGGGGCCGTGGCACGAAGCTGGATCAGTACCAGGATTCTGTCTACTCGCATAATGCATTCACACGATACTGGATATCACCTTCGGTCCTGATATCATCAAAGGTCCGGTTCTCAATCTGTTCTCGTCTGCTGTCAGGAACACTCGACGATGAAATTAACATTCTGGATGTCATCACCCGCCGCACTGTCGCTTGCGGCTTGGGTTGCTGCGAGTGTTTTGGCAGTTAGCCCCGCGTCTGGTGAAGAGGCACCCACCGCCGACGCGATCCGCGCGGCAGTCACCAAGGCGCTGCCCCTGTTGGAACTGGGGGCGAAAGGCTCGATGGAGCAACGCAAACAGTGTTTTACCTGCCACAATCAGGGGCTGCCCATCCAGGCGTTGACCGTCGCCCGCTCTCGCGGCTTCAAAATCGATGAGGAACACCTCAAGACCCAGATTGAGTTTACCGCCAACTTTCTCGCCCGGAATAAGGCGAACTACCTGCTGGGAAAAGGTCAGGGAGGACAAATCGATACGGCCGGCTACGCCTTGTGGGCTCTCGACAACGGTGGCCGGGCACCCGATGAAACGACTGCGGCGGTGACCGAGTTTCTGCTGCTGTTCCAAAAAGATCAGGAGTTCTATCAGCCGCAATCGCGCCGGCCACCCACCGAGCGAAGCCATTTCACGTCCAGCTTCGTGGCGTTGCGGGGACTGAAGAAATTCGGCACGACCGAGCAGCAGGACCGCATCACCGCTCGAACCGCACAGGTCAGTAAATGGCTATTGGCCACCGTGCCGGAAGAGACCGAAGACCGTGTGTTTCGATTGCGAGCGTTGCACCTGGTTGGGGCGCCGGAAGTCGACCGTCAACGGGCAAGCGAAGAATTGCTGAAGGCACAACGCGAAGACGGTGGCTGGTCGCAACTGGCCGATCTTGCCAGCGACGCCTATGCGACCGGCACGGTCCTGGTCGCCTTGCATGAAACCGGCAGCCTGGCCGGTGACGCGGCAGCGTACCGCAAAGGTCTCAACTACCTGCTTTCCATTCAGAAACCCGACGGATCCTGGCACGTGGTCTCACGCAGCAAACCCATTCAAGCCTTTTTTGACTCAGGATATCCCCACGGCAAGGACCAGTTTATCTCCTGCGCCGCAGCCGGATGGGCCACGACGGCCCTAGCACTGGCACTGCCCCCCGAACCCGCGAAATAGGCGCAGGATTTCGTGGGACGGGTCCCCCGTCACGCAATGTGAATCGGAGCATAGCGACGTGAAATCCCCCCCCCTTTATAAGCATTGGTAACTACACAACGTGATTTGTCAAAAAACGCTGCTTAAATAGGGAAATCTGCTCCCCTCGCCTCGGTACTCCGGGGAGAGGGGCTGGGGGTGAGGGGCACGGATTATCTTGATACTCACGGCTCTGATTGAATGTAACACAATAAGTATTGGGAATCCCCAAGTCGAACGACGCTCGGAAGGCCCCTCACCCCCGTCCCCTCTCCCCGGAGTACCAAGGCGAGGTGGGAGAACTTCATCGTTTTTCCAGTGTTTCACTCGGTTTCTTTGGTTGTGTAGATACCAACGCTTTATAAAGGGGAGGAGCCACACTGCGCTTCGCTCAGATTGGAAAATGCTCCCACCATTTGGCGGACAGCGCCCTCCCGCGTCACAAAAAAAGAAAAAAAAGTTGTTCCCGCGTCGCGCATCGAAGATAATCCGACAGTTGGGAAAGTCCGCAGTAGACGCTGCTCTGTAACCGCCTGCGGGGCAAAGTCGTGGTGCATGCGAAATCCAGCTCAGCAATTCGGATGCTGGCTGATGTGATTTGGGAAGTGAATCCGATCAACGAAATGAGTAAAGGAGTGTTGAGTTGAGCAAGCCACACTACAAATCAGAACCCGCCAGCCGTCCGGAAACCGTCAAGTCTACGTCCAGGACCAAAGTCGCGACCGTGTCGACTCCGGCAGCCGACAAGTCGATCCCCGCCGCCGCCGCGATCGAGCCTTGCCCGACAACGGCCCTTTGCCCGGAAGAGGTGCGGACACGAGCCTTCTTCAAATGGGAAGCGGCTGGCAGGCCGGAGTGCGATGGCGTAGTCTTCTGGCTGGAAGCCGAAGGCGAACTCCAGGGATCGAACTAACAGAACGAGCTTTTCCGACATGATTTCGCAAACGCCGCCGCGATCGACGGAAGAGCCGCGCGCACCGCTTCGCCGTTCCCTGGCCTTGGAACGCTTGTTCGTCGAAAAGCTCTATCAGCAGATTGGCCGCCCGGCGATCCAGATCGTCTTGTGGGATGGTACGGTCATTGGCGATCACGCCTCGCCAATCGGCCGCGCAGTCATTCATCAACCCCGAGTACTGAGACGACTGCTGGTCAGCCCGATCCTCAGTTTTGGCGAAGCCTTCGCCGCGAATGAATTGACCATTGAAGGTAATCTGATCGACGTGCTGGTCGAGATGAATCGGGGACTGACCCGCGTCGCGACACCCCACTTCTGGCCGACGTTCTTCAGCCGTCAGTCGTCCCGCCATACCTTCGCAGCCTCGCGACGGCGAGTCTATCACCACTACGATATCGGGAATGACTTCTACAAGTTGTGGTTGGACAAACAACTGGTTTACACGTGCGCCTACTACGCCGATCCAGACGCGACTCTCGAAGCGGCCCAGACGGCGAAACTGGACTACGTGTGTACCAAGCTGCGTCTGAAACCGGGTGAAAAGGTGATCGAGGCAGGTTGTGGCTGGGGCGCTCTCGCCCTGCATATGGCCCGCCATTACGGGGTGTCCGTGCGAGCCTTTAACCTGTCTCGCGAACAACTGGCCTATGCCCGCATCCGGGCTCAAGAGGAGGGGCTGAGCGACCGGGTCGAATTCATCGAAGACGACTACCGCAACATCACCGGGCAGTGTGATGTCTTCGTCTCAGTCGGGATGCTTGAACACGTGGGCCCCGAGAACTATCGGACCCTGGGCGAGGTCATGGGCCGCGTGCTGACCGCTGAGGGCCGCGGCCTGATCCACAGCATCGGTCGCAACATGGCCAAGCCGCTCGATCCGTGGACGGTCAAATACATCTTTCCCGGCGCTTACGCCCCCAGCCTGCGGGAAATGATGGACCTCTTCGAGGACGAGGGCTTCTCGATCCTGGACGTCGAAAACCTGCGGCTGCATTACGCCCGGACCTGTACGGACTGGCTCGCTCGCTACGAAACGGCGACCAGTCAGGTCCGAGACATGTTCGACGACCGGTTCGTCAGGATGTGGCGACTCTACCTGGCGTCGTCCTCGGCCACATTCGTGAGTGGCGATCTGCAGTTGTTTCAAGTGGTGTTTGCTCGAGGCACGAATAACAGCCTGCCCATGACGCGTGGCGACTGGTATTAATCCGTGCCACAAACCCGCGACATCTTTGCTTGGCCCAAAGATTTATTACGGCCAGTCGCGCAACTGTCTATCAGTCATGTCGTTGGGTTTTCACTCCGGAGGAGTGGCAGCCATTAGCCTGGGGTTGTACCACAGCGAAAACCCCAGGTAGGCAATTGGCGATCGAGTGCGCTCCCATCAACCACCCCGGTTTGTTGGCTGGCACGTTGGCCTGCTGCAGACAGACCGAAATGAGGTTTCACCTCAAGATATGTGGAGCTTCCGATCGCATCAACACCGGCATCCGCTTTGCTTTGTTCATTGGGCCTCTAAAATTGAACCAGGGACACTCAATCCCACCAGCGTACTTCGACAATTCAAGGCAGCCATACCCGACACGCGACTCGGATTCGTCAAATTCACGCGTGTGCCGGATGTTTTAACAACGCGAGAGGACGGGTATCATGCAAACCAACCCTTCGAAACAACCGATCCGCGATGCCGCATTCCAAGCCTGGGTGCAAGCAGGCAGTCCGACGGGAAATGACTGGCACTTCTGGCTGCAGGCGGAACAGGAATATCTGCGGCACCAATTGGATAGTGAGTCGGATGTTGCCGATATTGTCCAAGAGGCTTCCGAAGAATCCTTCCCCGCCAGCGATGCTCCCGCCTGGTGCAAGACCTGTGTCTAACACAACCCATTCGTCTGTAGGATGGGCACTCTTGCCCGTCCCCGAGGAGATTCAAACGACGAATCACACGATTCAGAATGACCGCACTCCCGGTTATTCTCAACACAGATCGCTCCACAAGACAACGTCCCGATCCTGATTTTATTCGTGTGATTCGTGCTATTCGTGGTTGAAAATCCGTCGTTCAACGCAGAATGTCTGTGAGTAACCATGTAGAATCCCGCTCAATTGCATTCCGATCATCCGCAGGAGCCGCCAACTTGTCCCAGGAAACAATCCTCATTACGGGTGCCTCAGGAGGGATCGGCGAAGGTCTGGCGCGCCGCTTCGCCGCAGATGGGGCGCGACTGGTACTGGTGTCCCGTAAGGCCGATCGGCTTCAACAACTCGCGACGGAACTCCAATCGCGACACGGCGTCGAGCATCTTGTGATCCCTCTCGATTTGAGCATCTCGGGATCGGCCCAGACCCTCTTCGAGAACATTCAACAACGGGGACTGTCGATCGATGTGCTGGTCAACAATGCTGGCTTCGGTCGGAATGATCACTTCGAATCCATCCCCTGGGTTGTTCGGCGACAACTATCCCTCCGCATTAGCGACAATTAGAATTCCCGGCGGGGGCGCGGCGTTTTTCTTCCTTCCTGGGGGAGGGCAAAACGG
>CAMAVF010000220.1 GCA_945861445.1 Planctomicrobium piriforme | reverse complement strand
TAACAAGGTAGCCGTAGGGGAACCTGCGGCTGGATCACCTCCTTTCTAAGGAACTTGTTTGTCCTAGAGACAAATTCAGCCTGATCGAGCTTGCTCGATCTTGCGAACAGATAGGTTAGTTAATTCGGGATCTTTATGATCCGACTGTTTAGATCACCAACCATTTTGCATAACAACACCCCGTGGAAGGGCAACCTTCCGCGGGGTGTTTGTCGTTCTTTGGCGGAGGGAATGGGACGGATGGGACACATGAGACGGATGGGACTTATGGGAGTGCCATTGGCGGCACGTCTTCAGGCTGGCGGCCCGCCGCACGTGTTTTCATGCTTCCCATGCTTCCCATTGGTTTCATGCGGTGTTGGGCAGCTCACGGCTTCGTCAATACGACTCCCACGCTGCCCAGGTAGTCCCCAGCCCCACCGAAGATCCCAACTACTGGCTGATCCGATGCCGTCTTCCCCCGAGCATACTGGCCAATTTCCCGGGCACCGCCGAATCGTTTCGACTCGTAGCTGTCAGCCAGATTGAGTCCACTTCTGGTCACCCTGGCAAACCGCACCTGGATTGAATCGATATAGGCACCGACTCCTAAGCCGATGTCGCTGACTGCGTAGCCATCGCGTGCCAGAATCTCAACAATTTGGCCATCGGTTCGACCGCGCCATGCTCCAAATTTCCGGCCGAGCTTCGTGGCATAAATGGGTTGCAATGCGGTGATCACCGTGTATTGACCGTACTTGCCGACTTTGCAATTGATCCCGACCAGCACAGCTCCTTCGGGCGGCAATTCCTGATACGCATCCGGGTTGGGGCCCTTTTCAGGAAGCTCAGTATGCTGCTTGAGTAACACCTTCTTGCTGACCGCGCTGATCAACCCGGCCAGAGGTGAGGAGCGATTGAGAATCAGTTCGGCCTGCTCGATCTGGGTCTCAATTTTGGATTTCGCAATCCCCGTCGCATCCTCGCTCGCTTTGAACAACCAATACAGGGATCGAGCGGCAAATCGATTGTGACCCCGATCCTTTCGGGATTTTGCGTAATCCAGCCAGTCGGTCCCGAGACTCAGAAAACCCGCTTTGTCGTCCGGACGGTTCAAGTCGCGAGTGGCCAGATCCTTTAACTTCTCATCACTGACACCTCGCAAAAACTTGAGCCCTTCGTCCCAGTCATCCTTTCGAAGACAAAGCCATTTTCCCCAAATCAGCTTGGCTTCCTTGTCATCGGGCCGAGACTTCAAGACATCCCGAGCTTTCGCCGCACTTGAAAACTCCTTCGCCACTTCTTCGGAGTCCCGGCGGACGCCTTGTACGCTGACAGCTAACGCTTTGTCCTTCACTTTCAGGACCGCCTGAGCTGCAACAGTCGCGACACTCAGCGCATCGAAGTATTGATCATTGGACTCGAATTGATCAACGAGCAAAATCGACTTATCAACGAGGTCCCGATTGTGCTCGGGTGTTTTCAGTTTCGGGGCAGCGGCTTTAAGGGTCGCGGACTTCACCTGCGGGGGATCAACGCGAAATTCCAGCGCTAACTCGTCAATCGACTGAAACGCTTGATTCAAGTCGCCGGTCTCAGCGACCAGTTTTCGCGCTTCTTCCAGGCAGACAAACTTCACAGCCAGATCGTCATCAGAGTCCTTGGCAAGTACCTGCAGCTTTTGAGCCAGAGCCAGTTTGTCGCTGTCCTTCTTGGCATTTGTGAACTGCTGCTTGAATGTTTCCCGAACCTCCTTCGTTGCAGCCTCGAGCGCGGCGGCGGCCGGTACAGGTTTGGTCCCGGTGGCCTGAGTACCGTCAACTGGAGGAGTTTGGTTCTCGCACGCGACGTGTACGACGGGCAATTGATCGTTGGCGATCGCTGAACCCAGCGGTTGAAACACGATCAAGGCCAGAGTAATCAACAGACAAATCATCTGGAGTCGACACCACTGGGGGTAGCAGTTGAAACTCATAGTTGTTGACAGACTCCAAAAGCAATCAGCACAGGAAGTATCACAGCGACGATGTTTACGGTTTGCATTGTAGTGCTATCAAGTTGACTCGTACAAACTCAATCGCGTCAGTCTGTGGGTACAGCAGCTAACAGCTAAACGGTGGGGAAGACCTGCGAATAGCTCTCTCTCCCCTCGCCCTGGTACTCCGGGGAGAGGGGGCGGGGGTGAGGGGCACGATTGACCATTAGCTCAGAGAGCAGGTGAGCAGAGCAAATTGCCATTTCGTCCGTACTGGTGTAATCGGCCAACATGTACTCGCAAAGCCCCTCACCCCCAGCCCCTCCCCGGAGTACCGAGGCGAGGGGAGCATGACGTTTGACATCTTATCATCGCGAATCGATTGGCCCACCATCTGGCGGCTGCACTCTAGACCTGTGTGATTAGACCTTGGTGGCATCCACTTGCATCAACACGCTATGATGCGTTTTCGTCAATTCTCATCTTTGATGAAATCGGAGCCACCATGTCTGCATCCTGCCTGACGATTCGCCTCGCTACCCTGTTGCTGATTCTGTGCTGTACCCAATCCGCCTGGTCCGAAACCAAATGGCAGGTCGGCGTCGCCACGGTCAAAATCACTCCTGAAAAATCAATGTGGATGGCCGGGTATGCCGCTCGGAAAAGCGCTTCCGAAGGGGTCGCCGGTGACCTGTTCGCCAAGGCCATGGCCATTCAGGACGAACAAGGGCAGCGAGTTGTCATCGTCACGATGGACCTGATCGGCGTGCCCCGCCTGCTGCGGGATCAATTGGAGACCGAAGTCAAAGACAAGTTTCAGCTCCCGCGTGAAGCGCTCTGGATCAATGCCTCGCACACCCACTGCGGGCCCGAACTGCGGATGACGCGCATTCCCCCTCTGGATGGTGCGCCAGCCGAGTACGAACAACGGATGCAGCTCGCCCTGGACTACACGGCCAAGTTGCATCAGCAGTTGCTGGAGATCATTGATCTCTCACTGAAAGATCTGAAGCCCGCCAATCTGGATTATCAGCACGCGCGGTGCGGCTTCGCCATGAATCGCCGCCGGCCAACCGTCCAGGGAGTGACCAACGCCCCGCACTCGGACGGCCCCGTCAATCACCACGTCCCCGTGCTGCGGATCACGACACCCGAAGGCAAACTTCGAGCTGTCCTGTTTGGCTATGCCTGCCACAATACCATCATGGGTTTCAATCAATTCAGCGGCGACTATGCTGGGTTTGCTCAGCAGTATCTTCAAGAATCTCATCCGGGCGTGACGGCCATGTTCTTCACGGGTTGCGGTGGCGATCAGAACCCGTATCCCCGCAGCAAACCGGAATACCTGACCTACCACGGCCGAGCCCTGGCCACGGCGGTTGACGCCGCTCTGGATACCGTGCCCAAGCCGGTCTCGGGACCCTTGCGGTTGAAATATGACACCGTCGAGCTCAAGTTTGCCCCGCCGCCGCCGACCGCCGAGTTGGAAAAAATCGCCGCAGGCACTGCCGAACCCTCCAGCAGTCACGCGCGACGGCTATTGAAAGAGTTGAAAGACACCGGCAAGATTCGATCGACTTATGACTATCCCGTGCAGATTGTGCAGTTCGGCCAGGACTGGACGGTCATCGCCCTGTCCGGTGAAGTGGTCGTCGATTACTCGTTGCGGTTGGAAAAAGAACTGGCTCCGTCCAATGTGATGGTGGCCGGGTATTCGAACGATGTCTTCGGTTATGTTCCGTCATTCCGCGTGTTGCAAGAGGGAGGCTACGAAGCGGGCGGAGCCATGTTTTGGGGACCGCTGCCGGGTCCGTTTGCGACCGATGTTGAAGACCTGATTATCGGCAAGGTCATTGAACTCGTGGGGATGAAGCCAGGCAAATAGATCGCTTTCACAGAAGGATTGCGCGTGAGAAATTGACGCCTCGTCCTGCGTGAGCGAGAAAAGACGAATCCGTTACGTGGAGATTATCACGCCTCTTTGGGCGAAGCCTGCCGAGCCCCCGGCAGGAATTCCGGCAACGGATACTCATTGAACGGCAGTCCGCTGCCCGCCAGTTCCTTCAATCGCAGCCAGCCCCGGGTCACGAGTGCCTCGCGTCGCTGCACATCGACAGGGTCCAGCAACCGCTTATCGAGAGGCCCCGTGACGATGACGGGTTCGAATTGCGGGTCAACAATGAACTGCGCTTGAATCGGGTTGCAGCGGATATGGCGTTCCGGCGCCGTCATCAATTGTCGCGTGGAAATCTCTCCGATGACGAGTCGCAGGTAGAGATCGCTGTCAGTAATCTCAGGCACGTCATCACCGCAGACTTCGCACAGATAACCTTGGTCACACTTGGCCATAAAAGATGTTTCCATTGGGGCACGAACAGAAGGCATGGCACGGAGTTCGCAGCCCGGCTTACTGAAGAAAAAGGGGTTGGTTTCATTCTACACCGAGCACTCCGCGGAACAGGTCAATTTCCGAAAATCGCCGGTTGCCGTTGCCACGTATCAGACGAGAAAAAGGAGAACACAGAGACAAAGAGAACACGGAGAGAAGAGTTTTTAGCCACGGATGGACACAGATTGAACACGGATAAAGTCATCCTGTGCGGAAGGCTACTTCCGAACTCAATGAGCCCCGTTCTAAACGGGATTTCAGAATCAACTGCGCAGATGAGCCCAATGCCGTAAGACCTGGGGTTCTTCGTGCATCCGTGACTCCGATCTACCCCCGCCCTGACGGGACTCCCCTCCCAATTTTCTGTTGCACATTTCCTTGGCGATGAAAACAACGCGGGTGTCGCGTCCTAATCCGTGTTCAATCCGTGTCCATCCGTGGCTAAAAAATCTTCGTCCTCCTTGGGTTGCGGGCGAAATCCCGCGCGGCGTTCTCCTGTGTTGTGACCATAAAAAAAGCCCGGCGATTTCGCCGGGCGAGGAGTCAAGGTGTTGCTGACAACTGTGGTGGTCTGGGCTCAGAAAAAACTTACGAGTCCATACGGCGAATGGTCTCGTCCGAGCCCACTGTCCGAACTTCTCCGCGATCATTGGCGGCCCAGCCAATGCTGACCATCGCGACTGTCAGTAACAAGATGGCTACGATTTCCATAGTGTGGTCCCCGGCTATAAGTTGGCGCCTGTCGACATTTTGCCACGCGTTGTCGTCATCGCTGCGTGTCAGCTTTGACAAGACTGTGCCCATCCTGGTTCAGTCCCCGACGCTGTCTCCGTCTGATCGTCTGGCGATCATTTGGCAACCCGTGTGCCGACTAGGACTAATTCGGCAAAGAAAGATGCTAAGTTGAGACGAAATAAGACTTTCCAGCCCCCTTTTCTGCTTCCTCACGAGATGCTAAACAGACCGGAAGTGTGCTCAAATCTGCACCAAGTGTGCTCGAATTCGCGGCGCCATGTGGCCAGAAGTCGGCCGCTTGCGGCCAGAGATTTACAACAGGATGACTGCCGCGAGGGAATCGAGACTTTCCCCCACGCTTTCGATGACTTAGGATGGTTTCCAATGTCAGGGAATCGGCAAATAGGACTCCAGACCGGCTGGATTTCCTCATGTCCTACACGGGAACGCGGTCGTGACACCGCGTGACTGCCTCCCTTGAGATCCAATTGATACTTCGCCAGACGATGAAAAATAGTTCCGCAGCCTGGCGTTCCGGCCTCTGGGCCCTCTGTTAATTCCCACGAATTTCGCGAGCCCCACCGATGGTTTTTCTGATCGATAACTACGATTCATTCACCTACAACATCGTGCAGCGGTTCGGCGAAATCGACCGCACTGTGCAGATTGAAGTGGCGCGCAATGATCAGGTGACACTGGACGAAATCGCGGCCAAACGCCCCGATCGGATCATCATTTCGCCCGGGCCCTGCAGTCCGACCGAAGCGGGGATCTCGATGTCGGTCATCGAGCGATTTGCCCCGCAGGTCCCCATTTTGGGGGTCTGCCTCGGTCATCAGTGCATGGGCGAAGTCTACAACAACCGTGTGTTGCGGGCTCCACGCCTGATGCATGGGAAAGTTTCTCCCATTTACCACGACAATCAGGGCGTTTTCGCCGGATTGCCTAATCCCTTCATTGCCACAAGGTATCACAGCTTGTGTATTCCCTACGGAACGGGCGAATTGCAGGGAGGTCTCCAGATCACGGCTTGGACCGACGATCCCGATCAGCCACGAGAAGTGATGGGAGTCCGTCACGCACAGTACCCAATTCACGGAGTCCAGTTCCATCCAGAAAGTTTTCTCACCGAACACGGGATCGAGTTGCTGAAGAATTTTCTGAAACTGCCGGGAGCGAAATGGGAGGATTAGTCCTTAGTCCTTTGTCCTTGGTTATGACTCTTTTTAGACATTAGTTATTAGACATTAGTCATTCCCCCTCATTCGTCATTCAAGATCTCCCCCATGCTGACTGTTTCTGAAGCACTCGCCGCGATTACCTCGACCGTCCAGCGTGGGCCGGTCGTGGAGATTTCGCTGGAGGACGCTTTGGGGCAGGTGCTCGCGGAGTCTGTGGTGAGCGATCTGGATTCGCCCCCTTTCGACAAGGCGTTGATGGATGGGTACGCCGTTCGGGCTGGCGACCTGGCCGGTCGAACCACCTTCGAGGTGATTGAGGAAGTGACTGCCGGACGCGTGCCGTCACGCAGTGTGGGGACCGGTCAAGCGACTCGGATCATGACGGGGGCACCCATTCCCCCTGGAGCCGACACGGTCGTGCCGGTGGAAGAGACCGAATTTCAAGCCGGTGTTCCAGATTCAATCCTGGGCCAGGTCATGCTCCGCAATTCTGCGAATTGCCGAGCGGGACAATTCGTCCTGAAACAAGGGGCCGCCGTGCGGCGCGGGACCCAAGTCATGGCCGCCGGCCGATTGCTGCGAGCACAAGAAATTGCCGCATTGGCAGAACTGGGATACGCCCGCGTGCGAGTGATTCGCCGCCCGCGCGTCGCGATTCTGGCCACGGGTGATGAACTGGTCCCGGCCGCTCAGTCACCCGGCCCGGGCCAGATCCGCAACTCGAATGAACCGATGCTGGCCGCCCAGGTCCAGCAGGCGGGGGCCGAACCAATCCGTCTGGGGGTGGCACGCGATGAACGCCAGGCGTTGCGCGAACGGATCGACGCCGGCCTGCAGTGCGATTTCCTGCTCCTGTCGGGAGGCGTTTCCGCCGGCAAATTGGATCTCGTTCCATCCGAACTGGCTGCGGCCGGGGTGCGGCAGATCTTCCACAAGATTCAAATGAAGCCGGGCAAACCGCTCTGGTTCGGGATCCTGGAACGCTCGACGAACGAGTCGCCTTGCTATGTCTTCGGACTGCCGGGAAATCCTGTCAGCAGCATGGTCTGCTGCGAACTGTTTGTCCGTGCGGCACTGCGCCGGTGGCAGGGACTGGAACCCGCGGTCGTCGAACCGATCATGGCCCAATTGACCGCCAATATCTCCCTGTCGAGTAACCGGCCGACCTACCACCCGGCACATTTCGCGTGGACGTCGGAAGGCCCTCGGGTGAGTCTGATCGACTGGGTCGGTTCGTCAGACGTCTGTGCCACGGTCGACGCCAATTGCACCGCCCTGCTCCGCGCCGGCGACCACAAATGGAACGCCGGCGACTCACTCGAAGTGTTTCTCTGGCCGTGAAGCTTGGGCTCGGTGGCTCGGCACAGTCAATTTAGTGCTTCCACTTGACCGGCGGAAGGCGGGCCGCCGGTGGTCATCATTGATTTTTCTGTCAGCACAGCATGTAGGAATCCTGTCAACCTAGAGAGGGTGCAGAAATAGTTCAGTTGCAGTCGCGCTCGCTAGCAGCCTGTTGAAAAAGGTGTCTAGAACTTTGCCAACCCCGCGGAATCGAGCGTTTTTTCGACGTTCGGAGAGTTCCAGACACCTTTTTCAACAGGCTGCTAGAGCGCGGGCGATCAATAGAGCAGCCCGCGTTCTGGCGAACGCGGGCTGCACAAGCTCTATTGAATTTCTGCCGAGTGGTCAATTGGGGTATTCACGGTGCCGGGGGTGGGGGCGGCGGCACGGCGGAGAAGAGTCCTGCCAGAGCACCCACTTGACCCGCCGCGACCCAGCCGTTCTGGCCGTTCGTCCAGACCAGGGTGTCGGGACTGATCTCGCGGGTGGCAACGCCTTGAGCCAACTGGTCTGAACTGAATGGACCCATCGTTTTCCCGTTCATGGTGACGTGCCACTGGACGCCCGCCGGGGGTGGGGGAGGCGGAGCAGACCCGACCGGCATCGCGGTCGGCGGTACATTGGCTTGCGCCACGGTGTTGGCCATTTGCCCCGCCATGGCGAAGCCCATTCCGAGTCCCAGGCCACTGGCCGCCAGGCCACCGCCGGGGTTCGCGGCCGCCATTGGCAGCGCATTCCCGTATTGAAACTGTTGGTAGCGGCCCATGTCGCCGATCACGCCCATGCTGCTGCGCGTGTCGAGAGCCTTTTCCACTTCTTCCGGTAGCGAGACGTTGACGATCGACATCTGCGGAATCGACAGGCCGTATTCATCGTCAATGCGTTCACAGACCAGCAGTCTCAGCGAGTCAGACAGTTGCTGATAACTGCTGGAGATATCGAGGGCCGCGATCTTCGCTTTGCCCAGCATTTCTGCGAAGGCAGTCGCGATCAGCGATCTCAGCAGCTCGGTGATTTCGTCGGCTTCCACAACGCCGTCGGTACCGACCAGTTCCTTCAGCAACGCTTTGGCGTCAATCGCTTTTAACGAGTACGTCCCGAATGCTCGCAGGCGGATGGGGCCAAAATCCGCATCGCGATACATGATCGGATTCGGGGTGCCCCATTTCAGATCGGTGATCTGGCGGGTGCTGACGAAGTACACTTCCGAGCGAAACGGGCTGTTGAACCCGAATTTCCAGCCCATGATCGTCGACAGCAGGGGCAGGTTGTCGCTCGTCAGCGTGTAGTTGCCGGGTTCGAACAGGTCGGCCAACTGGCCCCGGTGGACAAACACCGCGACTTGACCGGGCCGGACAATCAGTTGGGCTCCGTTCTTGATTTCGTTCTGATAGCGAGGAAAACGCCAGACCAGGGTCTGCCGGGTATCGTCGATCCATTCAATAATGTCGACGAATTCACCACGAAGTTTGTCAAACAAGCCCATTGGGTGGTCTCCGGAAACATTGGTCAGGGAAGCGTTTTGTCAGAAAGGAACATGATCGGCGATGACGCCCTGATTCTATCGACCGATCTCTGATGGAATCAAGGAGTTGGGATCACCGATGTTTCTGGCACACAGGTCCGCGATGGAGAGAACGGAGAATTGGTGCCAGCGGATCACGGAATTGGTGCGGAAATTGTTATCCACAGATTGCGCAGATTTCACAGATTGGATCTTCATCTGCGCCATCTGTGAAATCTGTGGATGAGAATTAGGATTAGATGAACTGGTGCAACTTTTAAAAGCGAGAGGGAGTCCATTCCGTAGTCAAACCGGACTCGGGATGCACTCGCTTACGCTTCGAGCTTGTATTCGCGCGGTCACTCTGTGACCCGCGGTGCCCTCAGCCGCAATCTCGCTCGGCGGCTCGGTTGCAGACCGGCAGTGAGTGACCGGCCGCATCAGGGCTGGCGACTGAAATTGCGTCGGATGACGCCGCGCCAGAATCCGCAGGATCCGCGGCAATCGGCAGGATCAACGACAATTCCGGCCAACTGATGGCGTTGCGGCCGCCAGCTTTGGACTTGAACAACGCGGCGTCCGCGGTGGCGATCAGTTCCTCGGCGGTCAGTCCATTTTCGGGATACGTCGCAAAACCACCGCTGATCGTGACATTCAATTTGCTTCCCTGCCATTGAATCTTGGATTGGATCAGATGTTGCCGGATCAGTTCCCCAATTCGGGCGGCTCCCAGGGGGCCCATGCCCGGCAGGATGATTGCGAATTCATCTCCCCCGTAGCGCGCACACAGGGCTCGATCACCTGCGCGGAGGTGTGACAGGCAGTCTCGTAAAATACCACCGAATGCCCGCAGCACGTGATCGCCGGCCGGGTGGCCCAGGCTGTCATTGATCGTTTTGAATCGGTCCACGTCGAACAGCAGCAGCGACAATTCGGAACTGGTCGCATAGGCGATTTGCAGTTCGCGTTCCAATTCGCAGTCAAACGCCCGCCGATTGGCGATTTGCGTCACTGTATCCAGTTTGGCGAGCAGTGTGATTTCCGTATGCTGTATCAGGTAGGCGAGCTTCTCGACATACAGATCGACCGCCCATTGCACCAGGTTCTGCTGCATCGGCGTAAACGGTGCGCCGGCTGAACGGGTCAGGCACAACATCCCGATCTGTTTCGACGGTGTGGCGACGGGCATCAACAGTGCGGAACGCAGCGTATCCCGCAATTCCATTCCCATCAGGGCATATTCGTCAAACAGCGTGCAGCCCGACCGATCTGCTGTGCCGCGGACGAACAGTTCTTCGCTGCGCTGCCACAGTTCGCGTGCTCCCTGCGAGGGGACGTCACAACTGGAAACCGGCGGGGCTTCCGTGCCATCTTCAGACCGCGCGTAAAACAACACGGCACAATCGGCACTCAGTCGCATTTGCAGACTGCGTACGAATTGCTGCGTCATTTGCAGCGGAGTATCGAATTGATGATCGAACAGATTGCGGAGTGCCAGGCGGTCCGAGTTGACTCGGAACTCCTGTTCTTGCACCGCGTGCGTTTCGAGAGATTCCAGATGTCGAGCCAGTCCCGTACATAGGCGTTGCACCAACTCGGTTTGTTGTTCGACGGGGACGTCCTCGGGGAACAGATTGGACGTCACCAGCAACCCGAAGCAGCGTTCGCCCTGGCGAACTCCAAAAACGTACAGTTGCGACCCACAGCGATTGCGATCGGCCGAGCTGAAATTCAGCAGAAAACGGCTTTTCGCGACGCGCGGATCGCGGAAGACCACCGAGCGGCCAGCCCACACGGGAATCAGGTTTTCATCCTCGATATCCACCGTATCGGGAGGACATTCGTGGAGGCCGCGATGTTGAAAGATGTGCGGTTCGGGGTGCAAGGCAATATAGGCCGCCCAACCGCGTTGCATATCGGGCACCAGTCGCTCGAGCAGAGTCATAACCAGTTGTTCGGGCGGCGGCGCGGCAATGAAGTCACGCAACACCACATTCTCAACGGTTGCGACCGAACAGTCCCGCTGCGTCTCGACGAACTGATTTTCCAAGTCCTGCAGAGCGGCACTGACCCGGGCATGTGCCTGACGTACGCGCGTCATTCGGTACAGGTACAGCAGATACTGCAGCAGGCAGACCAGAGAGAGCGAAATCAAATAGCCACCGCTGACCGTCAGGCGGGCAAATTCCATCAACGTGGGAATGACGGCTAAAGGATTCATAAGGACACGCAACTTTGATCACTGCGAAGTACCTGCTTGTCCGTCCGCGACAAAGTGTTCAAGTAATTCAAAGAATAGTATTTGCGATAGGCGACTCTCGTTATAAGAGACTAAATGTCTGGTCGGCAGGTCATGTTTTCTGGATGAAAACGGCTGTAGCGAGATCGTTAAGGCAACGTCCCCGCTGACCGTGTTGCAAAGCTAGCTCAGAATTCAGCGGTCTCACCCGTATGACGGTCTGGCGCTGCGAATCCAATTGGAATCGTCAGCGCGCGATCCGCAGACACGTGCGAATCGATATAGGTCGCCTATTCCATATCCTTGATACAGTTGGAATTTTGGAAAGTATTATTAAGAACACATGTAATTCTGTGTGCATACCTTGGGGCGGCCTTTTCCCAATCTGCGAAATCTGCGTCATCTGTGGAAAAATCCTCTTCCAAACAGACAGTTGTTCGTCGATCGATTGAACAACGCAATCCACGATTGATTTAGGTTTAATCCACAGATGACGCAGATTTCGCAGATAAAAAGACACGAGGATCACCTGATCAGAATGATTCTCGGACTGAATTCTCGGTCGATATTTCTGGAAGGTCCATTACAAATTCCCGAACTTCGGCAGCGATAAAAAATGAGCCGGTGATACAGATCAAGTCGTGCGGTCCTGCCAATTCACGAGCCATGTTCCACGCCGTCTGGGGATCAAGGGCAACATGCACGTGGCGCTCGCTGACGGTGCGGGTCATCGCAAATAACTGCTCGACGGGAACGCTGCGCGGATTGCTTTGGTAGCAGGTCAAGATGATCGTGTCGAATCGCGGCAA
>CAMAVF010000219.1 GCA_945861445.1 Planctomicrobium piriforme | reverse complement strand
TCTTCAAGGGCGATACCCGCAAGTTCCGGGTCGGAGTACCGCAAGACTGTCCGCGCCGTCCCGCCGAGCAGTTTGTCCTTTCGTAGTGCAACGCAAAGTCTGATCCAGCGCGTGTCCTGCTGCAGCCACGACGGAGCCCTCAAATCAGTCCACTCGGGTCTCAGTTCACCATTCGGTCCGACGCTAAATGATCTCGGGGTGAAGGTGCCAAGGATTGTGTTAGGCACCACCGCGCCTCCCGGTTGAGTGATGCAACCGGTATCGAAGTATCTTGAGAAATGGTCAAACGCCTTTGCATAGTCCGCATCGAAGACTGCGGCAACCGCCAGATGTACTGAAAACGGATCAGAATCCTCTATGAGATGGAGCAGCACGTCGCGAGCTTCTGGCGTGCCAATTGCTAGTAGTGCATTTCCAGCTGCGTTGCGTACCGGCACAAGGGCACAGTCTTGCCAAAGCTCAGCAATCGTCGGCACGGCCGGAGCGTACTTCGCCTTACCCAGGTGATCGACTGTGCCCACCAACTCCCAAACATTCTTCACACGCTGCATCGCGGTAAGTCCCGGATCACCTAATCTCCGTAGCGCTGTCTGGTCAGCCTTGGCAGCCTCTGCATGCGAGAGCCGCCGTCGCTTAGGGATGTCTCCCGAAAAGAGAACCGACTCCTTTAGCAGGGCGAGCAGCGCATCCAGATCGTCGTCACTCATGAGACCACCTGCACAATAGAAGCTGGGATTTGCGAGGCTCGATCCGCTCAGATCGCGGGTCATTTTTCCACGTTTGTAGCGGACCCCTGATTGAAAGTCTCGAAACTCCGATATTCAATTCAGAACTTACGTTAATTTGCTCAACCATTCTGCAATTCAGTAGAATGCCGCTGCACGATTAGTTCATCCGCCCGCATTTCGCTAAGGATCTATCATGGCTGCAGCGTTCAAATGGGCACCCGATATTCTAATTTTCAAAAGTCGAATTCTGTCGATTTGCGGCCGAAGGTATGTTCCCTATTTCGTATTGGGAGCGATTCTGGTGAGCGGTCTGATCCCCGCGAATCGATCGGCCGGTGCCGACCAAGAGAAGACTTCTAAGGAGCGTTCTGCCGCTTTCGCGTGGTTCAGCAAATTGGGATTTCCCGATGTCAAAGATGCAAGATTTGTCCGCGTCGTCACGGGGAACTGGAGCCAGCAGAACGATGACCCGCCGGTGAACTCGTACCGGCACGGTTTCTTGCTTAGCCAAATGGGCGACACTTTCACCGTCTTGTTCCCGGACCTGTCTACGAGGCGGTTCACGAAGTCGTCACCGGACACTAAAGAGCACAAACGAGTCGACTTCGAACTCAAAGATCTTCCCGAATTTGCAACGGGCTATCTTCAGGCGATCCGCGACGCTGATGATCCTAAACGGAAGCCTGATGATTGGCCTCGCCGTTTTGGTGAACGACTTGCGGAACGAGCGGAAGTGTTTGTCCTGGCATGGGGATGTTGGAGAAAAGGGCACGACCAGGCGGCGGTCGAACTTTATCAACAGGCGACCCGCATACCGAACAGGCGGGATGACGTGCCGTCGGAGAATTTCCAGCAGTCACTCGCCACAGATATTGCCCATGCGGAGATGTGGCGAGCGGTGTTGAAGTTCGGAGATGCGGATGTTTCGAGGACACAGCTGTTGGAAGCCTTCGAACGCATCGTTAAGAACTATCAGGCCAGTGAACACATCGCACAGGCCACGGAAACGGTGATACTCTTGAAGAAAATGATTCAGGAAGATGCGGCGCATGCCGAGGAGCGGAAATCCGGCAAGCCATTTGAAGAGCTGAGTCGCAACGAGCAGATTGCCGAACTCATTTTTCAGTTGCGCGACCAGAATGGCCACCAATGGTCGCAGCCTGGTTCGTGCGATGTTTTTATGACAGCGGACGGCGATGACAAATCGCCTGCACATCGGCTGGTCAAGATGGGCTACGACGCGATGCCGCAACTGATCGAGGCTCTCGACAACGAGCGGTTCTCGCGTTCTGTGGGCTTTCACCGCGGTTTTTACTTTTCGCATACAGTGTTGCGAGTCAGCGATTGTGCCCAGCAAATCGTGACCCGGATTGCAGGTCGTCCCTTCTATCAAAGGAAATCGACATCGGGCTACATGCACGCAGACGGTCAATCCAAGGACACTAAACAACAGGTTTCGGCCTGGTATGCGGAATTGCAGAAGAAGGGGGAGAAGCGAGTTCTGCTCGAAGCAACAGAAGTTGGCGATCGGCATGCTGCGTACCTCGCCGAACGGCTTGTAGAAAAGTATCCCGATGAAGCTCTGTCGGCATTGATTGCAGGTGCCCGTAAAGCCAATGAGACATGGATTCGCGCTGACCTGGTCCGCCTGGCTGGCCAAATCAAAGGGGATACACCGGTCGAGTTCCTGCTGGAAGAATTAAAGAATGGTCCCACGAGTGATTGTCGGCTCGCCGCTGCTAAAGCGATCCACAAACGAGGTCGACCTGAAGGAGTGGTTGCCATGCTTGCCGAATGGAAACGCCCTCCGGAGAAGGTCACTGACGAATCTGAGGGGATCGAGGAAAGTTTGGTCTCATTTTTGGCGAGGTGTGGCAAACTCGAGGCGATCGAGGCTCTGAGCCACGATCTGGAAGAGCGCCCCATCGATGTGAGGCTGGCGGTCGTTTCAGCATTTGGCAAAACGGGCAACATGAGTGTGTTGTCCGTTGGCACTGGCGACAGTCTGCGGCCCGGTCAACCGCTCTCTGCGAAGGATGATAAAGAGTTGCGCGCGGCTGTCATCCATATGCTCATTGTGGCGCTGGATGATACCGAACAACGGATGGGGATGTCGGGATCCTGGAATGGGAAGAGCTTTTCGGACCCGCGCATTTGTGACGTCGCGGGGAATGTGCTGAACGATCTCGATCCTGCAGAATATCCTTTCGACATGAACAGCTCCCTGGAACAACGGGATCGTGATCGACTGTCGTTGAAGAATGTGTTTCGTAAGGACCAAGGCTTGCCGGCGCTCGCCATTCCGGAGCCGCGCCCTATCAAACCAGTACCCGACGGGACGCTGTTGCCCAAGCTGGAGCAATACGAAAAGGCCATCGGCGAGGCAGCAAAGTCCGCAGAACTGGCGATTCTAAAGCTGGGATTAGGTGCGCTGCCCGCTATCATAGAACGGCGCGATCAACTCACAGTCGTCGACCCAAGGATCGCGAAGCTCAATTTGCTCGCGCGGCGGCTTTCGTTACTCGTGGTCGATGTGGCAATCGCCGAGAAGTCGTTGAAACCCGACATGGTCCTTTCGGACAGGCTAAAATCGTTGAAGGACAAGCCATTCGATCCCCAGGTGATTCAAGAGCTGCTGTCGGAATTGACACGCAAACTCCCTGAAGGGGTTCGGGGGCTGCGGCTGGCCGTGGATCGTGGCAGTAACGGAACCGGCGTCACGCTGCGCCTCGACCTCCTGAATCTCAAGCGAGCAAGCACCTTGACCCGAGGCGGCCGACCGGTTGAGGGAGACAAAGCGCCTCTCGGAGAACCCGACACCTGGAGTTTCAGCCAATCCGTGCGATTGGGCACTGAGTCGCTCTTGGGTTCATCCGGGGTGGGGATCAGGCCGCCAGGTGTGAAAGAGGATTCTGACTTTTCAGAGATCATGCAACGAATCGTCACCGCGCAGCCCGATCAGGTGATTGAGATTCGCTTGGAAATGATCGGGAAATGGTGAGATTAGCTGTGCCAAAGAAACCGGATTTCGCCACTTACGAAACCTCTTCTTGAGAGACCCATGAAGCACTGGTCCCTCCTAGATGGGCCAGGCAGGATGCGGGTTGAGAGGACGATGAATAGGTCGATGCTTGTAACCACAGTCCAGCCGCTACCACTCGACGTGACAACTGCCTTAATCAAGGGGTGAAGTTCTCGCTGATGATCGAATCCTGGCCGTCCCCTTGGATCTTCATCCTGGATAGATTGAATCGGATGACATTCTGATTCGCGGATGTCTCCTCGATTAACGGATTAAGCTGACTGGGTTGCATTTGCACGTCTTGAAAATTGTTGTAAAAGAGCTTGCATTCCCTGGCGCTCCCAGAAAGTCGAATGCCGCAGCCGTCCGTCGACGATTGATTGTTGCCCGCCAGCATATTAGCCACCAGCTGGGCGTTTGCAGTATTGATCACGGTCATTCCGGCGCGGTCGTTGAAACTCGCGTTGTTGGCATACGCTGCGATTCCTGGCGATTGATCGAACTGGTATCCGTTCGCACGATTGCCGCCCGAGATATTCGCTTCAATGATAGATTCCGGGCGACTTTGGCTGACCACGAATCCATGAGCACATTCCCGGGCGATATTGCTCACGCAGGAGATCTGGCACCGGACAAAGTCAAATCCATTGCCCGCACAGCCCAAGGTGCGACAATCGCGCACCTGCGAGTTTCCGCCAGTGATGCTGATCGCCGATCCTTCCCAGCCACGCACATCGATCGCCACCAGTTCGCCCTGCGTGACGTCGTGCAACACGATCGCAGCGGATCGAAAAGCTCGCCGTTCGTATTCCCCCAAGATCACCAGATCTCGAACGGTGACGTGGTTTGCCCTGCTCACGACAATCATCGAACTCGACTCGTCGGAATGCGCGGGGTGCAAGACGGTACTTAATCCCCGGCCGGCAAGAGTTACGCCAGCTGGAATGTTGAGAGGTCGCGAGAGCCCGTACCGTCCAGCTGGCAGCAGCAGGGTACCGCCACCTTTCGCGAGTTGATCCAAACCAACTTGAAAGCCCGCATCCGGCTCGTCCGGCCGATAGAATGTCGCACCATCCAGGACCGGTTGCGGCAGAACGATTGCCTCGACCGAGGTGGTTCGCTCGATCCCGACCGTCAGGCGGCTGAGATCCAGGTCGGCTCCCCGGCCTAAGATCGAATTGCCGCCGCGAGTTTCGGTTATCGGTGTGGGGCGCTGGCCATCACGGCTGACGTTGCCGACAATCAGATTACGCTCCACATTCCCTTCGACGAATCGCAGGCTGTCTGTCCGGTTTTGGGCCACGACAAAATCAAACGTGGGTGCTCCCTGGAAGCCGTTGCCGACTCGAATTTGTGGAAACTGATTGTGAAAGACGACTCCGCCGCCACCTTCTCCCTGTTCAATCGCGAAGTCCTGGTTCGACACGCAAGTATTCTGCGCAAGGACATTGAAAATGTCGCGTGGCCAGCCGTAGCCATCAAACCGATCCAGCTTGCCGCGATGATAGACGCCGTTCCGATTAAAGTAGCAGAAGTAAAGTCCGCAGCCACGGTTCCCAACTCCCAGGTTGCGGCTCCAGAGAAACCGCTGGGTACTGGTTCCTGGATGGTAACCCTGTTGGACATTAGTAACTGTATTGTCGGTGACCATGGCATCCCCGACAGTCTGTAAACTCAGGCCATCCCCTTCCCATTTCTTAATCTCGACGCGCGAGAGACGCGGGCTTGAAACCTGGCCGAATGTCACAGCCGCAGATTCAAACCCTCCCCAGCCTCCGTCACCACCGATGATCGTGAGATCCCTGAGTTCCACAAACTCGGCGCAGTGAGCGAAAATTTGTGGAAACCAGTGGACTAATACTTTCGGCGGAGTCGGAGTGGCCGGCTGCGAGAGCCACGCGGGAACTTGCAGTGGTGCGGACCCAGGCGCGACCCCGCGCACAGTGATTTGACCATCGGCGACCGCAGTGACCACGCAATCTTTGTTGACAGAATCCAGATTGGTCGGATGTCCCCAATTGCCGTCAAAGCAGACGCCGTCGCCGACCCGGAACTTTTCCGCATCCTGTGGCGACACACTCACCACACATTCACCCTGGCTGGACTTTAACCCCAGGATGCCTGCCCGTTCCCCCTGCACGGCCCTGAGAATCGTCATACCGGCTCCCTGACCACAGAGCGTCACATGGCTGCGGAGACGCAGGTGTCTTCGCATCAGGAGTTCCCCTTTTGGTAAGATCACCACCCCGCCACCAGGGGGCAGTGAATCAATCGCCCGCTGGATCCCTAGCGCGGGGTTGGAGGGATCGATGAAATCTGCCGCGTGACAGGTGGCCTGACGATTCTGGTCCGGAGTATTAGGCACGAGCGGCAACTTGGCGGCCGATTGCGTTCCGGCCCAGATCTTGAAATTGTCCAGCACCGCTTCCTTTCCGGGACTGCCATGCAGATACCTCGTGTTGAACACGAAAAAGCGGTTGACCTCGCTTTGAGAAGGAGCCACCGGCTTTTGAAATGCGACCTTGTCGTTCAGCCTCACCGATCCGATCCCTCTGCTGATTTGCAGCATCACGTGATAAGGCTGATCCAGGGAGATGCGCAGCGTTCCCGCAGGATCTGCTGTCGGATCTCCAGGTTCTGACACCGGGATCAGGGCCACCTCGAATCGTTCGTCAATTCCGCCGCTGCCGACCTCACCACCGCGCAGTTCCAAGTTGATGGAATGGATCTGGTCAGTCCCCCTGAAGGATTGCGATGGAAGTAGTACGTCCATCTCGACACGCAGTTCTTCATGCGGCAGCGGAACTGTGCAATAGACCGTACCGCTGTGGCTGAGGTGGATCGCGTTGTTGAGAAGGTACTGACGGCCGTCGCCGAATACCCAGCGCCAATTGGCACCAATCGTCGGGCGGTTGAAGTTGTCGGAAAATACTGGATGCCAGTCTTCCTGAAGATCATGCCCGTAGGACCACCCGACGATCCCGAACAAAAACAAGAATAAGCTGAACAACGAAATATGGCGCATGACGATTCCCCAACGGCGAGCACCTGGTAGTTCGCCCGGATCTGATCCCTGTCACCGCGACAGCTTCCGGGACATCACTGGGAAGCTCGCGCGGGCAGGCGAAGCCAGCTGATATGGCTGGCAGGACATAGTAGCGGTCGACAGACCAGTACGTCAAAACCTGATCCAGGCGATCGAGACGATGCCGGTCGGGCTCTCATTAACATTGTTCACCGTGAGCTGCCAGGCTGCGTTGCACAGGGGCCAGCAGCTACTCGAACCGAGAACGACTCCACGGTGGCAGAATGGTTCACGACCGGTTTTGCGAGTGTGAGCCGCTGCCGTTCGAGGGAGTTGATGCGTTGCTCATCTGTGAGGCGTTACCGGTGCCCGCACCGCCTGGTGGGATACCCCCAAGCGGTGCAGGCTGACGAACCGAAACGGACTCACACTCCCCACTCGATGTTGTTGAGCCGGCCGGAGATGCCCGTTCCAGGCTAATTTGCCTGGTCGTTTATCCAGCCGTTTGGGGTGGCATCCGGCGCCCACCTGCGCTAACGGTTTCCGGCCAGTTCCCAGGGCTGTTTCTGGGGCTGTTCTGGGGCTCCGCCACCAGTGCATCCAGATGCCCTGCGGGCAGGGTTTGCCGACGCTGTTTCCAGGGGGCGTTGGCAGCGGTGTTGGGTACTAACGTCGGAATGATGGTGTTGTGCAAAATGCCGCGAGCGCAGTTGATGGTAGCGGCACTCCCGCGTCAATCACTGGTCAGCCAATCAGCAATGGAATTCGCGCGATCTCGTGCTGGGACAGACCCTGGCCGCTGACTGATTCAGTCACTAGGGGCGCGCTTGTCGGCCTACACCTGTCGCGGCTCTGTAAACCCACCGTCTAATATCCCGCAAGTTGACAAGTCGATCCGTCGTTTTCAATCACCGAATTCGAACAAGGTCGAGCAGGGCATGACCGCCGCGCCATTGGGAACTCATTTTTGCCTCGAAAACGAGCCGTCGATTGAGTGCTCATCAGCGAAATCAGTCGAAAAGTCGCTTGCGACAATGGGTTAGCGGCACGGTCCAGTCAAAATTCGCATGCGACGGCGCACTTTTGCCGGCTTCCCTCAGGGATCGAATTACTCAGCAGTGAGCTCCTGCACTTCGAGGCAATCGCGGACTGGCGGTCCATTCTTGGGCACCTTTGCGCAATTGGCTGAGGAGTGCGGACATTGTCTTTGGCGAACGAAGGCGGACGTGCGTTCCCACCATTCAGCATCAATTTTCCACGAGGTACCGCTTTCCTCATGGATAACCCCCAGCAACGCGGACCGAGATTCGAGATCTGCTTGAACATCGCTGGGTCGAATAGCCGGGACACGCTTTTCGCTAAGTACCTCATTGATGACCCAGTGCCGAACTTGGACGTAGTGAGACTGATCCGCTGTGGCACCGTGCTTGATAATCGCGATCGGCGACTTTGTTGCAGTGGCGGTATCCGCCTGCCCATCCATACCACCGATATCGCCCGCCATACGCATCTTCTCAGTCAACTCGACGAACGCAAGAGCCGGTGTTTGGGAGTCAAACTCAATTAGTTTCTCGGCAGCGAGTACCGCTCTGGGTTTGCCTCCGATCCGATCGATCCATTGCGACATATCTTTGAGCACGGACAGAAGTTCGTTTTCTCTTGCCCAAATGTCGACGAGCTTCTTACGGCGGCATACGTCCGCTAGGTATGACGGGACGATCCATTGTGCAGCAAAGTAAAGCCGGCCCAAGGGCTGCGGGAATTCTGTGGAACGGATGCGAACGAAGCCACTGTGGGACGAAACTGCAATCGCGGCGTATGGCGGCAGTGGGAGTACGGCTCGCCGAAGGTTCGGATCGTCGAGCCATTCCGCGGTGATTTGCGGTTTAGTCTTGCCGCTGAATTTCACAACACTCAGGCAGTCGTGGGCTCCACATTCTGTGGAGACAAACTCCAGGATGGACGCTTTGCCGCGCCGGGCGACATCAATCAAACCGCAGCCCAGGGCCAATGCCGCTTTCACGCCAGTATCAAGGGCAAACCTCCCGTCTAAGATCACCCCAAAAGGCTTCCGTACGCAATTTCCTGACAAAAGATTGTGGGCCACGCACGCCGCGAGTGCCCAGATGAATTGGGTTTCTGGGGAGCGTTGGGACAACAATTCGAGCGCTTCCCGGTAGTTCGAAGGCACTCCCGATTCTGAAGCTGGAACCGAGCGCCCCGGTTGACGCATAGGCATTGGAGTAGAATCGACGTCGCCGTTGGTATGAATTGCAAATTTAGGAAACTGAAATCTGTGTCTTTTTTGACACCAGCCGACTCGGTCAGCGTGGACGATCAGCTCCGGCTTGCTGAACAACATTGCAATAGCGAATGACTCCTTCGCCCACCTGCGTCGCACAAAGTGGAAATGACGATTGAATTCATTCATGAATCCAGTGGCGACCAACTCGAATAAAGTCTCTCGTTTGAGATCTTTTGCCGAAATCATCAGCTTGAAAGTTTCGTTTTCGCACTGAGCGGAGACGGCGTAATGGATGTCTCCAGCGCCCGTTTTGAATGTCGTATCGATGCGAATGGGCAGATCGCAGATGACCTCCTCTTGCCCTGCCTTTCGGGCCAACCAACCATCGGCTGATTCTTCGATGACATAGCCTCCGAACTCGATGGTCTTTACTCCGATACGATTCGGATCCAGGCTCGCGAAGCGATCGCTTGATTCTCCTCCTAGCCCCTGTTGGAGTCCAACGCTTTCGTGAGGGGTCAGCTTCATTCGTTCAATTACAACGTCAAGCTCGTCTCGTTTCGACGTAGTCAAGAGACTGCGGAAAACTGAAAACCAGGGATACGCTCTTTTTTTATAAAGATCGAGGAACGCTATCGAACTACGACGCTTCAAATTGTCGCGGACCTCTGAGTCCGAAATCTGATATTCGGAAACTAGAGTGCGATGAGTTTTTGCCAGGGGCAGAGTCATCAATGGTGGGCCGCAGAGTATCAGCTTGCATTCGCCAAGGTCCGGTGCGAGGTTCAGCAGATCGAAGTCTCGTGTCGATTTCGCCAACACCATAGGTAATGGGCGCCTCGATTCCCGCAAATGTCGGGCGTGCAGTAATGTCGCGATCTGTGCATCGAAAAACACGAACACATAGCGACCGAAATAGGGATGCGAAGTCCCGTTGAGCGCTTCAAGGAATCCGAGACCGGACTCTCGTGTGCGGGCGGAGCAGCAACCGAAATTGGCTCGCTTGTAGACCACTTCGTGGTTGTCGGCGTCCCGACCAATGAATGTAAATCCGATGATCCGACCGGGAAGATCAGAATGGGGAATTACCAACACCTCGTCCCAGTCGTGACCTTCGAAGACTCGTCGTTTTCCCGGGCCTCCGCCACGCCGGCGCGTGGACTTACCTTCACGATTTTGCCGTACCTGCGACTCGAACGACAAAGGAGCAAATAGGTCCTCAATCGTTTGATGGCGAGCAATACCAAATAACTTGCCACCGCGGTCGGTCCAGGAGTCTCGATAAGCATCCTCGCCAAGACTGAATTTCCGGAGGATTCTGAATCCGGACATGCCCATGTTGGCCGATTGAGTCGGGGCGACATTCGCAGTCTCCCAAAATGCCTTGATTCGCTGCCGGTGGTCAATGTGATCAGCTTGGTACTTCGCAAGATCATCATCACTCAGTTGTTCACCCTGGAACATCTTGTGGGCTTCGAGGTAATCCACAATTAGACTGATCGCACTTTTCCGGACGCGCGCGGCAAACTCGATCAAATCGCCTGCGAATTTGCAATTGTGGCAGTGGAGCCATTCAGTGTGGAGGACGGTATCTTGCATGACCGTCATTACACCCGTCCCGCAAAGATGACAGGGCACGGTCTGGGGCAGATCCGATCGGCTGGGATAGTTTAGCCCGATGGCTTGAAAGACTTTTCGCCAGTCTAGGCGGCACGCTAACGAGCGGGATGGATTGGACATAATTCGCGTTTGCGTTTCTATCTATTTGAATTGTTTGATCAAAATAAGAGGAGTGGATTACTCTGCCAGGTCGACCGGACTTTTCGGACGTAGGGCGGGCGGAGTGAATCGCTGTGTACACCGTCGCCTGAGGCGGACGAGAATCGCCACGAACACACCGCTACGCTTCGATGTCTCGTAGGTATGCCGACTAGTGTCGGATCACGACGGGCCCAACACGTGAGCGATCTTCTCATCCTGAATTTCAGCAATAGCTGGTTTCACAAATGAAACCAGTGGGCCTTGACCCTTGTGACGGCGGATTGTCACGAGACCCAGCAACTCCAATTGAACCAGCGACCGATAGGCGGTCGTCCGACTCAGTCCAAATTCGCTCAGCGTTTTAGGGATCAAGAGAATATGTTCGACGCGATTCAGGCGATTGTTCAGGGCGATCAGCATCATAGCAGTAGCCAGCGGTCCCTTGCCGGGGAGCTCGGCCGCTTTTTTCAGGAACGGTACAGCTTGATCCATCCCAAGAGTCCCGTCTTGTTCCACAGATTTCCCGGTGGCGGAACACGTTTGGAAAATAGAAACCATTCCTTGCTCCGTTATCTTTAATTTGAAGTGCTTCGATGAAATCAATACAGTCGCGAAGCTCTTTGATTTCATCGGGACAACTTGTTGTCTGATAAATATGGCATCAGTGAAATGGGGGCGCTCATAAGAAGAATACGCTGCTTCATTTCTCGGGCCTGTGCCCGACGCCAGCATTTGAGTAAATCTAAGATCCGGTGGGAACTTCTGCCCTACAAGGGTTTTAGCAAAGCGCTATGTTGGGTACCTGGACGACATTGAAGTTCACGAGTGATCGTCAGGATGTCGGTAGGTGGTCTTGTGAATCGAAGTAACCACCAACCCCTCCTCACCTCCGTCGGGGGTGGCGTCGGCGGGAGGATGCCGGCTTTCCGTTGTGCCCTTGACGCGATCGGTTCGTTATCCCAAGAGACTGCTGGCCAAAGCCACGACCGGCGAGAACTTGCTTTGCGCGATTGAAATCTCCTTGGAACTCCATCACCACGATAAAATGGAACTTCGTATATGACCGGTCTTGTTCCAACGGCTCGGCGTTTGACGAAAAGACGTGGAACAAACCATTTCCTTCGAAGTTCAGCGTGGCACTGGTGCCTTCAGACTTTCCTGGTCGTGTCCAATGCTCCTTGCCGTCAGGATCAAGATGAGAAAATGACCATCCGTGTTGCTCTAGGAGCTCCGTCCAATCCGCACGCGCATTGAAATCGTCGTCGGGTTTCCTGAGATCTCCGGCATGTTGAGTACGTGGCGGGCGAGGGGCGGGCGATTGACGACGTGGCATGGCATTGAACGACCTTGCAGCCTCAAACAGAAGATCGCGTTCCT
>CAMAVF010000218.1 GCA_945861445.1 Planctomicrobium piriforme | reverse complement strand
ACTCGATGCCTACCTGGGGGCGACGAATTCACGCGCAGTGGGCTTGTGGCGCCGTGTGGATGACGAGCTGCAGGTCATCGGTTTTCGAGGCCATCCCACGATGGCACTCGATGTCATTGCAGGGTTTTCCGCAGCGACCCGAGTCGTCAGCCTGCAGCAGTCGGGGTTGGGGATCGTGAAGGCGGCGGTCAGTCAGCAACCGACGGTGGCGTTACTTGCCACGAGCGGTGGGACGCTGGTTGGCTCGGCCAGTTGGCTCGAACGATTTGCCGCGGTCCAGTCGCTGGCGGTTCCAATCCTGGGAGCAGGGCGTGTGCGCGGTGTGTTGGCGTTGTCGGCGGCCTATCCGTTTGGGCCCGATCACGCGTCCTGGCTGTTGACGACACGGTTGGCGGACCACATGGCTTCCAGACTGGTATAGGATTCCTTCACCAGTGGCGGGACGGAATATGGGATAATTGTCAGTCGGTTTCATCTCATAAGTCCCATTCGTCCCATAAATCCCATCGATCATGATGGGATTTATGGGACGAATGGGAATCAGGAACTGGTGAAATCGGTCACACTTCCAGATCAATCTGAGGTTCGTCTACGGCACGAATGTTTCCAACACGGTTGCGGCGCTGATCGGTCGCAACCGACACGGGCTGCAATTTGCCGGGATCAGCACGGTCTCGCCTTTGTTGAGCGTTTCCTCGCCAAAATCGGAGCTGACGTCGATCTGACCGTCGAGCACCATGAAGATCTGGAATCGGTCGCGGGGTTCGAGGTTCCAGGAATGACGACCCTGATGACGCCGGATGATGAAGTGTTCGCACGCGACGATTTCTTCGACGTGATTGGCAGAGATCCCTGATATCGTGTGGGGACGCTGCGGCAGGATCGGTCCACGGGTCAAATCGACGCACTCCAGGGCTTCCTGAAGGTGCAGCTGACGCGGACGGCCATCGGTCCCCAGTCGTCCCCAATCATGCAGGCGAAACGTGATGTCGCTGGTTTGCTGGATTTCGGCCAGGAGGACCCCTTCCCCCACGGCATGCACTGTTCCGGCGGGAATCAGGTAGCTGTCGCCGGGATGTGCCTCGAAAACATGCACGAAATCCAGCAGATTGCCCGCCGGAATGGCGTGTTGCAAATCCGACAAAATGGTGCCCGATTTCAAGCCCGCGTAAATCAGGCTCCCGGGAAGGGCCTCTAAAATCAACCAGGCTTCGGTCTTCCCGCGGCCTACGGGCGAATATCGCCGAGCCTGCTGATCATTCGGGTGTACCTGCAGCGACAAGCGGTCGTGTGCATCGAGAAACTTCACGAGCAACGGGAACGTCGTTTGCGTTGCAGTCGTGCCGAGCAGTTCAGCAGGATGCTGGCTCACGATCTGGGCAAGTGACCATCCTGCTAAAGGACCCCCAAGGACGACGCTCTGGTCTGTGCCATGATCCGCAATTTCCCAACTTTCGGCAGTATCTGTCGCCGTTCCAATCGGCTTCCCGAGACTGCTGCCCAGCCTGGTTCCACCCCAGCGTAGACGTTTGATCAACGGGGCGAAGCGCAACGGGGGCAGCATGCCAACGGAACTCCTGCAGGAATGTGGTTCGACAGTCATCACCGGGGTGCCGACTCGACGACGTCGCGTGATAGCTTGATCCTCTGCCTGATTTCGTTGAAGGCCATCCGTGATCCCTGGCCAGTCAACCTGATCCTGTGAACGTCATACTCGGTACGGCGGACGCGCATAGTAGCCTTCATGCTCCGCGTGAAGAAGTGCCGAGCGCATCCAACACTTCTGAGCGTTCCCCAACGCGTCGGCCGTATCGCACGCGTCGTGCTTGTTAGTATTCATCCGTATATAAGTCGAACGCCACTCTATTCCGGCTGGGTGTCGCCCGCGTCAGTGTTGTACTCATTGCGGCAGATCGCCACCATGCCAAGTCGCCAACCCCGTCCAGCGGACCGCAATGTGGCTGTTGATTGGCCGACCTTCAGAGCCCTGTTTGAACGAGCAATAATACTGGCTCGATTCAGTGCCGGCCACGGAGAACTCCAGTCCGCGGTTAGACGAAATCGATTTTAGAAAATCGTGTCCGAGCCATTCAGATCAGGGTTGACAAGTTGGCCGATCTACACGAAAACCCCTACTTCTGAAGCTCATGAAATCCACGAAATTTCTTGAGCTTTGATTATTGTGATAACTCTGTTGTTACGGTTCGACCAGTCCCTTGCGTCCCCGCAATTGCCTGTTCGAAATGGGGCTGCTCAGGTTGCCGCCGGAGCTAACAGCTTGTTGAAAAAGGTGTCTGGAACTTTGCCAACCACACGGAATCGAGCGTTTTTTCGACGTTCGGACAGTTCCAGACACCTTTTTCAACCGGCTGCTAACTGGGCGTTGAGTCACTGTAACAACACCGGACGAGGAGACGACTTGGTGCAATCCTACTGCGAGCTGGACTTGGAAGTCGGCGATACAATCCTGATCGGTCATCGGAGATTGACGCTGCTGGATACCGAGGGCGAATTGGGATTGTTTCAGGTTGACGAGGACGATGAGTATCGCCCCGTTTCAGCCGATGAGTTCTCAGAGATGCTGGCCGCCGGATTTGACGCAACAGCAGTGCCACGCTAACGCGGGGTATTCATCAGCCGTAGGGCGCTAGCCCCCGGTTAGAACCATTCCCGTAGAAACCGGACGCTATCGCGTACCGGCTAATTTGCGCGATGAGTCCAACTTCTTTGTGGCGCCGATAGTTGTGCAAAATGCAGATCGCCCCATGAATAATCCGGGCTAGCGACAGCTTGTATTCGCGGTCACTTCGTGACCGATGCGTGCGCCGCGATCTCTACTCTTTCAGCTTGGCCACCGCTGCCGTGCTTTCCGGCAAGACGGGCCACAGCGAATCCAGATGGGTGATGTGAATCACCTCGGCGCAGTATTTGGTCAGTCCGCTGAGCGCGAACTTGCCGCCGCGATTCTTCATGCGGTTGGCGACTCGAAATAAGATCTCGATGAACGCCGACCCGAAGAACTTGGTGTGCGACAGATCCAGCACCATCAGCGGCGGGTTGGCTGATTGGGCGATGTCGAGCAGCGATGTCCGGATGCCGTCCAGGAGCCGTTCGTCGAGGTTTTCGTACTCGGCGCCGACCAGCGAAACCACTGTAACGCCATCCTGGACTGCGACTTGAGGAGCTGCTGCAGTAATCATAATGGGCCCTGCACCGGGGAGGCTAAGTGGTCGGAATGAAAGGGCACTGCACCGCCGACTCGCGTCCCGATTTGATCTCCATACTAGCTCACGCCAGAAATGTGTCAACTCATTTCCGTCAGATCGGTTACGTTCGGGGACTACGTGTACTTTTCCGAAATCGATTGGCGGCAATTGGAAATCCCCTTGAATTCCGACATTACCGCTTCCGCAAAACCTGCATTCCAATCATCAACGTGCTGAAAATCGGGTCACTTCAACGGACAAGGCCGGGAACGACGTCTGAATCAAGGGTAATGGTTCGGCCGAGTTTCAGGGCCTCCCAGCCAATCGCGGCCATGGCGGCATTATCCGTGCAAAGACTCAGGGGCGGGGTAAGTACCTCCACCTTGTCTCTGGCTGCCAGTTTTTGCAGTTCCGCTCGGAATCGCGAGTTCGCAGCGACTCCGCCACCAACACACAGCGTTTTTCTTCCGCGCTGCTGCAAGGCTTGCCGGCACTTGAGTATCAACACATCGACCACGGCTTCCTGGAAACTGGCCGCGACATCCGCGATGACTTGCGGCGTGACGGTCGCCGGGTCGCGACGGTGCGGGGGTTGGCCCTGGATCAGATACAGGACGGCCGTCTTCAAGCCACTGAAACTGAATTCCAGGCGGGTTTCATGTGAGAACGAGCGCGGGAAGGCATACGCCTTGGGATTTCCACCTTGGGCGATCTTTTCGATCGACGGGCCGCCGGGATAAGGCAGCCCCAGCATGCTGGCGACCTTGTCAAACGCTTCACCGGCCGCGTCGTCCGTCGTCGCGCCGAGCAATTCGAAATCCAGCGGAGCCCGGCAATCATACAGGTTCGTATGGCCGCCGCTGACCACGAGCCCGATCGCCGGAAAGACTTCGCGCCCCGCCGCCATCCGGCACGCATAGATATGGGCTTCGATATGATTCACAGCGACCAGCGGTACATTGAGCACCATGGCCAGGGTCTTGGCGGCGGTGAACCCCACCAGCAGCGATCCGACCAACCCGGGCTGTGTGACGACCCCAATGGCACACAGGTCCTGCAGGGTGATGGTGGCCTGGCGAAGTGCCTCGTCAATCACGGGCAGGACCCGTTCGAGGTGCGCCCGAGCGGCAATCTCGGGAACGACGCCGCCAAACCGTGCGTGCAACTCTTCCTGAGTCGCCACGATACTCGACAAGATCTGCAGGTCCTGATCGATCACGGCAGCGGCAGTCTCGTCACACGACGATTCCAAAGTCAGCATCAATTGGGGGCGGGACGTCATGGATCGCGGCAACTTCGTTTCATCAATACCGGAGCAGAAACTGTAGCAGAATTCGTGAGAATTCTGACGCGTGTTCCAGAGGTTGCGATGTTTAAGGACGGAGAGAGTCGGTCGGCAATCGGCGGAGCTCTTACGAGATTCCGCTACAGCATTGTAGCAGAATTCGTAAGAATTCTGACGCGTGTCCCAGCGGTTGAGATGTTTAAAGATGGAAAGAGTCGGTCGGCAATCGGCGGAACTCTTACGAGCTTCCGCTACTGGGGGAACAAGCGACGCAATTGTCAGCAACCTCAAGTCCCGATAGACTTTGGGCTGCTTTCTTCCTCGCTGGTTTTAGGGCATTGAAATATGAGTATGGAATCGGTCGAAGCCTATCTGCAGCAGAATTCGGAACGATTTGTGTCCGAGCTGTCTGAGTTATTGCGAATTCCCAGCGTCAGTGGTGATTCGGCGTTTAAAGGGGATGTGCGACGAGCCGCGCAACTGGTCGACCAGCAAATGCGTCAGGCGGGAATGACGACGGAAATCGTCGAAACCCCCGGGCATCCCATCGTTGTCGGGACATTGACGCAGTCTCCCGGAGCCCCCACGCTGCTGGTTTATGGTCATTATGACGTCCAGCCGCCCGATCCGCTGCAGGATTGGATTACGCCGCCCTTTCAACCGACCGTTCGAGACGGCAAGATCTACGCGCGTGGAGCCACAGACGATAAGGGCCAGATGCTGACGCACATCAAGGCCATCGAAGCATGGACCAAGGCCACAGGTAAACTCCCCGTCAACGTGAAGGTCATCATTGAAGGGGAAGAGGAAGTCGGCAGCCGGAACCTGGAGGACTTTCTCGAATCGCACCGCAAACAGCTCGCCTGCGATATCGTCGTGGTCAGCGATACTAGCCAGTACGCCCCCGGAATCCCCGCGATTACGTATGGTTTGCGAGGCATCATCGCGGCAGAAATCATTGTGCGCGGGCCGAAACAAGATCTCCATAGCGGCATTTTTGGCGGCTCGGTGACGAACCCGGTGAATGCCCTCGCCAAGTTGATTGCCAGCCTGCACGACGATCAGGGTCACGTCAAAATTCCAGGCTTTTATGACGAGATCACCCCGCTGAGTGTGCAAGAACGACAGCAGTTTGCAGCCTTACCATTCGACGAAGTGGACTTCCTGCAAGGTGTGGGAGTTTCCACGGGTTGGGGCGAAACCGGGTTCACAGCCAACGAACGCCGGTGGGCTCGGCCAACTTGCGACGTGAATGGCATCACCGGCGGCTATCAGGGTGAAGGGCCGAAGACGATCATTCCCGCCTGGGCGCGAGCCAAAATCACTTGCCGGCTGGTCCCGAACCAGAACCCGGAAAAGATCGTCCAGTCTCTGGAAGCTTATTTGCGATCGCATTTGCGACCGGGGGCGACTTTGGAGTTCAAATCCGATCACGGTGCTTCGGGATTGGTCTTCGACACGTCCAGCAAATACATGCAGGCGGCCAGCCGGGCGGTTGCCGCAGCGTTTGGCCGGGAACCGGTATTCATCCGCGAAGGGGGTTCGATTCCCGTCGTGAAGACCTTCAAGGACATTCTCGGAGCCGATACACTCCTATTGGGCTGGGGGCAGAATACCGATAATCTGCACAGCCCGAACGAACATTTTACGCTGGCCGATTTCCACCGTGGAATTCATGCGAGTGCGCGGTTGATGTGGGAGCTGAGTGGCAGGAAGTAAAGGTCCTTTGTCATTGGTCCTTTGTCATTTGTTTTGGCTCAGTCACTTATTCGGTCCTATTCGCCCTTTCAGAGATCCTTTTACCCAACGGTATCATGCTCGACCTGCAATTTATTTGTGACCATGCTGACGAAGTCGCTGCGAATTGTGTGAATCGCGGAGTCTCGGCGAATATTCCCCGGATTGTCGCGATGCGGCAGAAGCGGGGCGAACTGATCGCTCAGGGGGACAAACTGCGGCAGGAGCAGAATGAGATTGCGTCGAAGATCCCTAAGGAAAAGGATGCCGCCAGCCGGCAGACACTGATTGCCCGGGGGAAAGAGCTGAAGGAACTGGTCGCCAAGGTCGAAGTGGACCAGGTGGCTTTGGAATCCGACTTGCGGATCGAGATGCTGAAGGTGCCGAATCTCACGCATCCGGATGCACCAATTGGCCGCGATGACCACGACAGCGTGACGGTCCGCACCTGGGGCACGCCGCGGACGTTTGAATTCAAGCCGCTGGACCATGTCGATCTGGCGGAACGGCTTGGCCTGCTTGATCTTGAGGCGGGGACCCGAGTCGCCGGGCACGGGTTTTATTACCTCAAAAATGAGGGCGTGCTGCTGGAATTGGCATTGATTCAGTACGCCGTCGAAAAGCTCGTTAAGGAAGGGTTTACCCTCTACACGACCCCCGATGTGGCGCGCGATGACATCCTGGAAGGGATCGGCTTCAACCCGCGCAGTGGAGCGGAGACTCAGATTTATTCAATCAACGATTCGGACCTGAGTCTGGTGGCGACGGCGGAAATTACCCTGGGCGGGGCCTTCAAGGACCAGGTTTTCGAGGCCAGCCAGTTGCCGTTGAAATGTGCTGGGATTTCCCACTGTTTCCGGACTGAAGCGGGTGCTCATGGCCGCGCGACGCGTGGAATTTACCGCGTGCATCAGTTTACCAAGGTCGAAATGTTCGGCTTTACGATCAATGACACGGCCGCTTCCAACGCCTTTCAAGAAATGGTCGTAAGGATTGAAGAAGAGATTTTTCAAGGGTTGGGAATCCCGTATCGGGTTCTCGACACCTGTTCGGGCGATCTGGGGGGGCCAGCCTACCGCAAGTACGACCTGGAAGCCTGGATGCCGGGCCGGGGAACGGCTGGGGAATTCGGGGAAGTCACTTCGGCTTCGAATTGCATCGATTATCAGGCCCGCCGGCTGAACATTCGGTACAAGACGCCGGAGCACAAGGGGACTCAGTTCGTCCACACGTTGAACGGCACGGCGGTCGCTGTGACCCGTGCGATTGTGGCGATTCTGGAGAATTATCAGCAAGCAGACGGTTCCGTCGTGGTGCCGGAAGTGTTGCGAAAGTGGATTGGGAAGGACAAGATTGGATAACTGCGGCCAGTTCGTGGCCTGCCATCCAAAAAGATTGAGAGGGGCAGGTCTGCCACCTGTTGGGCACCGGCACAAAGGCGTCGGTCAAACAGTCAGCAGACCTGCCCCTTCATGTTTTACTGTTTCGAAAGAGTATCCCTGTGTCTGACACGACTCCAGTCAAACCGACCGATCTGCCTGTACCGCCGACTGTCTCGACGGAAGGTTTGCCCGAATACGAACCGCTGACGCCAGAAATGGTCGAAGACGAAGCGATTCGTGGCGACTTCGTCATGAAGTGGGCGGTGATTCTGCTGGCCGTGCTGCTGGGCTGCACGGTCATTGTCGAGACTTCGACTCTGGTGCATGTCAAGACGGGGCAGTACCTGGCCAGTCACGGATTGCTGCCGCCGGCGAAAGATGTCTTCAGCTTCACGGCCGTGGAGCACGCGTGGGTCAACCTGTCCTGGCTGTTCGATCTGATCTTGTCGGGCGTCTATGGCATCGGATCGTTCATCGGTCTGACGGTTTTTAAGGCGATCCTGGCCGGAGTGGCCATCGGTTTTGTGGCTCATACCAGCCGGCCTGGAGTTTCCACGTGGTGGGGTTCGATTTGCGCGGCACTCGCCGTCCTGGCAGCCCAGCCCCGGTTTACTGCCGAACCGGAAGTGGTCACGTTGATCGGAATCGCGCTCTGTCTGTGGTTGCTGCATCGCGCGCTGTGGAGTTCCAATGCACGACAGCTCTGGTCCCTGGTTCCGGTGTGCATCGTCTGGTCGAATCTCGACGAGCGCGCCTGGTGGGGGCCCTGCCTGTTGTTGTTGTATGGTTGCGGCGAGTGCCTGGGTGATCGGGTCGGCCGTCCCGGCGTCGCATCTCCACAGGGGCGCAAGACGCTCTGGATGGTGATTGGCAGTTGCTGGTTGGGAATGCTGGTGAACCCCTTCTTGTGGCACAGTTGGCTGGCCCCGATCGTCCAATTCGGCACGCTCTATCCCGCCATGGTGTCGTACTCGCCGCAATTTTTGGAACCGCGCAGTCTGGTCACCCTCGCTCCCTGGCTTCTCCAGCCCGTGGTCACGGCTTCCGCCGCCGTCCTCTTCCTGACGGCCGGAGTCTTGCTGGTGATCAACCGCAAGCGGCTGGATTTTGGTCACGTATTGATGTTCTTCGGGGCGGCGATTCCCGCCATTCTGGCCGTTCACGAACTGGCCGCCGCGGCCATCGTGTTCTGTGTCATCGCCACCGTGAATGGCCAGACCTGGTATGCCGCCACCAGCACCCGTCAGTATTCGACGGAAACCCGGGCACTCATCTTTTCTCGCGGTGGTCGCGCAGTCACGGTCCTCATTCTGTTTAGCCTGGCATTGCTGTTCACGGTCGGACGCCTGCGGCCGGTGGGAACGGGTGCCGTGGGCTTGGGGCTGGATCCGGAACTCGACGGGAACATCAAGAGTTACGAAACGGTTCTGCAAGATTCGATCGACGATCGCCCCTTCAACTTCACCATGGAGCAAGGCGACATCCTGATCTGGGTCGGGCAGAAGCCGTTCATCGATCAACGCCTGACGCTGTATACGGGGTCTCCCGACACCAGTCTGCTCGCCCTGTTTCAGCGGTTGCGAGTCGCGCTGTCGCCCAAGCAACAGGGCGTGCGTCAAACGTCGCAAGACATACAGCTCTGGAAGCAGGAATTCAACCGCTTCGACATCACCCATTGTCTGCCGCGACTGGGCGGGAACAATCCTGACTACAAGACGTTCGGCGATCTGTTGTCGTCGCGCTCGTGGCAGTTCTGCCGCCTGGGATCGGCGACGGCCGTCTTTTATCGCAGCGATCTACGCAAGCCGGAATTGAAGGCGTACCTGGCCAAACACCAGTTCGACTTCGGGGATTCCGTCTTTAAGACTGAGGCCGAATTATTGACGCCGCGTGCCGGCTGGGCGCAACTGCCGACCTTCTATCAACGCTACATCTGGAAGTCGAACACGCGGCCCAGTCCGGAAGTGCGTGAAGCACGCCATTTGAACGGACTGGCCGGCGAAGCCGGTTTCCGTGGAGTCGGGCTGGCCTACCAGGCGATCCGCCGGGCTCAGGAGGGACTGTCAAAGAATCAGAATGACGCGGCGGCCTATCAGGCCCTGGGGCAGGCGTATTTGACCTTGCTGAATCTCGAATCGCAGGGCCGAACGGATACCGAACTGGGGCAGTTCCGTTATCTCCAGGCCATTCAAGCCTTGAATCTGGGGTTGGTCGCGGCCCCCGACAATCCTGATGTCCATCACTTGCTGTTCCAACTCTACTTGAACAGCAAACGCGCAGACCTCGCGCTGCGGGAAATCACCGCGTTCTACAATTGGTTGTCGGAGCTGGACATGAGCAATCCGGCGGTCGAAAAAGCCCAGATCCAGCAAATCGAACGCGCTGGGAAGGAAATGGATCGGATCGAGAAGTTTGTGCAGCAGATCGAAGGCGAAGCCAAAAAACTTCCCAAAGAAGTCCAGGCCCAGCCGATACGCATGGCGATGTTCTACTATCAAAACGGGTTGGTGCTGAAGGCGCTGGAAATGCTGCAACCGGCCGACGACGAGGTCTCTCGGCCGCCGGAGATCATGGCCTTGCGGGCCGAACTGTTGATGGAAGCGGGACGAGTCGAAGAAGCCTATGAGGAAGCCGGACAACTCGAGGGACTCTCACAGAAAGTCCAGTTTCAAGCCTGGCAGCGTCCACGCGTGCTGACTCTGTTGGCCAATGCGGAATACACGCTGGCGGCGGAACTGTGGTCGCGGCAGGCCAAGGATGAAGAACTCAAGGGAGCGGCGGGGGTGTTGCGATCGCTGATTCCGCGCAACTTCGGAGCGATGGGCAAACCCTGGCCGCTCACGCTGACCGAGCCCGCCCTGCAATTCTTCTACTCGACCCCGACCGCGACCTCCAAACTGACGATGTTCGCGGCATTGGTCTCTCTGGAAGCAGGACAAATCAAGCGGGCGACCGAGTATTTCCGGATGGTGCTCAACCAGAACCCCAATCATCCCGATCGGGGACTGGTCGCGTTCTACCTGGAGAAACTGACCGGCCGCTGGGTCGATTTTGTGCCGCCCGCGGATCGCGTTCCGATTGAGTTTGCGCCCGAGTAACGATGTTTACAGCTTCAACGTCCATCCGGCCGGGAGTGTTGAATCCTTGGGAATGACGACGATCCCGTCGCAAATCATCGCTTCTGGCGTCTCGGGGCCGTCCTGAATCCCAGAGTCGTTGACGATCCGTGCACCCGAACCGACGCGGCAATTCTTGTCGACGATGGCCCCGTCGATCACCACGTTGTCACCGATGCCCAACAACGGGCGCTGGGCCGCTCGATCGGCGGTCACGTCGGCGGCAGTTTGGTAGTAATCGCAGCCCATCAACACCGAATTGCGGATGGTCACGTTCTTACCAATGGGACACCGCAGACCGACGATGCTGTTCTCGATGACCGTGCCTTCGCCGATGGTGCAGCCGTCGGCAATCAAGCTGTGCTTGATCGTCGCCCCGGCGACCAGCGTGGGGCTCAGGTAACGCGGCCGTGAATAGATCGGCGCGTCCGCGGACACCAGTTGGAACGGTGGGTTTGGCTTGCAGAGATCGAGATTTGCGTCGTAAAACGCCTTGATCGTCCCGATGTCCTCCCAATAGCCGTCGAACAGATGGGCTTGAACCTTTCGCGTCCGAATGGCGACCGGAAAAATCTCCTTGCCGAAATCCTGGTACTCGGTTTTCGTTAAGACGTCCAGCAAGGTATCCCGCTTGAAAATGTAGATGCCCATGCTGGCCAAACAATCCCGGCCACGGCTGGGGATGCCTCGGGCATCGATCCAGGCGGGATCGGTATTTACCATCGCAATCTCTTGGCTTGTCTGCGGCTTTTCCAGGAAATTTGTGACGCGGCCGGTATTGTCCGAGCGCAGAATGCCAAATCCCGCGGCCTGATCGCGCGTCACCGGCACGGTCCCAATGGTGACGTCAGCGCCCGATTTGATATGCGTGTCGAGCATCTCGCCGTAGTTCATGCGATACAACTGGTCGCCCGAGAGAATCAGGACATGTTCGATCCCCGGTTGCTGTACGTAACGGATATTCTTGCGGACGGCATCGGCGGTCCCTTCGTACCAATTGGTCCCTTCGAAGGTCTGCTGGGCCGCCAGAATCTCCACGAAGCCACGATGAAAGGAATCAAAGTTGTATGTGTCGCGGATGTGGCGATGCAGACTGACCGAATTGAACTGGGTCAGCAGGTAGATCCGATTGAGGCCACTGTTGAGGCAGTTCGAAATCGGGATATCAATCAGCCGGTATTTTCCGGCCAGCGGCACTGCGGGCTTCGAGCGATGCTTGGTCAGCGGATAAAGTCGCGTGCCTTTGCCTCCCCCGAGGATCAATGTCATCACGTTCCGCATCACGTTCCCCTGTTGAAAAACTTGTGTTGAGCGCGTCGCAAGTGACTGGCAATTCCGGCAGCCAGCCTGCAGAGTGTAGCGTGAAACGGGACCACTTGCATCTGCCCGGTTCTCCACACTGGAAGACACAGAATCCGCGAGAAAACGGCCGGTGCTCTTTCACGACTTAATCT
>CAMAVF010000217.1 GCA_945861445.1 Planctomicrobium piriforme | reverse complement strand
AGGCGACGCATTTGGTCGCAATTCTCGATCACTCCGCATCCATGCAGGGGCAGGCGGACGGGGAACCTTCGTTTCGCGATTCGGCCATTCAGGAATTGGAACAGCGTTTCAGCAAGTTGCCCCGACAAAGTGCCGTCACATTGATTCGCACCGGTTCGACGCCCGTCACACTCATCCGGCGCGGCACTCTTGAAGCCGCCCGTGAAGTCCTCAAGACCTGGCAGCCGACTGCTCCGCAACATCGGGTCGATACGGCCTGGGAAGAACTCGGCGAGCAACTGGTGGAGGAATCGGGTTCCATCCTGTTCTTGACCGATCAACTGCCCGAACCGAGCAAGATTCCCAAGAACCTGGAGATCGTGTCGGTCGGCCGCAAGCTCGATAATGTCGCGTTCGATGCATCCCGCTGGACGTTTGATTCCAGTACCGGCAAGGGCACCGTTTTCGTCCGCGTTCAGAACTATGGCCGCAGTGCGGCCGAGTGCGTGCTCGTGGCGATCGCCAAAGGCAACGAAGTCTTGAAGAAGCCGCTGGTGATTGCTGCGGAAAAAGCCCAAGCCGTGGAACTTCCGGTGCCGGGTGGCTTGGGAACATTAACGCTATCTCTTCAGAAGAAGGGGGATGGCTCGCAGTTCGACAATCGGATTCAACTGGTGGAACCCAAGGTGCGATCGGTCAAACTGACAGTCCAACTGCCCAAGGGGGACACTCAGCGTGAGATTCAGCGCGTGCTGAAGATCACCCCCGATGTCAGCCTGACCGGACTGGCGGACGCGCAACTCATTATTGGTCCGGCGGGTTCGCTGCCGGAATCCAAACCGAGTCTCTGGTGGTTCGGAATCGGTCCAGTCAGTGCGGCTGAAGCCGACCGGAATGCAGCCAAGGACCTGATTGGCCCGTATTTGATCGACAAGCGACATCCGCTGACCGAAGGTGTCGTCCTGGGTGGCGTGGTCTGGGGTGGAGTCCAGCCGATCAAGTACGATGCGATTCCCATCATCAGTGCCGGACAGACTCCGCTGTTGGCTCAACTGCGCGGGACTCAGACGACCGGGTTTGTCCTGAATATTGATCTGGCTCGATCCAACATTGTCGAAAGCCCTGACTGGCCAGTGCTGATCGACAATCTGATCGAACAGCGTCGCGATGCCCTGCCCGGCTTGCGGCGGTGGAATTATCGGGTGGGTGAGGTCGTCCGCTTCCGCTTGTTCGAGGGTGCCGATCCCGCGCCAACCGAGCCATTGACTCTGGTCTCGACAGCGGGAACCCGCAAGATTCCACGCGAATCAATCGTCGAAATCGGTGACCTGCAGGAGCCAGGTCTTTATGAGCTGAAATCGGGCGAGAAATCAGCCGGTCAATTTGCGATCAATTTCTTCGATCCCGCGGAATCTGACCTCCGAAACCTCGCACCCGGGCGTCACACGCCCAAGATTACCGAGGCCGATTCTGGAATCACACTCGATAATCCCTACACGTGGGCCATCTGGATCGGTACGATCTTGGTACTGGGATTATTGTTCGCCGACTGGTTTGTCCTGCGTCCCAGGCCGGTGAATTGATTTGTCCCCCGCAGTGGGAACTTGTTGACCGCTCATCATCACGACCACCTTCAGATTAGACAGCCGAGATCCCCCCTCAATGACTACCCTTCCACGTGAGACCGTGCTGGCACTCTATCGCCAGATGCAGATCATCCGTCAATGCGAAGAACAACTTGCCCGCTCGCATCAGCGGGGCCTGATCCACGGCGCCTGCCATACGTATGTCGGCGAAGAGGCCATCGCGACCGGTGTCTGTGCACATCTGGGCTCGAAAGACGTCGTCTTCAGCACACACCGCGGTCACGGCCATGCCCTGGCCAAGGGAGTTCCCCCACGCGAATTGATTGCCGAACTGTTCGGTCGGTCGACGGGATGTTCCATGGGCCGTGGCGGCAGCATGCATTTGTTTTCTCCCGCCGTCGGCATGATGGGCACTAGCGGTATTGTGGGGCCTTGCATCCTGCAGGCAGCGGGTGCCGGATACAGCTTTAAGCTGTTGAAGACGGATCACGTGGCCGTCGCGTTTTTTGGTGACGGGGCCTCAAATAATGCGGCCTTCCATGAAGGTCTCAATATGGCCAGCATCTGGAAGCTGCCCGTCTTGTTTGTCTGTGAGAACAATCAATTTGCCACCGAAGTGGCGAACTCGTATGCGTCCGGGAATCCTAACGTGGCCAGCCGCGCGGTGTCGTACGGGTTACCGGGCATCGAAGTCGATGGCAACGATGTGCTGGCCGTCTACGCTGTCGCGGGAGAAGCAATTCGACGGGCCCGATCAGGGAGCGGTCCGACATTGCTGGAATGTCGCACGTATCGCACGCGAGCTCACGCCGAAGGGATGGGCGACTTCAGCTACCGCACGCGTGAAGACGTGGAAGAGTGGAAAAAGAGAGATCCCATCGCTTCGTTCCGCGCCAATGCCGAAGCCCAGAAAACGGCTGCGGCAGCCGACTTCGCCGCGATCGACACGGAAGTGCAAGCTCTCATTGCCGAATCAATGAAGTTCGCCGAAGGCAGCCCCTGGCCGGAAGCCTCAACCGCGACCAAGCACGTTTATTGCGAGGCCTGAGTTCACATTTTTTCGCAGCTGCAGCGACGCGGGAGGGTGAGGCTCCCGCCGAACCGCGTGGTCTTTCGGCACCCGATTGTGTGCTGAGGCTCGGCAGGAGCCTCGCCCTCCCATCTGTCGCTATCACGTCTCAAGGGGCAAGGCACGCAACCGTTCAATGAATTGCAGACAGGCGGCCACCAGGGGGACCAGTTCCGGCTCCCCATGGTCAGCCGCTGTGAGCATCGCCTGTTGATACCACAGGATGTCGTCGCGAGATGCATTGAACCGGTCCCAGATCGGTTCCCCCTGTTCGATGTCAAACACCATCGTGCCCAGGTTATGCAGCTTGTCGGCCAGGGCAATGGCTCGTACTCCGAACGACGCCGTTTCGACGACTGCCAGATGATCCACCTTGCGATCGCGCCATGGGCGCGTTTGGCCCAGTTCATCCAGCTTGCGTTCTGACAATCCGCTCACCAATTCCACGACCGTCGGCGGGAAATCCCGAGCCAGGTCTTCCAGCGTCACAGCCGTATCCTCGACAACATCGTGCAACAAGGCCGCCGCCAGGATTTGATCGTCGCTGATGCCGACCCGTTCCAGCAATAGGGCCACGCTGGCCGAATGCGATAAGTAAGGGATATCACTTCCCTTTCTCAAATCGTGACGATGGGCGCGCGCGGCGACCCGGATTGCGTGCTCAATCAGCGGCGAAAATGGATGCGAAGGGAGCTGGGCCACGGGTGGGGAGGTTGTCATAGAAGCCCTGACAAAACCGGTTGTGGGAAGTTCAGCACCGCGATATTTCACGCGGTTCTGAACTGACGCAGAGGTTTTGTTAGATTAATAAAGGATCATTATTCTCCGGACGCCCCTCAATGTAGAACCAGTTGTGAATCGCCTTCAGAATCGCCTGGACCTCCGACAACAACTGCTGATCAAGCGGCAAGCTGGCCCAGCGAGCCCATTCGGCGACCCGTTCCGGACTGGCAGAACCCGTGACGCACGTCGTCAGTTTGGGCTGAGCCAGCGAAAACTGCAGGGCCAATTGAGCAATATCAACTCCCTTGCTCTGACAATGTGCTGCCGCTCGCTGACACGTTTCCCGGACCAGAGGAGTTGCCTTGTGCCACGACGGCAGCGGGGCATTGGTCAGCAACCGGGCCGAGAACGGGGCCGCGTTCATGATCCCGACCTGCTTGCTTTCCAGATAGGGAATCAAGTCGGCCAGCATCGTGTTCTGCAGCGTGTAATGGTTGTACGACAGCATCACGTCGAGCGGTGCGCGATCCAGCACATAGCGAAACATCTTCATCGGATACCCCGAAACCCCGACGAACCGCACCTTCCCCTGGGCCTGCACGCGACGTAGCGCCGGCAGCGTTTCCTCGACGATCTGCGACATCTCGACAAATTCCAGATCGTGGCACAAACAGATATCGAGGTACTCGACCCCCATCCGTTTCAGGCTGACGTCGACGCTTTCCACGACGCGCTTCGCCGAGAAATCGAAGTGCGCGGAATCGTAACGGCCCAGCTTGCTGCCGAGGATATAGCTGTCGCGTGGCACACCGCGCAAGGCGACGCCCAACAATACTTCGGACATCCCGCGTCCGTAGAAGGGGGACGTATCAATGAAGTTCATCCCCAGATCGAGTGCCACGCGCACCGATTTCAGGGCCTCACCCAGATCAACCTGGCGAAACTCCTGACCCAGCGACGAGGCCCCAAAACTCAACACCGGCAGCTTCAGTCCCGTCTGGCCGAGGACGCGGTATTCCATGATTACTGATATCCGATTTCCGTGAGATACTTGATGGCATCGGCCGACTGCATGATCCGATGGTCGCCTTGCGTCCGGTTGATCGTGATCCAGCCGCGGTAGGGAATCTCCAGCAGCAATGCCATCAATTCGTCCCATTCCACCTGACCGCGCCCCAGCGACGTTTCCAAACCCGTCCCGTCAATATCACGCATCGCATCCCGCCCCTGCACATGCAGCACATGGGCATGCAACAGTCGCAACGCCTTGATGGGATTTTGCCCCGCAGTAACGAAGCTCGCCGGATCAAAGTCGACTCCCATCGGCCCAGCAGTCACCGCTGTCAGCATCTGCAGCATCGAATCGGCCGAGTCGTTCGTGGGAATGAGACACAACGTGCTGCCGACATGGTTGCTGTAGCGGGCCAGATCATTGAGGACCTGACGCAGGATTTCGTACTCTTTCGATTCGACATCGGTGGGAATCCGGCCAATGCGCAGCGTGACATGCGGCACTTTGAGCGACCAGGCAAAATCCAGCATCTTGCGGATTTCCGCCAGCCGTTCGTCGAGCTGGTCCAGATCGGTCAGTTCGCGTCGCATCGGCAAGTGCAAGGACGACATCTGGAGACTCAATTCATCCAGATAATGCAAGAACTGCCGCCGCCCGGTATCAGTCAATTCGTCGGGCCGCAGTTCCTTATGCAAGGCAAATTGCACGCCTTGCGCGCCGGTGTCGAGTGCGGTCTTCAAGGCCTGTTTGAGCGGTTGTTCAAAATTGACGGTGGCGACGGCAAAACGTAACAGTTGCATGGCGAGGCGATCGAAAAAAGGAGCTCGTGTTTCAGAGACTTCCTTGTAGTTTCGCCGTCCCACGAAAGCAAGTTGAAACCCGGTAGCCTAATTCGCTCTACCCCACATTCAACACCTTCCCCATGGCCTGATGCAAAATCGCTTCGCTCTCAGGAGCCACCCACGCCACCGACACCTCATAACCCCCTTCGGGGTACGCGGCTGCGGTCGGGATATACCACGTGCCGCCGTCGCCGTATCCGGCTACGCACACGAAATCCTTCGGCTTGGTCTGTTGGGCATGCAGTTGGTATTCAATGAACGGCTCGCCCGGCAAGTGGACGATTTTCGCCGGCCCCAGTTCCAAGCACGTGATGTTGATGGGACGCTGACTGCGCGACAGCCACGAGAGAATCATCGCTCCCCGACCGCGCATCGCCTTGGCCTGCTTTTCGTCCTGCAACATCTGTTTGGCAGTTGCTTCGGAATACGCCGCTTCGGTGCGCGACGGCAAACTGACCGGTTCGGAACGCCACACATACTGAGTCACCGGATGCTTCTCCGTGGCCTTCCAGGCTGCGACCATCGCGTCGTAGATACGGTCGCGCAGGACAGGCCGCATTTCAGGCGAACCATCATTGTATTTGCCCGCCGCGATGTTGCCGCCGCAGCCATCAAAATACATCTGCATGACCTGCGGTTCATCGGCCCGCCGCTTCTCCCGGGCAAGTCCGCAGAAATCGGGGGTCGCGTGCCCATCGCCGTAGTAGCTCATCGGATGACAGGCATAGTAGTGCAGTGCCGCGACGGCTCGGTCGCCATTCCAGAAACTGACCGTCTTCAGATAGGGATCAATCAAACCTTCCGGTTCCGCCCGCAGGGCTTCGTCTTTGCAGGCACTGCCACGCATGTTCTTCAGCTTGCCATCGGGACCTTTGATCCGGCGATTCGCCGCCACCTGATCCACTTTTCCCTGTCCGACTCCGACATGTGTCAGGGGCTGCGACTGACTCAAACTGGCCTTCGCTGCGGAGGCCACGTTCTGTACGAACTTGTCGAAGAACTCCAGATCCAGCGTGTGTGGAGGCATTCCCGGAGCCGCCGCCAACAGCTTTTGGGCATAGCCATCTGCAAACGGTGCATTGTGCGGATGCACGCATTGGGCCACGACGCGTTCGGCAGTCGTCCCGACGGCCTCGGCGACCGCTTTCTGCAGTTGGAAGTACGAATCATTCAGGATGCCCGTCCAATCCACTGCGACGATCACCACCGGGGCGCCGGAACCTCGCAACACAATCCCCAATGCCAACTGTCGATCATCCACCACCTGAATCGGAGTAATCCATCCACCACAGCATGGGTGCCCGATGGGAGGCGTAGCGTCCACGGTGAAGGTCGAGATCTCCAATGGCTTGGAGTCCGCCGCAAATCCCTGTGTCAAACCCGTGCCCAGTGCGGCCAGCAACGACGTCTGGATCAACTCGCGACGATTCAACTGGTTTAAGTCCAATGACATCAGCAACTCCTCGAAAATCAGCGATGAACCGAAAATGCTGTCAGCGGCGTTCAGGATACCAACAAATCAACCCCCAGTGATATGGAACAGTCCGCATGAATGGAGAAAAAGGTGGGCAATCCATGGGAGGGTGAGGCTCCTGCCGAACCGCGTGGACTTTCGAGACCCGCTAAACAGTAGAGGCTCGGCGGGAGCCTCGGCCTCCCATCAACTCGAAACACGAATTGACCGCTTCGCATCATCACCGTGGCTTGACCTGATCTGGTATAATCACAACGTCACGATCACAAATGAATTTCATTTCAGGTGCCGTTTCGATGCCCGAATTTCAACTTGTCAGTCCCTTCGAGCCTGCCGGGGATCAACCGGCTGCCATCAAAAGCATTATTGAAGGGTTTCGACAGAAAAAACGGGACCAGGTGCTGCTCGGGGTGACCGGTTCGGGCAAGACGTTTACGATGGCCAACGTCATCCAGGAACTGCAACGGCCGACGCTCGTGTTGTCTCACAACAAGACCCTGGCTGCGCAGTTGTATGGCGAGTTCAAAGAGTTCTTTCCCAACAACGCCGTCACGTACTTCGTCAGCTACTACGACTATTATCAGCCCGAAGCCTATATCCCGCAGCGCGACATCTACATCGAAAAGGATTCGTCGATCAATGAAGAGATCGATCGGTTGCGGCTGTTTTCAACCAGTGCCCTGATGAGTCGCCGCGATGTGATCGTCGTGGCCAGTGTCAGTTGCATTTACGGGTTGGGCTCGCCGCGCGATTATCTCGAGATGATGGTCCCGCTGACCGTCGGCGGTGAAATCGACCGCGATGAGTTGTTGCGCAAGTTGATCGACATCCAGTATGACCGCAACGACATCGTGCTGGAACGCAGCCGTTTTCGAGTCCGCGGCGACATTGTCGAAGTGTGGCCCGCCTATGAGGAGTTCGCCTACCGGATCGAACTGTGGGGCGATGAAATCGAGCGTCTGTCGATCGTCAATCCGACCACGGGTGATGAAGTCAAGCGAATTCAAGAAGCCTATATCTATCCCGCCAAACACTTCGTTCTGCCACAGTCACGCATCGATTCTGCACTCGCTGAAATCCGGAACGAACTGGAAGAGCGGCTCGAGTATTTTCGGAAGGAAGGAAAACTTCTCGAAGCCCAGCGGCTGAGTGCCCGCACGCGATACGATCTGGAAATGCTGCAGGAAGTGGGACATTGTCCCGGGATTGAAAACTACAGCCGGCCGCTGGCAGGACGCAAGCCGGGTGAGCCTCCCTTCACCTTGTACGATTTCTTCCCCGAAGATTTTCTGCTGTTCGTCGATGAATCGCACGCCACGATCCCCCAGATTCGAGGCATGCATGCAGGCGACTTTTCACGCAAGACCACACTGGTGGAACACGGCTTCCGCCTGCCCTGTGCCCTCGACAATCGCCCGCTGAAATTTGATGAATGGCGAGCCAAAGCGAAGAGCTGTCTGTTCGTCTCGGCGACTCCTGCCGATTGGGAATTGGAACAAACCGGAGGCGCGGTCATCGAACAAGTCATTCGCCCGACCGGCTTAATCGATCCGACAATTGAGATCATGCCGGCCCGTGGGCAGGTGCCCCATCTGATCGAGCAGATTCGCTATCGGACATCTCAGGGCGAGCGAACGCTGGTCACCACGCTGACCAAACGGCTGGCGGAAGATCTCACCAGCTACCTGCAGGAAGAAGGCCTCAAGTGCGCCTGGTTGCACTCGGAACTGGACGCGATCGAACGCGTGGAAATCCTGCGCGAGTTGCGTGAGGGCAAGTACGATGCGGTCGTCGGAGTCAACCTGTTGCGTGAAGGTCTGGATCTGCCCGAAGTCTCTCTGGTCGCCATCCTGGATGCTGACAAAGAGGGTTTTCTGCGGAGCGAAACCAGCCTCATTCAGACAATTGGCCGCACGGCCCGCAATGTGAATGCTCAAGTCTATCTATACGCCGACAAGATCACCGACAGCATGCAGCGGGCGATTGACGAAACAAATCGCCGGCGGGCCTTGCAGACAGCTTACAACACCGCGCATGGCATCACTCCGGCGACGATTCAGAAGGCCATTCGTCGCGGCATCGAAGAAGAAATCGATGCCCGCCGAGTCGTTCGCGATGCCATCGGTAAGGTTGATGAAAAAGATTTCTCCACCCAGGAATTCCTCAATGAACTGGAAGCGGAAATGCTGTCCGCCGCCCAGGAACTGGATTTCGAACGAGCGGCTCAGTTGCGAGATCGCATTCTCAAATTAAAGCAGGAGATGGGGCAAACTCTGTCGACGACGGAAATGGCCGCTCAACAATCGAAGCCGCAACGGGGCAAGGCAAGAAAGTCCAAAAAAGGGAGCGGCAAGGGTTTGCCGAAGCCCTTCAAAGGGAATACCTGACATCAGGCCACAAACATGAGCTCATCGGCTTCGAAGAATTCGACGCAGCGGTTCTCGGATCGTGTCGAGAACTACATTCGTTGGAGGCCCGGTTATCCCGACGACCTGTTTCGGATCCTGGCCGCAGACGCCGGGCTGAACCAGCCCTCGCAGGTGGCCGACATCGGATCCGGCACGGGTATCTCGGCGGAGCTTTTCCTCCGCCAGGGCCACACGGTCTATGCGGTCGAACCGAATCGCGAAATGCGGCAGGCGGCGGAGACTCTGCTGGCCCGGTATCCCCAGTTTCGAAGTCTCGATGGGACTGCGGAAAGAACCACGCTGCCTGACGGAAGCGTCGACTTCATTGTCGCCGCCCAAGCGTTTCATTGGTTTGATGTCGAGAAAACTCGCGCCGAATTCTCCCGAATTCTGAAGAAAGGTGGCTGGTGCGCGTTGCTGTGGAATTCGCGCCGGATCGATTCAACGCCCTTCTTGCGAGCCTACGAATCGCTGTTGAACGAGTACGGCACGGACTACCGCGAGATCCAACACACCAACATCGATCGAGCGACGCTGGAAGCGTTTTTCGCCCCGGGAACTTACAAATACCGTTCCTTGTACAACGAACAACGATTCAACTGGGAGGGCCTTCGTGGCCGGGTCCTCTCTTCGTCGTATATCCCGGTCGAGGGGCATCCGCAGCATGCACCGTTGATGCAGAAGCTCGAGGAGATTTTTGAAACCCATCAAGCCGCTGGCCAGGTGTGCTTCGAATACGATACCGAGATCCAACTCGGCCAGATGCCATGTTGATATACGGCAACCCCCGCATCGCGTATGCTCGCGGTGTTCCGTCCATAGTCGCATATTGAAAGAATCTCGCATGATCATCGCTGGCCAATTCGTCCATGCCGACCGGCAGTGGACGGGGCAGATTCGCATCGCCGGACAATACATCGCTGAGGCTGGCCCGCAGTTGGGCGTTGCCGATATCACCTTTGGTGACGATTGCCTGATCTTCCCGGGAATGGGCGATATTCACATCCATGCGCGGGACGACGTCAGCGGCAAGGAGACCTACAAAGAAGACTTCCGCACGGTCTCGGCGGCCTCGATCAACGGCGGAGTCACGCACGTGGCCGACATGCCCAATAACCCGGCCGCCCCCATCGATGACGCCAGTTACCAGGCCAAGCAGCGACACCTCGCGAGTCGCGAGATCCCCGTGCATGTGACGCTCTATGCAGGCATCGGACCGGGAACCCGTCCGCTGTCCTTCCCAGTCCCCTACAAGGCCTATATGGGGCACAGCGTCGGCGACTTGTTCTTCACGACTCTGCAACAGTTGGATGAGACTCTGGCGAACTACCGCGGCTGCAGTGTCAGCTTCCATTGCGAAGATCCGGAACTGATGGAGCAGCACAAACGGGCCGCCACCCACGAACAACGCCGCCCTGCGGAATGCGAGGTTTCGGCCACGCGGTTTGCCCTGCAGATGATCGAAAAATACGATTTGACCGGCAAGCTGTGTCACTACTCCGTCGGCGAGGGATTGCCCCTGATCCGCGCCGCGCGGGCTAAGGGATTGCGGGTCACGTGTGAAGTCACGCCGCACCATTTGTACTTCGACGAGACCGACATCAACGATGGCAATCGGGGCTGGATGCAGATGAATCCTCCGTTGCGAGCTCACGACGATCGCCTGGCGATGCTGGCCGCGCTCAAAGACGGAACGCTCGATTACCTGGCGACCGACCACGCGCCACACACGCTGGCAGAAAAGGCCAAAGGGATCTCCGGCCAACCTCATTTGGATACCTACGGGCCGTTCGTCACCTGGCTGCTGGCGAAGCAGGGTTTTACGCCCCAGGATATCGCCCGCGTGTGTTCCGAGAATCCCGGCCGATTTGTGAATCCCTACGTCGCACCGAAGAAATTCGGCCGCCTGGAACCGGGCTACACGGCCTCCATCACCGTCTTGAATCTTCGCAAACCGATCACGATTGAACGGGGGCAGTTGCAAACAAAGTGTGGCTGGTCACCGTTTGAAGGCGTGACGTTTCCCGGTTCGGTCGAAGCGTTGTATCTGGACGGAGTTCGCGTGCGCTAGTCTACTTGGTCGCTGATCGCCACTGTCGAATAGCAACTGCGTCTCGTCCCGCATCCGCCGCCAACTGCGAGCGTAAGGTCTGCATTTGCTCTGGTGTCGCGCCGTTGATCAGTTGCTGTTGAGTCAACGGCGCGAACACCTGTGACAGATCCCCATCGACGACTTCGACCAGATACAGCGTCCGGTCGCCAGTATCTAAACGGGCTTCCACTCGACAGTCCAGCCAGCCCTTCGCCTCTGTTAATACGGGAGCACCGGTCATCCCGGTCCGACTTGCCACGTCGGCGAACTTGTCGACCTCGCGACCGGTTTGCGTTCCAAAACGCCATGCCAGATCGATTTGATCGGTCGTGAGTAAATGGACGGCCAACACTCCGGACGCTTCGACCAGAGTCCAGGTATGATGCACCTTGGAGAGCGCAACCGCGAAGCGGGGCAAGTCTGGCACAATCGAAATCGGCGATACAAACGTCGCGATCAATCCGTTACGCTGTCCGGCATGTGCCGATGTCACCACCCAGACTTCGCGTCCCAAGCATTTGATCAGTTGATTGATTTCGTTGAGTTTCATGGGAGTCCCTTATTGTCCTTTCTGTCCTTTCCGTCCCTTCCGATAAAAGGACCAATGGGACAAAAAGGACCTAAAGGGATTTGCGTGCTTCACGATAAGCGACCGGCACCCCCTTTATCTACGGAATTCAAGCCTGTAAGTTAGCAAACTGCGGAAGCACCAACCATTACCAACCTGGCACCACGCCCGTCGCATCATGTTAAACACTGAAATCGCCCGCATGTTTGAGGATCTGGCTGACCGGCTGGAAATTTCGGGAGCCAATTCCTTTCGCGTGCGGGCCTACCGCCTGGCCGCCAAAACGCTCGCCGAATGGCCCGAATCGCTGGCGTCGATTGCCAAAACCGATCGCAGCAGACTGGTCGCGATTCCCGGAGTCGGCAAGGATCTCGCGGACAAGATTGTCGTGATCTGCGAGACTCAATCGTTGCCGCAGTTGGAAGAGATCCGTCAGGCCGTCCCCGACGGCGTGGTGGAGATGCTGCGTATCCCCGGCCTGGGTCCGAAGAAAATCGCCGCCCTGTT
>CAMAVF010000216.1 GCA_945861445.1 Planctomicrobium piriforme | reverse complement strand
CGCGGATTCGCTGCGCTCACTCGCGTTGGGCTGCTCCCCACACTCGGGAAAGAGAACCTGGCTGGCGCCAGGAATAGTTTAAGAAAGCATGTTTTCTGTCTGGACTTTGGGGTCCACCTCAGGTTGACCGCGGGTTTCTCATGGAATTGGCCGTTCCAACTTGCCTCCCAACCGTCCTGCACCCATTCCCAAACATTGCCATGAATGTCGTACAGTCCGAACGGATTGGCTTTCAACTCGCCCGCCGCGTGCGTGCGACCTCCGCAATTCTCGGTGAACCACCCGGCGCGCCCCAGGTCTTCATCCCTGTCACCGATCCAGTACTTCGTGGTCGTCCCAGCGCGGCACGCGAATTCCCATTCGGCTTCGCTGGGGAGCCGGTAACCGGTCCCATCCAGTGGCGTGATCGTTTCACCAGCCCGGAAGTAGAACGGCTTGAACTTCTCCTTTTGGCTCAACTTGGCGCAGAACTCCGCCGCGTCATTCCAACTCACCGCTTCCACCGGATGATCGGTCGTCTCCAACCCGGCGACGGCCTCTTTGCCCATCCCCTTCGAAGCGAAGTGGGAGGGATTCTGCCCCATCACTTTTTCGTATTCGGCCTGCGTCACTTCATTCAGGCCCAGGTAGATCGGCTGCGTCAGGATCACCGTTTGCGTTTGGGCTCGGCTTTTGATGCACTCCTGCCAGTGCTTGTCGCTCGGGGCAATGACCTTGAGTGCCTCTTCAATCTCCTCCTGCGTGCTGCCCATCAGAAACTCACCGGGCGGGATGAGGCGGAACTTCATGCCGAGCGAGTTGGTGTACTCGACCGGCACGCTGAGGTACTTGGCCCAGGCGGCCTGATGCTGCTTGGCCTGCTCGGCATCAAACGGCGCGATCGCGGGGGGCGGAGCGTCTGCCGACCAACCGTGCCAGCCGGTCTTGGGCTGCATCACGCCGCCGTCCCATTCGATCTTGCACCCCGGCAACGCGGCCGACAGCTTCTTCACGCCGGCCTCGGTGACCTTTGTGTTCAGGGCGGCCACGAAACTGAGCTTCGGGAAGTCGGCGAGACGTTCCAAACTCGCATCACTTACCCGTGTACCCGACAGAGTAAGGATCAAGAAGTTTTTGCAATCCTTGAGGTGGGCCAGCCCAGCATCACTGACCTTTGTTCCGTCCAGATAAAGCATCGAGAGATTCTTGAACTCGTTGAAGTGGACCAGCCCCGCATCGCTAATCTGTGTGTAGGCCAGTGCCAGGTTTCCGAGATTCTTGCAATCCTTAAAGTATGCCAGACCCTCATCGCTCACCTCGGTAAAATTCAGGTCGAGGCCATTGAGGTGCTTGCAATCCTTGAAGACGGCCAGCCCTGCATTGCTGACCATCGGTTTTTTTCCCAAGCCCACGTTCGTGAGTTCAAACGTCCCGCGTGGCAGATCGCCGACAACCGTAACCGGCCGTTCCTGATCATTCTCCTTGATGTTGACTTTGCCTCCAATCGACAGCACATATTCGGCGGCGCGGCGGTCGGGGTTGGCGGAGTCGATGATCTCGACCTTCGAGTCGACCGGGACTTTGATCGTGGTGACGCGGCCGTATTTGGAACTGTGATAGAAGCTGATGCTGACCAGCAAGGCGATGCCGATGACGGCGGAGGTAATGAGCCAGCGTGATCCGCTGGATCGCATGGTTGTTGGTTCGCGCGAGGGCGGGACTCCCGCCGAGCCGTATTTCAATTGGCCATCGGTGCTCGGTGATTTCGGTTTGACCGGAACGAACGGCTCGGCGGGAGCCTCGTCCTTCCGGTGAATGTCGTCTGCCTGTCTTGGAATTGGGACGCACGTCACTTTGCCATTGAGTTGCAGTTCCGATTGGCAGCGGGCCAACAAGTCGGCGACTTCTTTCGCGGTCTGAAAACGGTCTTCCGGTTTCTTCGCGAGCAGCTTCGTCACGATCGCGACGAGCCAGTCGGGAATCTCAGGCAGAATCTCGTCCAGCGGACGGGGCGTGTCTTCGACCACTCGACGCAACACGGCGACGGTCGTCGCCGCTCGAAACGGTGGGCGGCCACAGGACATCTGGTACACCACGCTGCCCAGGCTGAACAGGTCGGCGCGATGATCCAGCGACTGCCCCGTCGCTTGTTCGGGAGCCATGTACAGCGGCGTGCCCGAGATGACTCCCGTCCGCGTCAGGCTGGCATCATCCGCGGCGCGGGCCAAACCAAAGTCGCTGATCTTCACCCGCTGCTCGGCTCCCTGCTCCAGCAGAATGTTGGCTGGCTTGATGTCCCGATGAATCAGCCCCATCGCTTGCGCGGCGGCCAGACCACTGGCGATCTGCCGGGCGATGTGCAGCACTTCAGGAGTCTCCAGCGGACCGCTGCCGTCGAGCTTTTCTTTAAGCGTCTGACCGTCGATGAACTCCATCACCAGATACGGCAGTGGCTGCTCCTCAACGCTGTAAACCTGCACGACGTTCTCGTGCTTGATCGCTGCGGCTGATCGAGCCTCCCTTAAGAACCGCTTGCGCGGTGGCGACGTCGAGGCCATCTGCGGATTCATGACCTTGATCGCCACCAACCGATGCAGCTTCTCGTCAAACGCCTTGAAGACAATGCCGAACGCTCCCTGCCCCAGCATGCTGAGCACTTCGTAATGAGCCAGCACGCCGATCGAGCCAGGCTTGTTCGACGGTTGCAGAAAGCTGAGATCGGGCTGCGAATCGTCGCTGTCTTCCGAATCGGCGGCGGGCTCCCTGAGGAACGTGTTGGTCGTGATGTTGTCAGCCCGTGGCCCCATCTGTTCCCCGACGGGAATGTCGAGAAACGATCCAGCGGCCGCGTGGGACTTCAGCAATGCGTCGACCTTCGCCCGCAAGTCCCCGTCGCCCTGGCAAGCCTCGTCGAGAAATGCCTGGCGCGCCTGGGGATCGGCAATTTCCAGGGCGGACTCAAACAGTTTTCGTTCGATCATGGCGCTGCGATTCTAGCGGGAACGCAATTCGCTTCGACCTGGAGCCAGCGAAGACGATACGGAACTCGATGTGGTGTCGCCGTCAGCGATGACTCGGGGACAAACGAGAGCCATCTATTAGTCTGTTGAAAAAGGTGTCTGGAACTTTGCCAACCATACGGAATCGAGCGTTTTTTCGGACGTTCGGAGAGTTCCAGACACCTTTTTCAACAGGCTGCTATTCTACAGTGCGACGTTGGAGCCGATTTTACGCCACGAATTTCGAAAAAAATATGTTCGACGAGGAATAAATCAAGACAATTCGCGATGTAGCCAGGCCTTGGCGAAGGCCCACGTCCGGTCAGCGGTTCGCGGAGAGATCTTCAGGGCCTCGGCAGCTTCGGCCATCGTCAGGCCGGCAAAGTAGCGGAGCTGGACCAATTCGGCTGCCGCCCGATCTTCCAGTGTCAGCCGATCCAGTGCCGCATCGAGTTCGATCAGGTCTTCGCGCGGTTCCGGGGCCTCGATGTCAACGAGTTCTACCTCGTCGCGTTCCCGGTCACCGCCATGCTTGAGGCGTCGCTTGCGGCGCGCGTTCTCCACCAGGATCCGCTGCATCGCCCGCGCTGCCGCTCCGAAAAAGTGTCCGCGTCCATTCCAATGGACATCAACCTCAGAACCGACCAGTCGCAGCCACGCCTCATGCACCAGCAGCGTGGCCTGAATGGATTGCCCCGGCTTCTCGTGGGAGAGTTTTGCAGCCGCCAGTTGGCGTAGTTCCTGGTAGACCAACGGCAACAACGCGTCGGCAGCGGCGGGATCGCCATCCTCAATGGCTGTCAGAATTCGCGTGACATCACTCATTGCCACATCTTATCGGGATCAGACGTCCAAAGTCACAGACACTCGAATCTCCACGCCCTGAACCGTCAACAGGCAGTCAGGGGGTTCTTTAATTTCCGGCCACTTCTAAAATTCATCGACGGGCCTTCGTTATCCACAAGGAGACATCATGGGACAACCGAAAAAACAGTCCGATACGCGGGGTGCCGGCGGCCAGAATGTGAAGGGAACGACCAACGTGCAGGCGATTCGGGTCAACGACCAGAACGTCAAGCATGCCAATCAGCCCCAGCATCCCGAGGCGGAACACCCGCACCAGAAGCCGTCGGGCGAGAAATAACCATGTGTCCTGTCAGCCCTGCCGTGAGGTGGGGCTTTTTAATTGGAGGTCAGACCATGAACCAAAATCCGCTTCCTGATGAACGAACACCGGAAGAACATGCGTTGGGAGTCACCAAAAAACCGGAACCCGATTTTGAAACCGTCGAGGTCGATGCGGGAACCAGTTCGGCAATCCATGAACTCGAACTGGACGAAGCGATGGAAGCAGAGGTCCAACCGGAAAACCAGCCGCTGGAAGAGCGAAATGCCTGATTCGATTTGCACACCAGATGTAATGGCGCAGCTTAAAGGGCAAACGAAGGCGCCAGAAGTCGAATATCGCATTCGATTCCCAACACCTTTGTCGCTCCAGATGCTGCGCCGTTGTGGTTTACTTGGGCATTGGCATCGGCAGCACAATCAGGGCGTCTTCGGCGAAGGAGGCTTCTCCGGCTTTGCCGTTGATGCGGTATTGGACTTTCAATTGCTTCGCGGTGTTGGGGGCCGGGTCTCCACCGAAACTGGTGTTGTAGCTGGCGTCGGCGAGCGTGATGAGTGGCAGGTCGCCGGCTTGTTTTTGTAGGACGGCGGTGACGTCCTTTTGAGTCGCTCCGGAACCGTATTCCGCCTTGATGATCTCCAGCTTGACCTTGTTGAGATCGGCGGTGGAGAGCAGCTCTTTCACGTCGACTCCCTTGCTGCCCAGTTTCTGAGCGACCACTAATGTCGCTTGGGTCGCCTCTTCCTTCAGGCCCTCCACCTTGATGGTCTTGATGGCGAACTTGAGCGTTTCAATCCCTGGGTGGAGTTTCACGACGTCCAGCACCAGCTTTTGTTCCGCCGGCTGCTTGGCGGCCTCGAAGGCTTTCTGGCACATCTCTGCTCGTTCGGCATCAGCCATCGGGAATTTTCGTACCAGACCGATGTAGCCTCGCAGTCCACGCAGTTGATACTTCACATCCTGCGAGGTCTTCGCCAGATCGAGCAGGACGGGTGCCGCATCGACGCTGTTCCATTTGCCGAGCAATCGACTTCCAACATCCTGTAGCAGCGGATCCTTGCTGCTGGCGGATGCGCCAACCGTCTCCAGAGCCTTAGTGCCACCGACATCACTAATAATCTCCAGCAGCACCGTTTTCGTGGCCGCGGGCGAGCGATCCAGGGCGGTCGTCAGTTCCGCGGCACACGCTTCGCGATCCGGCATACGGATGCTGGCTGCTTTCAGTGCCTGTTGGGCGATGGGCGCATCATCGGCCCGCTTCGGTGTAATGGCTTGAGTAATTAACACGGGAAGATTCTTCAACGTGACTGTCTCGCCCAGGGCGGTCAACGCGGCGCCGCGGACCGTCTTGTCGGCATGATCCATTGCCTTCAACAACGCGGCAATCGCCTGGATTCTCCGTTTCCCCACGAGTTGAATGAGCAGCGGGTATTTCTTCCCTTCGGCTTTGGCTAACAGGGAGACGATCTGGGCGTCGATGCCCTTGCCTGCGATATCGCCCAGCGTGGTTTTCGCAACTTGAGCCAGTTCCTCATCCGCATCCAGTGCCGACTCCAGCAGTAACGGCAGGCAAGAGACATCACCGACACGGGCCAGGGCTCCGATGGCCGACAACCGCACTGGTTTCGGGCCACTTTCTGCCGCTTTCACCACGGCCGCCAAGACGACCGTTTTTGGTCGATCGGCCATGGCCTGAACGATGATTGCCGCTCGATCTGGCGCGGTTTTCGACGACTTCGCCAACTCGGATGCGAGAGCCTGATCGACATCACTGCCAGGAAACTCACGTGCCGTGCCCAGGGCGAGCTGAAAAAAGACTTTATCCGGGGATTGGAACTGCTCCATCAACAGCGGCAGTCCCTCTTTGGGACTGCGGGCCAGGATCGCGCCGCGAGTCGCTTCGATCAGTCGCTGCTTGGGGAGTTCGGCCTTGCGGACCTCGTCGTAAATCTGAACGGCTTCCGCCGACTTCCCTGCCAAGTGCAGTCGCTCGGCACACAGGACGCAGCCCTCGGCCACGGCTGAACGGACGCCGGCCGGAGCACTGGCCAGCAAGGGTCGCAACGACTTGATCGCGTCCTCATTGCCGATCCGTCCCAAGGCGACCGCTGCCGCCGAAGCGACATCGAGATCTTTGTCCCCTAACCGCACGATCAATGTCTCGACGGATTTGGCATCGCGGCGGACACCGATCGAATTGATGACCCCGATCAATAGCTTGCCGTCCAGTGATTCGGACGCCTGGCGGAGTGCTTCGCCCGCGGCCGGGCCGGGGATGGCTTCCAGAGCGATCCGGGCCCACGAGGCGAATTTTTCTTCCGACAACAGTTTGGCCAGGTCGGGAACCGACTCGTCCGAGCCGTGGATGGCCAGGTTCTTGCAGGCGAGGGCCTTGTCGGCATCGGGGGCCTCAGACCGCAGAATCGCCAGGAGTTCCTGTTCCCGTTGCGGAGAAGCCTTGTCGTCGGCTGCTCGCACCGACGTTACGGTCAGCACGAGGACAGCGGCGAGGAGTGTGAGGAATCGTGTTATATGTCGAGTTAATAGCATGGTTATCGCTCCAGAGCGTTTGGATTGAGATCAGCACAGCGAAGAAAGAGACAAGACGCAGTCAGCGCGGAAATAATTAAGTGGTAGCCGCACTCGCCAGAGTGCGGGCGTTCAACACAAAACGGCCCGCGTTCTGGCGAACACGGCTACACCGTTTTTTCGAACTCCTACTTACAGCCGCCACGGTTCGCGCAAGGCCTCGGATCGCAGGCGGTTGGCTTGGACGTCGTCGACGAACTCGTTCGTGGTGTTGTCGTACTTCACGGTGCGGCCCAGATGCAGGGCGACGTTGGCCGCGTGACAGGCGATGTGCGCGTTGCAGGCCGCGTCGGCATTGCCCTTCGGCAGGCCGCGCGTCTTCACGCAGTCGAGGAAGTCTCGCACATGGAACGTCGCCGGATAGCCGCCGATTTCGGCGACTTCTTTCCCCGCGAGCAATTCCGGAGAACTCAGCACCAGCTTGCCGCTGTCACCCGCTTCGACCCAGCCGGTCTCGCCTTCAAACCGCACGGGGCAGGAACCGAGCGGAATCCAACCCTTTTCACGGAAGATCAATTCCGTGCCGTTCTCATAGCGAGCCACCAATTCGCCATCCTTCGGTGCGTTGTACTCGACGGGCGGCGGACAATCACCCACCGCCCATTGACACAGATCAACGCAGTGCGAGCCCCATTCGAGGACCCCGCCGCCGTTGAACGCACCAATGAATCCGCCACCCTTCTCGAAATTGAATCCGTCGAGTTGCTTGGCATTAAACGGCCGCCACGCCGCCGGGCCGAGGTACATGTTCCAGTCGACGACTTCTTTGTCCGGCGCAGGTTCGGGAGGCAGCCAACCGCTCATCAGGGCCTGCATGCCGGCCGGGTGAGCGTAGACCTTTTTGAGTTTTCCCAGTTTCCCGGTACGGGCGAGTTCGCAGGCAAACGCGAAGTGCGGTAGGTTGCGTCGCTGAGTTCCCGCCTGGAAGACGCGACCGGTGCGGCGCATCGTTTCGGCCAGGATCAGGCTTTGAGCGATGTTCTTGGTGACGGGCTTCTCACAGTACATGTCCTTGCCCGCTTTGGCGGCAGCCATGGCGGCGGTCGCGTGCCAGTTCGGCCCGGTGGCGATCAGCACGGCATCAATGTCGGCACGGTCCAGCAATTCGCGAAAATCAATGTACGTCTTGCAATTCTCATTGCCGTACTTTTCGTCGGCGATCTTCTTGACGGCCGTCCGACGCTTCTCCTTGACATCGCACACAGCGACGAATTGCACGTCCTTTTGCTCCAGGAAGCAGCCAAGGTCGTAAGTCCCCCGGTTTCCAATCCCAATGCCCCCCACGACGACCCGCTCACTGGGAGCCACGGCTCCATCCAGCCCCAAGGCAGAGCTGGGAATGATCATGGGGGCCAGCAGTGCGGCACCGCCCGTCGCAAACGCGGTCTTCAAAAACTGACGCCGAGGAAGCTGCATCGCCTTGTTCGCCATGACTACTCTCCGAATTCTGATGATCACACAACGGATCGGGCACGACCCGCACGAGCGGCAGGGCCTTGAGATAGGCTTTAGATTACTCCCGATCGGTCTGGCGTTCCATACAGACCGCCGGATTTACCGATCCAGCGGGGATTTCATTGCCGCTGACACAGTTGTCATTGCATTTGAGCGTGATTGGAAAAACGAGGGCGAGACTCCCGCTCTTGAAGCTGCGCTATTTCGTAGTATATCCACAGATTTCGCAGATGACGCAGATGAGGACCCTATCTGCGTCATCTGCGAAATCTGTAGATCTCAACAACTCAAACGAAGGGTCGCAGAACGGGTCTCCCGGCCCGCCCGAGTGTCAACACGCGGCGACAATCACGAAGAACAAGATATTGAACCACGAATGACACGAATGAAAAAATCCTTTAAACGGGTTCGATCAGGCCGCTGTTCTCGATATAGCGAATCACGTCTGCGACCGTCCGGAGCCGTTCGTATTCCGTATCGGGAATTGCAATCTGAAAATGTTCTTCGATGTCCATGACCAATTCGACAAATGCGAGCGAGTCGACGCCAAGTCTGTCCAATGACGACGAAAGACGGACCTGGTCGGTGGCCACACCAGATTGGCCGGCAATGCGGTCGCGCAACCGGAACAGCAAGTGGCCACAATTCGGACAACACGAATCACCGCCGGGAAGCGATGGCTCAAGCCTCGACATCTTGCCGCACACCGGGCATCTGTGGGGCAGTCCTTCGGGAGTGCGGGAAGAAATGATCACGTTGAAAGCGATCTCAATGGTCCGACGTAAGATAAAGCGTGGCAGCTGGGTAAGTGTCTGGACTTCGCTATCGCTGCCTAGCGTCCCGGTCATTGTACCGCTTGTCAGGCGTCTGGTGAAACTCCCCAGGTGGTCCAGTAGTCAATTGGACTTGCCGGATCGATACGCAAAAACTGAGATAGGAAACGTCGCTTCTGCGGTAGTACGTTATCGTCGTCTGAATCCAAATGATGGTAAAAGAAATCAATAGGACACTGCGCGATAAACAACAAGCATTCGAACATCTTCGTTGCTGATGAAAACAGCGGCCGAATCTCCTTCTTAGTGTTGATCCATTCGTGATCCCAGAATACGACCGGGCAATCGCCATCTGGGAGTCTGGCAGCGAAATCGAAGCAGACGGGCCCTGCGTCCATAAATGTCTCATGGCCGAACGGGACCAACTGGCTTCCGGCGGGGAAGTGCGGCTTGTAGTTGCGATACAGCGATGCAAGCCGTTCTTTCCATTTGCCAGCAATATGGCACTCAAAACGAACGCCCCGTTCCGTAAGGTCGTAGAAGTGCTGGTATTGTAGAAAGTCGACATAAACTGTCGGCAACATACCGCCATAGAGTCGCTCAAGATCGGCGACATCCGACGGCGTTACGGTACTCGGAATTGGCTTCCAGGCAACCCAGTCGTCACGATTCGGTAGGTCGACATCGCGCATTGCCATCGGCATGGCGGGATCAGGCATGCGCATAATGTCATGTGCCCGTAGATTTGCAATTGCGGCGTCAACATACCGAGTTGCAAGTGATGCGTCCATATTCTTCCGCCTAAACGCCCTGGTTATGGGAACCCACGGTGTGCCGCGCGAACCACCGTTGATCTTACCCCAAACCCGATAACGGCACACGTCGGATTGGATCGTTTGAAATCAAGGTCAGCGGCGAAGGTCAAACTCCAGCGGGCATTGCTCGGCCGCCGTCAACCGGAAGCCTGAATCCAGTAGCGCCTCTGCCTCTCGTCCGACGTAAAACGACTTGATTTTTACAAAATGCTTCCGCACGGCAGTGTCAAAGGATCGCTGAAGGCGAACCGCCACCTGGGTTTTTGAGGCCGTGCGGATTTCGCCATGAAGCAACACGTTGTCACTATACAACCCGCCATGCCGAAGTATCGTACTATCCGGATTGGCAAGTTGGTCGATCGCCCATCGGTCTTTCCCATCGTAGCAATGCAGTTGTTCCAGAATGACATCCGTTCCCGACTCCGTTATGAGATACGTGGGACAATTCACGGAAGACTCAAACGGTGCTGGCTGGAAGAGAGTGGGTTAGTCTCGTGCTGAGCAGAAAGGTTCCACTCTTGACGTATTGACGTGATCAACACGTGTGTAAACTATTGAGCGACGAGCTTCGACGCTTAACAGGACAGGCAGCAAGTCGCCCGATGTCGCGAAAAAGAACGCCATGCCGAAATTGCCTCTGCTACATAAGCCCGGTTGTGGGAGTGACCGTTGATGTTATCCCAAGCCCAGCCTACAACATTCCGGCACCAAGGAGATCAGCTAGACTATGGATAGACCGAATTAAATTCTGCCCTCAAATATGAAATTTCTGTCTAGCACTCGGCACAATTCTGTCTCTGCTCGTTGGAAGTTGTCAAGCTGAAGAATCACTCGGCAGAATTTCCTGCATACCCATTCTATTCAGAGGTGCTGTGTTATGTCCGAACTCCTCAGTCGAGTTGCTCAATCGGTTCAACGGTGGTTGCTGTTTGTCCTGGCAGTGTCTTCCATGATGGTCGCGCACGAGTGCGCCGCGGCTGACGAAGTGACGGCCACGGACCATCGGCGGCAGACGGTTTATCACTCGCCGCAGACTCCGGGCTTCACGTGTTGGGTCGGTGCGTGGACGATGCCCGATGGGAGTTTGATGGTCAGCTTCACTCAGGCCACCGGGCCGGTCGCGGGTCGCCCGCAGGCCCCCCAAGACGTGCAGCGCAAACTGGTGTGGCCCCCCGCGGGACATCCCGGCTACGACATGACTGGTCTCGACATGCACAACGTCCATCTGCGTTCCGCGGATGCCGGAAAGACCTGGAAGCAGGTCAGTGCGGACCCCTTCAAGTCGTGTATGAATGGCGTTTCCGGCGAGGCGGAAACGGCACTGACCGACAGCACCGTCATCCGGGCCGTACTCGGGTTTTATCTGCCCTATAATCCCGAACTGCCCCAGACGGGATTTCTGCAACGCTCGACGGATGCCACGAAGACCTGGGGCAAGCCCGAGGTGCCTCTCGACCCGAAGAAGTATTCGTCCTGGCCGAGACGCATCCGATCATTGCGTGACGGGCGCTTGGTTGTGCTGCTGGGTGTGGTCGCGGCCCCGGCAGGCAGCCTGACGCGGACCGAGTTCTGTAAACAGGTCGCGCCGATGATTATTGTCTCAGCGGATCAGGGTAAGACCTGGCAGGGTCCGATCGCCGCCATTCCCGAGGATCAGCGTGAGGGTTGGACAGAAGAATTCGATGTGGCGGAGCTCGCGAACGGCGATTTACTCTGCATGTTCCGCCGCGCCGAAGATGCCAAACGCTGGCAAGGCGTACTGCAGAAATCAGACGCGACGTGGATCCCGGGCAAGGTTGGTCCGTCGGTCCTGCCGCACAGCGGGCAACCGGAGCTCCTCGCCACCCGTGAAGGGCCGATCCTGCATGTCGCCACGAGCGGCATCCACTGGACGACGGATGCCGGCAAAACTTGGACTGCACTGGCGGTTCCGGGTACGGCGTACTATCCGCGGAGCGTCCAGGCGGCCGATGGTCAGATCTTTGTGTTTGGACATGTCGGCGGCGACGACGCCTATGGCAAGTCCGATCAGACGATCGTGATGGACTCGCTGCGGATTGAGGTGAAATAGGTTGTACGACGCCGCCGCGACATGTAGCCTTCGTCCCGCGAGGGACGCTCGACAATAGCCCACCGTTTTAACGGTGGGAGATGATGCACCCCAGCCAACCAGTCCCGCAGGGACGAAAGACAAGGAGCGACCATGCACTCGTTCGTCAGTTGTCTCATGCACGTCGTTTTCAGCACCAAGGATCGTCGGCCATTGATTACTGCCGATCTCCAAGCACGGCTCTGGCCGTACCTCGGCGGTATCGCACGCGAAAACAAGATGAAGGCGTTGAAGGTCGGCGGCGTGGCGGATCATATCCACATTTTGTTGTCTCTGCCATCGACCTTGGACATAGCGAAGGCAGTGCAACTCATCAAGGGGAACTCGTCGAAGTGGGTCCATGAGACGTTTCCGCAGCACGCCGCGTTTGAATGGCAGGAAGGATACGGGGCCTTCAGCATCGGCGTGTCCGGCATCGACGACACGTTCGACTACATTGAGAACCAAGCCGAGCACCATCGAAAAATGACGTTCAAGG
>CAMAVF010000215.1 GCA_945861445.1 Planctomicrobium piriforme | reverse complement strand
GATAGCCGTATTCGTCGGTGGCTCCGTGAATCGTCCCTCCCTTGATCCCGCCGCCGCACATCCACATCGTGAAGCCGAACGGGTTGTGATCGCGGCCGTCCCCCTGGGCCATCGGTGTGCGACCGAATTCGCCGCCCCACACGATCAGTGTGGACTCGAGCATCCCACGTGATTTGAGATCCTTGATCAGGCCGGCGATCGGTTTGTCCACGGCTTTCGCGTTGGTCTCGTGGCCAATTTTCAATTTGGAATGCTGATCCCAGCGGTCGTAGCCCAGGTTGGGACACAACAATTCGATGAACCGCACGCCCCGTTCGACCAGCCGTCGGGCCACCAGGCATTGCTGACCGAAGAGGGCTGTGGCGGGGTCGTTGACTCCGTACAACTCCTGAGTGGCCGCCGTTTCCGTCTGCATGTTCATGAGGTCGGGAACGGCGGCCTGCATCCGGAATGCCAGTTCGTAGTTGGCAATGGCCGATTCGACTTTGTCTTCCGGTCCGATTCTTTCAATCAGGCCGCCGTCGAGCTTACGCAGTAGAGCCAGCTTGCGGCTCTGGATTTCGACCGTTGGTTCCAGTCGCGTCAAGTCGGCGACCGGGCTGTCTCCCTTCTGGAACATCGATCCTTGATAGGTCGCCGGCAAAAAGCCGCTGGCGAAGCAGTCCATTCCACCGGGAGGAATCATGCCGCTGTTGAGGACAATGAAGCCGGGCAGGTTCTGGCATTCGCTGCCCAGACCATAGGTCGCCCAGGCTCCCATGCTGGGGCGTCCCTGCTGTCCGTGGCCCGAGTGCATGAAGTAGTTGGCGTTGGTGTGTTCCGGGAATTCGGCCACCATCGAACGGATGATGGCCATGTCATCCACACAGGTGGCGACGTGAGGGAACAGTTCGCTGACGGGAATGCCGCTTTGGCCGTATTGATTGAATTTCCAGGGAGATCCCAGCACGTTGCCGATGCTGTTGAACTGGGTCGGCTCAACCTTGGCCTTGATCGGCTGACCGTGTTCTTTGGTCAGGCGGGGCTTGGGGTCGAACGTATCCATCTGGGCCGGACCGCCATCCATGAACAGAAAGATGACGCTTTTGGCCTTGGCCGGAAAGTGCGACGGTTTGGCTTCGAACGGACTATGTCCGCGACCGGCGGCGGGCTCCAGGCCGAAGGCCCGGTCCTGGCACAGCGACGCCAGGGCCAACGCGCCGAACCCGTTGGCACATTGTGCCAACATGTCCCGGCGAGTCATTGGCTGCGGCTGAAATCGTCCACAATGCATGATGTCGATTGACTCTCTAAGTAACAGGCTTTAACAAAACCCCACCGAGGCGAGCTCGGTGGGGTCGTTTTGTTAGCGTTTCTAAGTCGGGCGCGTTTGGTGGTTCGGGGGTCGGACCTGCGATTTTTGGAAATTGGCCGGATTGACGTTGATTTGCAATCACGGCCGATGGCGGCCAATTTCGAAAAATCGCAGGCCCGACCCTTGGGCTATTTCAGAAAAATGAACTCTTTGACGTTGAACAGGATATGGGCATAGTCAGCCCAGGCCCGGTACTGTTGGTCGGCTGGATAAAGCTTGCATTGCGCTGCCACGAAGTCGAGGCCCTCAAGTAGCTCCTGCTCGTTGGGTGGTCTCGAAAACGCGGCGACGTACATTCCCTGCACGCGTGCGGAGGGCTCTTGTTGAGCTTCCCCGTCCAGGCGCTTGGCCCAGGTTTCGGCCTGTTGCGTGACGAATTGATTATTCATCAGGCACAAGGCCTGCGCCGGCACATTGGAAACCGTCCGGCGGCCGATCGTCGTAAATGGAATGGGAAAGTCGAACGCCTGCAGCATGGGCGTCAGAAAATTCCGACGCACGTTGATGTAAATGCTCCGCCGCCCCTCGCCGTCGAGCGGTCCCGATGTTGCCGGGCGGCCGCGGCCGTTCATGTAGGCGGTCAGGTAGGGCAGCACGCCAGGTCCGAATTGGTTCTTGCTTAACCTGCCAGAGACAGCCAGGATTGCGTCACGAATAACCTCGGCCTCCAGTCGCAAAACGGGCATCTTGTGCCACAATCGGTTTTGCGGATCGGCAGCGTCTGCCGCTGGATCACCCTGGCTGGCCATGCGGTAGGTGCTGGAGAGCAACAGGCGGCGATGCAGCCGTTTCAGCGACCAGCCATCCTGCATGAACTCGCGCGCCAGGAAATCGAGCAATTCGGGATGCGATGGCAGTTGCCCCATATGCCCAAAATCGTCAGGCGAGCGGACAAGTCCCTCGCCAAAATGGTGCTGCCAGATGCGGTTGACGATGACTCGGGCCGTGAGCGGATTTTTCGGATCGACGATCCGCCGGGCCAATTCCAATCGCCCGCTGCCCTTTGCGATCGCCGGCTGGTCGGCTCCCAGAACTTCCAACAGTCGGCGGGGGACTTCGTCGCCGGTCGTCTTGTGATTGCCGCGAATGAAGACGCGTTCGTTTTCCGGTGTCCCATCGGTCATCGCAATCGCCCGGGCCGGCACCGGAATCGCTGCTTCATTCTTGGCGAGTGCCGCCGTCAGCTTGGTGAACTCGGCCTGTGTCTCGGCGGACTGTCGAGCGATCGCAGCCGGAATCGAACCGAGCAGACCGTCTCGATAGAGCCAGGTGGCCAGTTCTGCCACGCTGAAGTTCGGAATTTCTTGGTCCACCTCGCCGAAATCGACGGCCCGCTGCAACCGAGTCTGCAGAATGGCCTGCAAGTCTGCGGCGGTTTTGAGGTCCTCGTTCTGCGCCAGTTCGAGCGATGTGTGACTCGGTGCGGCTGGGGGAGGTCCGCCGTTGGCGAAGACAATCCGATCGATGGCAATGACCCCATCGCTATCGTCTACGAATTCGAGATAGGCCCGGTGACCCTGCCACATGCCGACGTTCATTTCCATCCAGGCAAACTGATCGGGGTTCGACGGGGCAAACTCGAGACCCCCGTAGATCGGACTGCGAATGTGATGAAACTCGTCGATCACCAGCCGGATACGAGTCTCCTTCCCCAGCACGCGCAGCCAGATGCGACTGCGATCAAGAGTGAAGGCGGGCGACCTTAATACACCGCGCAAACGTGGTGACACGCTGCCGCTGTGGGCCACACCGGGGCGGATGGCAAACGGCATGCTGCGCTGCAAGCCCTGCATTTCCAGAATCTGCCCGATCCCGACAGGACGCGAGCCAAAGGCGAATCCACTGACAAACCAGTCGCCATAATCGGGACGATCGAAGTCAGCCAGATCATAGGCATCTTCTTGAGGCCGTTTGGATTTGGCATCTTGCTCGATCAGTCGTTTGGCCAACTCCGTGCGTGCCGCGACGAATTTTTCGGATGGCACGGCACCGAGTGCCGCCCAGAGATGCAATGGATGTTCGGTCGATTGTGCTGCGGTCTTCTTCTCGGCCAGATAGCGGGTGAGGATGTCTCGATCAACGCCGAGTTGTTCCGCGGTGGCCTGCACTGCGGCCTCACTCGCTGCATCGACGTCTTTCACCTGGAATAGCTTGGGCCACACCTGCGCGATCTGTTCCGCTCGCACGGCATGCAGCGCCTGCCTCGCGATCCGCGAGACCTGCGCCTCTTGCGTCTGCAATTCTTCGATGCGACGTGCCCACGGTTCGGGATCGTCGATGAATGCCTGCTGCATCCGCGAGCTCTTCAGGAAACCAAACAGCGCGTAGTAGTCCTTGGTCGGGATCGGATCAAACTTGTGATCGTGGCACCGCGCACAACTCACCGTCATGCCGAGAAACGTCTTGCACAGCACATCAATCTGATTGTCAGCTTGGGCGGCTTCTTCGGCGCGGATATCGACGGGGGAATGCTTGGCTTCACCGAGCCAATAGAACCCGGTGCCGATCACCGATTCGTTGAACTTTTCAATGGGATGCCGCCGGGGCTGGGTCAACAAGTCACCGGCGACCTGTTCAATCACAAACTGGTTGTAGGGCAGATCGGCATTGAAGGCTCGGATGACATAGTCGCGAAAACGCCAGGCATTGGGGATCTCGAAGTCGAACTCGTGCCCGTAGGTTTCAGCAAAGCGAGCCAGATCGAGCCAGTGTCGTCCCCAGCGTTCGCCGTAGTGCGGCGAATCGAGCAATCGATCGACGACCTTGTCGTAAGCCTGGGGGGACTCGTCCGCGAGAAAGGCATCAATCTCTACTGCTGACGGAGGCAGGCCGATCAGATCGAAGGAGACTCGTCGCAACCACGTCCGTTTGTCGGTTTGTGGTGCGGGGCGGATCCCTTTTGCTTCCAACGCGGCCAGGATGAACCGGTCGCTGTCGCTTGTTGGCCAATCTGCCTGTTTCACCACTGGAGGCTTCGCGTCAGCCAACGGTTGGAAGGACCAGTATTTGGCACGCTCGGCCAGATTGAACTCGCCTTTGGCGGCCCCCTTGGATCCGGGAACAGGGCTCGGCGGCCATTTGGCACCTGCATCGACCCATTTGGTAAGGATCGCGATTTCGTCGTCTTTGAGCTTCCCCTTGGGAGGCATCTTCAAATCGGGGTCGTCATACCGCACGGCACGGATGAGTCGACTGTCACCGGATTTCCCCGGAATCAATGCCGGACCGGTATCTCCCCCGGTCAGCAGCCCTGCGCGACTATCGAGCAGCAGGCCCCCCTTTTGCTTCTTGCCGACACTGTGGCATTGATAGCAATGAGTCGCGAGGAGTGGCCGGACTTCCTTTTCGAAGTATTCGACTTCGGCGGGTGTGAGTGCGGGAGTTTCGGCGGCCAGGGCGCGGCTGCCCAGACAACATCCCAGCACCAGAAACCATCCCAGCGTGCAACACTTCCGGCCCATTGCGACCTCGCGACGACAGGGACTGCCTGCCGGATCCAGACACGAATTAACAGCCATTTCCGAGCAATCTCTAATGTAACATGCGGAACGACGGTGGGACAGAGTCGGTGTGCATCACCGTCTGCATTGGGTGTAGCGGCTGCACACCACTTGATGTGGTTGAGCCCTTGCACGGTGTTGTCGAGCCGGTGCAGGTTGTATCATTCTACGCTCGAAGCTGAATGCGGGTCGCACATTCCCGCCTGGCGTGGCGCCAGTCTCCGTAGAGTCGTCATTCCGTTCTTTTTCCTGGGAGCATCCACTTGAGTTCTCGCACAAATCAAACCGTATACCGCCCTGTCCTCTGGTGTTCGGGGCTGGTCGTGTTGATCCTGGTGATGGCAATTCGCCCGGGCTTCGGTACCGATGCGGTTCCGGCCACGCACCTGGTTGGACATTGGCCACTCATCAAGGATGCGCAAGATGTCACCGCGTCCAAGCTCCACGGTCGGGCGCTCAACGTCCGGTTCACCGCGGAGGGAGCGGTCTTCGATGGGCGCACGAGTCAGATTGAAGTCCCGCATCAAGCGGCGTTGGAACTGGGGACCAGGGACTTCAGCCTCAGCCTGCAGATCCATACGGCGGCGGAACTGGATGATGTGCTGGGGGATCTGGTCAATAAATTCGACCCTGTGTCTCGCCGAGGCGTGAACCTGTCCATTCAGCATCATGCGGGGGTTACCGGCAGTCAGGCCAATTATCGGCAACTCCATTTCGGCATTGATCAGGGACGTCAGGACAAGGAATGGAAGGATGAAGGCCGACTGGGAAATGCAATCTTCGTGCATTGCATGGCCGTGCATGACGGCAGTCTGTATGCCGGCACGGTGGAAGGCTGGACGAACAAGGACCAGGGGCACGTCTATCAGTACGATGGAAAAGGGAGCTGGAAGGATCTGGGTGCGCCGTGGAAGAGCAATGGCGTGACCGCGATGGCCAGTTTCAACGGGCACCTGTATGTCGGCGTGTCGCGCGTGCTGCTGCATTACTCAGGTTTGGCCCCGACGACCGCTCATCACATCGGCGGCAAAGTCTTTCGGTATGAACATGGCAAGTGGGTCGATCTGGGCCAATTGCTGGGGGTGGATGGGATCAACAGCATGGCGATATTTCGCGGGAAGCTGTACGTCAACGGCTTCTATCAACCGGCGATGTTCCGCTACGAAGGCGGCACCCAGTGGACCTCGTTGGGATCGCCGGACGGCATGCGGCCGGAAGCGCTGTGTGTCTACAACGGCAATCTGTACGCCACCGGCTACGACGAAGGAGCCGTGTACCGGTTCGACGGCGAACGCTGGAGTCGTACCGGCACACTGGGCGACGCCACCCAGGTGTATGGTCTCGTGATTCATCAGGGACAACTGCTCGCGGGAACATGGCCGAACGGGACCGTGTATCGGTATGCCGGCGACGACAAATGGGTCAGCACCGGACGGCTGGGCACGGCCGAAGAAGTGATGGGGCCGAACGTCTATAACGGCAAGCTGTATGCAGGCACGCTGCCGATGGCCGAGATCTTTCGTTACGACGGGGACGAGAACTGGAAATCAGTCGGCCGCGTGGACTTTACGGAAGACGTAATGTACCGCCGAGCCTGGTCGATGGCCGTTTTCAATGGCCGTCTCTTTTCCGGAACATTACCATCGGGCCATGTCCGGTCATTCGAAGCGGGCAAGAACGTCACCTACGACCGCGAGCTGCCGTCGGGCTGGCGTCACATCGCGGCGGTGCGGGAACGAGACCGTTTGAAGCTATATATCGACGGCGAACTCGTCGCGCAATCGGTCGAATTCGCAGCAGACCAACTGGACATCACCAACGACAAGCCCCTCAGCATCGGCTCCGGCCCCCACGATCACTTCTTCGGCAAACTGAAAGACTTGCGAGTCTACTCCAAGGCGTTGTCGCCGGCAGAAGTACGGTCGCTCGTGAAGCCACCTCAGTGAAGACGGGAACACATGATTCCCATTCTTCCCATCATTCCCATGACTTTCAATTGCCAATGGGAATGCTGCCACACTCGTTGAATGACTGGAGCCTGTGGCTCGCGAAATTGGCGTCGGGCCCCTGACCCTGCAGAGTCTCACCGCCAATTCATGTTTACCAAATTGGACAGACCGCCAAATGCGGAGTAGGTTTGACCAATCCGACAACGGACATCCCGGACCGGGGCGTCGTTGGAAGATCCAAAACGACGTGCGAACAGTTCTCGATATACGTGCAAGCCAATCAAGAGTATGGCTTTACGTTGAATTAATGGTAACGGGAAGTCGTTCCTGCGACAGAGCGTAGAACGCTCTGCAATCGGCGCGGGACGATTTGCCAGCGAACTTGGCGGGCGATTCGGCGATGCCTGCGCGACCTGCGGGATCTCGTGTCGCCTGATCATTTTTTGAAACACCACTTTGCAATGCCTCACCCTGCAACACAATTACCGAGCTGGATGCCTCCTGTGGCTGCCATTCTCTTGCTCCCCTGTGCGCTGGAAATCGGGCCGGCCTGTGGTTGGACCTCCGGTGCTGCCACGTTGTTGTTGATGGCGATTCCGGTCTGCTTGTCCGGCTTGGCAGCAGGCAGTTGGTGTTTGCGAGTCACGACCCTGCTGGCGATGGCCAGTTGTTTCGGGGAACACCTCATCACAGGTCAGGCCGTCTCGCTGGCCACAGCGGGACAGCACATCTTTCCGGTCTGCACTTCGATTTTGCTGTTCTCGATTGGATCCATGCTGCAATTTCATTCGCGGGCTGGCCGAACATCGAATTCGAACAGCGGTTATCCAGTCGAAAAGCATTCCCTGGTGGGCCTGCCGCTGACCTCGGAACTGCCAAGGCCGGTGTCTTCCGTCGCCGAACTGATTGCTCAAACCGAATCGCTGGACATGCCCACGGTGGGCGACACGCACGATCTGCAGAGAGAATTGGAAGCGGAAGATCCAGAGCTGTTGCTGTCCTTGCAAGAGGTCGGCTGGCGCGTGGCTTCTGACCTGGACCTGGACACCCTGTATCAAACGGTCGGTCATACGACGCATCGCCTGTTGCGCTGCACCAAGTGCTCGGTGTTGCTGTGGAACAGCCAGACGGAAACCCTCAGCGATCCCTTGTGCGCGAGCGGCCACGGTGCTGCGGCCAATTTACGGCCGGATCGTGGCATGACAGGCTGGGTCGTGAAGAACCGTCATCTGCTGATTCATTCGGATATCGAAAACGACCCGGCTCTGCGGCACCTGCAACGGCGCGAAGAATTGCACATCGATGCGATTGCACCGCTGGCTGCCGGTGGTGAATTGCTGGGCCTGATGATTCTGGAAGGGGTCGATACCACTTCGCCCCAGTTCCGGCGCATGCTGCAATTGCTGGCCAATGTTTCCGCCCTGGCGATCAAGAATGCGCGGCTGTTCCAGCGCATTGCCGAGATGGCCCGGCACGATGGACTGACCGGTCTGTTGAACCATGCCAGCTTCCAGGAACGGCTGCGCGAAATGGTTGATTTTGCTCAGTGTACCCAGCAGCCGCTGACCGTCATCATGAGTGACGTTGACTGCTTCAAGTCCATCAATGATTCCTTCGGTCATCCGATCGGTGATCAAGTTCTGCGGGAAGTGGGTCGGACGTGGCGCCAGGTGGCGCCCGAAGGATCCCTGGTCGCCCGTTATGGCGGCGAAGAATTCGTCTGTGCGGTGTCCGGTATGGATCTCGACCAGGCGGCTGAGTTGGCCGAAGCACTCCGCCTGACGATCGAAACTCTGCCGCTGAGTTTTGACAAGGGGATCTTGACCGTCACGGCCAGTTTCGGAGTGGCCCAGTTGGGACAGCCGGCACGCAATGCCACGGAATTGATCCGGCTGGCCGATGATGCCCTTTATCAATCCAAACGGGGTGGACGAAATCGAGTCACCCTGGTGCCGCCATCGCTGTGCGTCGCCGGGCGGCAGGCCTCAGCACCAGTTCATCAATAATCCGTCAAGATGTCACCGCGTTCGCCAGAGCATGCATGATTTACGTTCCAAACCCACGCCCTGGCGAGCGTGGCCACAAGGTCAACCGAAAGCCGACAGAAAGCCAGTCATGGAAGCCAAGATGCCAACTTCCGTTAAGTGGGATGACTATTTCCCGCTACTCAACAAAGCCATTCTCGGACTCTTGCTTGTCGGTGCCCTCCTGATCGGGACGGGGGTCGACCTCGTACAACTGGGTGGCAAAGTTTTGGGGGGCGGGAGCGATACCGAAGTGGTGTCGTCTGCGGATCTGGGTGAACCGGTCGCCAGCGACTTCGGATCATCGAGGCCGGCGACTGGCGTGGCGGCCTGGCGCAACGTGATTGTGGGCATTGCGGTCATGCTGGGTGTGGTCGTGCTCGTGTTCTACATTCTGTCCGTGGGTGGCCGAGACGCGGAACGGATGAGAGAACAACAAGCCGCCTGCAAGAAGGACCAGCAACCAGTCAAACCGGAAGGCGCAAGCACTCAGCAGCCGGAACCTGTTTCCGAGGAATGCAATCTGAGCTCCTACAAGCTATTCTATGCGACCGAGCCCGCGACCAGTGAGAAGTCGTAAGCTGTGGTCTACATCCCAAACGATTGCTTCAGAATCTCCGGGGCCACTTTGCCGAACACCTGCACCCGGCCGGTATCGAGGTTCTGAAAGATAATCTCGGCCGGGCTGAATAAGTGCGGATCGATCTTGTAGAAATCGCGTCCCGCGGCCTCGAAGATTTCAAGGAACGGTCGGCCATACGCCGCGGAGCCATTCGCCGGCACGTGCGGACCCATCTCAGTGAGCGACGCATCGTCTCCCCGCACCCACAGCGTGACCCGGCCGCCGTACAGAATGGCATCATTTGTCCGCCCAATTCCGGCCAGATCATCCCGTGCAACGGGCGACAGCGGCGCGGTCCCCCAAGCACTGACAATCCGGGTGAGATCGAACCCCAGTTCGAACAGCTTGTGCAATGCGGTCTCAACCACGCGTGCCACCACCTGCACATTGCCACTGGCGCTGGCAGTAGGGGCGATCAACAAGGTCGTCTGGGCAGCAGGGACGCCCGTCTTCTCCGCCAGCATGTTGAACACGCCTGCCGTGGGCAGCTTACGACCCTCCAGGACACCGACTGTGACGGAAGGGGTTTCACGATAGCCCAGCCGCTGAAAAACCGTCTCGCGACCGGAGGCGGCCCGCATCGGCCCCGATCCCATCGCGAAGTATTTCTCGACGCTCACCTGCCACCCGGCATACTGGCTGAACAGGCAGGCCGCCACGGGATGATCACTGACGACCTGCAGGTGCGGCCAGCCAGTCCCGGCCAGCTCACCCGGTTCCAAGGAAATCTTCGCCAGCCCGGCGGTACAAACTTCTGCCAGTTTGAGACCTGCGGCCAGACCACCCGCCGCCGCGATTCCGAAGTCGTAGACCGTGCCACCTTCCGGAAGGTCGTGCCGCACAATCCGCAATTCTTCGGAATGTAACGCCAGTACGCCGACCAACTCCGACGCCCGTTGATTGAGTTGCCAGTCCATGAATCGAACACCCTCTTGATAGATTGCCCTGAGCCTACGGAACATGCAGTCTACTGCCCTCACCGCGTGTTGCAACTCGCGGCAGAAAACAAGGCCGACATGAAGATGCGATGCGGACACACTTCGGATATTATCAATCTTGTGAGAGTTATGGCTCCAGCCCATACCGCAAGGAACACTGGCAATGCAGATGACTTACAGATTGCTGGCTCTAATCCCCCTGACCGCGATCGTGGGTGTGATGCTTGTGGTCGCGAATTGTGCAGCCGAGGAAATCCCCCCGGCAGATGCCAAGTTCTTTCGGGAAGAAGTGTTGCCGCTGTTGAAAGAGACCTGCCATCGCTGCCACGGAGCGAAGAAACAGAACTCAGGTCTCAGGCTCGATTCCCGGGACGCCGTACTGAAGGGGGGCCAGAACGGACCCGCCATCGTGGTCGGCAAACCGGACGAGAGCCTGTTAATGAAGGTCTTGAAGCATGACGGAGACATCCAGATGCCTCCCGATAAGAAACTTGACGACGACGAAATCGCGATCTTCAAGAAATGGATCGAAAAAAACGCTCCGTGGCCCATCGACAAAAAGAAGTCCTGATGATCTTGTAGCCACGCTCGCCAGAGCGTGGGCCATCGACCATTCCCCCACGTACTGGCGAGCGTGGCTACATCTGGAAACATCCATCGTGAATCGACTTGCAGGCAAAGTAGCGCTCATCACCGGGGCCAATCAAGGCATCGGCAAGGGCATCGCCAAGGCGTTTGCCGCCGAAGGCGCCCATGTGGCAATCTGTGCTCGGAATGCTGCGAAACTGGAAAGCACCGTGGCCGAACTGACTGCCGCCGGTGCGGATGTCTTGGCCACACCCCTGGATGTGACTGACGAAGCGGCAGTCCAAGCCTGGGTCGACGCGGCACACGCCCGGTTTGGACGGGTTGATCTCCTGGTCAACAACGCGGGCGCCTTCGACGGGGGCCGCCTGGATCATGTTTCATTGGCCGCGTGGAACAACGTCATCGGCGCCTGCCTGACGGGCACGTTTCTCTGCAGCCGGTCGGTGTTTCCGATCATGAAAACGCAGGGCAGCGGACGCATCATCAACATCGGCTCGATCTCGGCTCAACGCCCGCGAGCCGGCGGCGTGCCTTATGCCGCCGCAAAGTTTGGAGTCTGGGGCATGACCCAGGCCATCGCCCTGGACGGACGGCCCTACGGCATCAGTTGCAGTTGCCTGCATCCGGGAAATGTCCTGGTGGAACGCCGCGCGGAATCCAATCTGAAATCAGACGCCGAACCAATGATGAGCGTCGAGACGATCTCCGAAGTCGCCGTGACGATGGCCGCCCTGCCGCCTCACGTCAACATGCTGGAAGCCATCGTGTTGCCCGTCGAGCAAGACTACCTGGGCCGTGGCTGAGTCAGGGGCCGCTTATACAAGCTCGAATCGCAAGCGAGTGCATCCATTTTACTGCTTCCGACGGAATTCACTCGCTTGCGCTTCGAGCTTGTATTTCCTGGGAGTGTCGCGCTACAGTCCACATTTCAAAGCTATCCGAGAATCGGAAAACCCACAGAGAAGGTCGTTCTTGATGAGTGTCGATGCCGAGGGAAATCCGTTGCGGATTGAGATCGTGGTCTCCAAGCCATTTATGGAGAACTCGCTGGTTGTTTCGCTGGCCAATCGCTCGGACTGCATCATCGTGGATCCCGGTCTGGACCCCGGGAAGATCATTCGGCTGGTCGACAGCCTGGGGTTCGAACCCACGTTGTTTCTGTTGACGCACGGCCATGCCGACCATATTGGCGGCAACGCGGCGTTAAAAAAACGCTGGCCCAGCGTCCCGCTGATCATCGGTGAGGGGGACGCGGTCATGTTGACCGATCCGCTCGCGAATCTCAGCGGTCTGGCAGGGACACCCATCACCAGTCCCCCCGCCGATCGCACGGTCCGGGACGGAGAGGAGTTTTCCGCGGCCGGGATGCAGTTTC
>CAMAVF010000214.1 GCA_945861445.1 Planctomicrobium piriforme | reverse complement strand
CACTACGACAACTTCACCGAATTCCGCCACGCCATCGATGGCTGCCTCGACAACATCCCCACAAAACACCGCCCCCAACTCGCCACCCTCATGACCCACAACTTCCAACACTTCAACCCGGCCTCATTCCTCACCGCGTGAAGTATAGTCACGAATTTCCGATTAGCGCACTCGATACACGAGCAGTAAGAACTCGATGTATCGAATCAGGCGGGTCTGCCCCATGGCACGCCCAGCGTGGGCGGTCACCCTCCTGTGCGATCAAAGAACAAACTAAAGGACAGGCATATAATATGGATGGTCCACGAATTCCTTGCCGTCGCTCAACACTCCAGAATCGAGCGATCTCCGAATAAAGGACAGGCATACAAACAATAATAGGCCTGTCCTTTATTAGGTATCTGGCGTCGTAACCTGTTTTGGACAGTGTTGTTACGGACGAATCGCTTTTGGCGTGCCGGGCGGATGCTGACGGCGTTCGCGTTCTTCCTCTTGCCCAAAGAGTTGGGATTGAAGGCGAGGAGATGTGTTCCGATTCGTTTGCAGAGCCAAGTAACCGCCCGCGTAAACTGTCGCTGACGTGTCTTACTTGACGTTGACGCTCGGGTCGGGATACGGCGTGCTCAGGTCGGGAGTCGGCGTCAGAGTGCCGTTGGCAGGGGGCGGGTAGGTGATCGGCGTGTCCGAGGTCGGAATCAGCAGGCTGGAGGGGGGCGGGCAAATGGGTAGCAACTCGTTGTTTGCCTTCCAGATGCGCGGCGTCAGCAGGACAATCATTTCCTGCTTGGATGTGGACTGGCTGCGGTCGCGGAACAGGGCTCCAATCCACGGCAGGCGGCTCAGACCCGGAACCCCCGACGTCGCTTTATTCGCCACGGTTTCCATCAAGCCGCCGATGACGATCGTCGAGCCGTCCTGCACCATGACGTTGGTCGTCAGTTGTGAGGTTCTAGTTTGCGGGATGTTATCGACAATCTCCCCTTCACTCTTTTCGGGGTGAATTTCCATGCGGACCATGCCGTCGCTGGAAATGAACGGCCTGATGAAGAGTTGAGTTCCGACGTTCAAGAATTCGACCTTCTGGACAGTGCTGGTTTGGGTTTGGGTCAGCGTTCTGAAGCCCAGACGGCGACCGAGTTGAAGCTCGGCCCGTTGCTTGTTCAACACCAGCAACCGTGGGCTGGCGAGAACATCCGTTTCGCCGTATTGTTCGAGGGCTCGAATGAACCCGGTCACATTTTCGTCGACGAATCCGTACTTGATCCCAGCGCTGTTCTGAGCAAACCCGCTGGCTGCGTCTCCCGCCAGCTTTCCGCCCTGGGTGACCAATGTCGTCCCGACGGTTCTCAGGGGGCTGCCCGCCGTCAACACCTGAGACGGGTCAAACCCCGCTGCCGCGTTGATCGCTGCACCGCTGCCAATCGTGAGAAGGTTTCTGCCGGCTCCGTCGAGCACGGCGTAGTTGATTCCCAAGTCCTGCGAATTGGTGCGAGTCACCGTCATGATGACGGCTTCAATCAGGACTTGAACTGGTTGCACATCGAGTTGAGCGATCAACCGGTCAATGGTCTGCAGGACGGGCTCGGAATCCTGAATGACGATAAAGTCGCCGCCGGCCATGGCATCGCCGCCGGTCCCACCGTCGGAACCGCCGCCACCACCACCGCCGGAACTTTGGCCGCCGCCACCACCACCGGCGCCTCCCGTTAAGGCACCGGCAATTGCACCCGCCATCCCGCCGCCACCACCAGAACCGCCACCCGGGGCACCGCCTGAGCCGCCCCCCGAACCACCGCCCGAGCTACCACCGCTGGTTCCGCCGCCACCGGCAGCACCACCCTCGGAGATGCCCACGCTACTGGCAGGAGTCGCTGACCACTTGCCATCCGGGCTAAGGAATGGTTCGATCATCGATGCGATATCTTGGCTGCGAACGTAGTTCAAGCGATACACACGGACGACCTGCTGACCATTGGTCCCAATCTGATTTAGCTCGCCCATTTCTTTGTTTGAATAGACAAAGATAATGTTCTTTTCGCGGCGGGCTGAAAGATTGCAGATTTTCAAGATCGCTTGCAGAGCTTCGTCGTACGTCACATTTTTGAGATCCGCCGTCACCTTGCCGTCCACTCCGGGGGAGACGATTACGTTGTAGGGACTCTCACGGCTAAAGACCTCCAGTGCCTTGCGGACGTCCAAATCGTCCATATGGAGTTCAATGGATCGCGTGTCTAAAGGATCTTCACCCGGCTTCGGGGGTAGCCCGGCAATCTTTTCGGGAAGTGGATTCGGGATGACCGTCCCCAGGGCCGCAGGCGAGAGCTTGAACTCGGGGCCGGGGACCGCTTTCGGTGCAGGTGTCGTCTCGGGAGCCGCTTGCGGCAGTTCCCCTTGGGCCAATACGACGGTCGAGGCAAACGCGACCTGCTGGGTCTCATCGACCTTGGTAACCTTGGTTAGCGGTACTTCAGCCGTAGTCAGTGTGGGCGACGCCATCGGGGGCGTGGTGTCGGTCTTCGAGGCGATGGGGGGCACAGCAGCCGTGGCTTCCGGTGGTGGAAATTCGCTCGAGAGCACCGGCAGTTCTTCCACCTTGGGCGCCGTGGCCTCTGGCCCGGTCGATTCCGAACCGGCGAACGGATCCTGGACCAGGTCCGCAACGCGAGCCCCTTTTTGCAGGGTACAACCAGACGTGAGCAGCCAGAGACCCAGGCCGAATACAGCCAGGTGCCTTACAGGTTGCTGCTTGACGAAGTTCATACCAGCCCTCTACGACACAACACTTGGCCTGAGGCAAGCGGAATTCCTTGGTGGCGGTCCCAATCAGCTTGCGCGCAGAATCTCAAGAGTTGTCATCTGGATAAGCTGGTGAAACCTTGAGGATTTTTCCGCTTGGGATGGTTGTTCCGGTTGTGACTGGGGCGTGGCGACGAACATGCCGGAGATATAGGTAGTGTGCGGTATATAGCGCGACGTCACACTACCGAAGGAAGCAGAAATCATAATTCCCATTCTTCCCATAATTCCCATTAGCAAACGATGGGAATTGTGGGAAGAATGGGAATTATGACACCGGTCTTTCCTGTTCGCAAAGACTGTATTAGTAGTGGGACGGTCATTCGCGACGCCGATCGCCAGTGACTATTGGGCGTTCGCTTTGGCAAGTTTTTCGCGTAACCAGGCCGGGCGATCGGTGGTGATTCCCTGGACGCCAATCTGGGCCATCCGGCGCGCGACTGCCGGGTCGTTCACCGTCCACACATCCAGCCGAAGGCCGGCCGATCGGATCTTCGTCGCAAACGCTTGATCCAGGCGAGCGGTCGCCGAGAGATCCAGGCCGTCAGCGCGAATCTCCCGGGCCTTGGTGATCAGGCTGTCGGCGGTCGTGTCCTCTTTCAGGCTGACCAGCCAGTACGCCGGCAAGTCCGGACGCAACTTCTTCACCGCTGCAATGACGTCGGCGTTGAAGCAGATCACCGGTGTTTGAGCCGGTTTGAGACGCGTGGCCTGCAACACGCGATCCAGTTCGGGGACAATCTCCGGACCACATTTGACTTCGATGTAGACCTTCTTGCCAGCGGGCATGGTCGCGAGCATCTCTTCCAAAGTCGGAATGCGTTCCCCGGCGAACTTGATGTTCTTCCACGTGCCCACGTCCAGCTTGCGAAGTTCTGCCAGCGAGGTTTCCGCGATGAGCTTGCTGACGCCCGCGGTCCGTTTCGTGTCCTTATCGTGGCAGGCGACGATCTTGCCATCCTGAGTGAGGTAGACATCGAATTCGGCACCATCAGCCTGTTGTTCCCAGGCGAGCTTGAGTGCCACCACGGTGTTCTCGGGAGCATCCCAGGACGCTCCACGGTGTCCGATGATTTCGACCGTCAAAGGTTCGGCAGCGATGACCAGGCTCCCTACGGACAAACCCATCAACAAGGACGGAATGCAATACAGGATCAATGCAACTGACGGGGCACTCGGTCGCCGCGCGTGCAATTTCCGTTGAAGAGATTCGTTCATACGGAGATCGTAACCCCGTGTTCAACGAGTCACAAGTGGAGCGCCGGCGCCTGCCTGACTCTGGAGAATACGTATCGTCCGGGCCTCTCCGCCAATTGAATTGATTCAGAATTCTCGTTCTGCACGGTTTTGGTTTCGGGCTTGTCGGGTTTCTAGAGAATTGTGTAGCTGCGTTCGCCAGAACGCGGGCGGTCCTGTAGATCGCCCGCACTCTGGCGAGTGCGGCTACAGGACGGGCTAAGTTGCGACCCGCGCGGGTTCCTGTTCTCATGTAAGTCTCGAACGCAATCCCTGTCCTACTCCTGGAGATGCACGATGCGATACGTGATGGGCGGTCTGAGTTGTCTGCTGCTGGTCGGCTTGCTGGGGTTTCAGAATCCGGCTCCGCCGCCCAGTCCCGAGCGGTCGTTGAGTGCGTTTACGAATGACGATGGGTCTCGTCCCGATGGCCGTGTGGCGATGCGCGATGATTCGTCCGCGATGAAGAAAGCGCTGGCTGTTGGGCCGGGGCTGGTACGGATTGGGCCGGGGCACTATCGGCTGAGTGAGATCACGATCCCGACCGGGGTCACGGTAATCGGCACGGGTACTGGAACCGTGCTGCAGGCGACGGGTTCGAAGCCGGTGTTCAAGCAGTCCGCTGTCGCCGGCTGGCGGTTGCGTGATGTGACTGTACAGGGCGAGGCCACTGGCCCCTGGAAGGAACGGACCGATCAGGGGGCGCATGGCATCGTGATCGAAGGTTGCTCGAACTATGAAGTGACCGGTACGCAGATCAAGGATTTTGCGGGCGTGGGACTGCAGATCACACGCACGAACCTCCAGACAAGTGGTTTCACGAACGGAGGGATGGTGAGTTCCATCGCGACGACGGGAAACTACATCGGCGTGCGATTCGACACGCGCGGCGAGTACGTGACGGCGTCGCAGTTGATGTGTCACTACAACGTCATCGGTCTGGTCATCCATGCGGGCAATACGAACATTTCCAATTCGAACATTGGCTCGAACACCGACGGCATCGTGATCGACGACCGCGAGAACGGCTCACACGGCAGCCTGACTGGCTGCCTGGTGAATCACAACGATCGTTATGCCATACTGGGCAAGAACGTACTGAACGCGATGGCCATCTCCAACTGCTGTTTCTTCTACGGCACGATTCAACTGGAGAATTGCCTGGGGGTCAACGTGACCTCATCGCTGCTGGGCTGCAACGTCAAGACCAGCGGCGACCTCCCCAACCGGTTCGCCGGCAACCACGTCGTGACGGAAGGCCAGCGGTTCGACTTCGCTCCGGCGACAATCGTCGAAGACAATTTCACCAAGACCGGACCGTGGACTCTGAACCAGGTGGCAGTCATCAAGCCCGTCGAGAAGAAGTAGCCAAGCCTCCAGCGTGAAGCAATTTGAGATTCATCATGGAGACACGGACAACACGGTGTCCATCCGTGGCTAAAAACTCTTCTCACTCACAGGAACCAGAAAATCTTCCGGGCGACGGCGTGGCTTGAGGCTGCGGACGCCGCGTGTTCCCGCTAGCGTGGTCTGCGGATCGAGGGCTGTTTTGAAGCCGGTCGACGTGAGGAACGGTTGCCCTGTGGGCGACCCGCACCCGATCATCTTCAACAAGATGTCCAGGGTGCCTATTTTGGACAGCTTGGACAATCGACTAAACGGCCCGCCCGGTTTAGTGGTCGTCCATTCCCAGACTCCGGAATGGACTCCTTCAATCTGGCTCTGATCGGGCAAGGCGCAGGGGGCTGCCGGATCAACATTGGCCCCTGCCGGCGGACGAGGACAGACGACTGACGACAGGTAATACAGTTCGGCTGCTGAGGGGAGCCGTTTTCCCAGCATTTCCTGCCGCTGGATGGCATCAAATCCCGATAGCAGCGCCAGCGGCCCGGGCCCCGGATCCGGGGCCCGCTTCGACTTCCTCAACTCTGCGAGTTTCTCAGCACCGTGGCGTTGGAGGCCGGAACGATCAAACTCCTGGACCGTCATCTCACGGCGGTCGATATAGAACGAGGGGAGGCGCCAGGTCCGGGCCGAGCCTTTACCTCCGGCCGGTTCCTCGAGCAATTTCGAAGTTTCAATCAACGTCATCTCGGACAGCCCGACGGCATCGGGAATCTTGATTTCAGGAACGGTGATGGTTCCGGTGGAATCCATCTTCCATCGCAGGTGGTGATGGGCGAAGCTGATGGTATCTTCGGGGGGAGGCACGTGGCGGTAGACTTCGTGAAACCGCGTGTCATCCAGGACCGCGACGACCAGATAATCGCTGGGTGGCACCACCATCGTAAGGGGCGTCCGTCCGGCCGCGTGCTGGATGCGCGTTGGATCGGGTTCCCCTGTTTGCGGATCCAGCGGGACCAGCGTGATTTCGCAGCCTGCCGGCTGCGTCGTGAATTGGACCTTACGCCAATCCTTCGGGATCTGCGGGGTGTCGCGCAGTTGCCAGGCCAGGCCCCCCGCTGCACACAGGGCAATGCAGAATGTCAGGACAATGGCGATCACAAAACGCCGCTGCCGCTGGAACCATTTCCCCACGCGTTGGGGCATTGCAGCCGGAATTCCGCGTAGCGACTCGCCGGCGAGAAAGTGATGAATGTCCTCGGCCAGGGCATGGGCTGTGGGGTAGCGGCGGGCGCTCTCCTTGGCCAGGCACTTCAGACAGATGGCTTCCAGATCCTGTGGGATCTCCGGTTTGATCAGTCGCGGCGACTTGGGAGTCGCATTTTTAGCCTGATCCAGGAGCACCGCAGTATCGCCTTGAAACGGTCTCTCGTCGGTCAAGAGCTCATAAAATATCGCGCCCAGGGCATACACGTCGGTGCGTGCATCGATGGCCGCTTGCTGGCCGCGGGCCTGCTCGGGAGCCATATAGGCGGGGGTCCCCATCAGTCCGTCGTCGACTGACTGCGAGCCCTCGCCGGTGTCCCGTTTCGCCATCCCGAAATCGGCAATGTGCGGCTCGTTCTGTTTGTCGATCAGGATGTTGGCCGGCTTGAGATCGCGGTGGATGATCCCCTGGTCGTGAGCATGCTGCACGGCGGTGGCCAGCTTGGCGATCAGCCCGGCAGATTCCACCGGCGACAGTTTTTGCGTTCGCGTCCACGCCTTCAAACTCAGTCCGTCGACAAGTTCGGAAACGATGTAGATCTGCGAATCGTGTTCGCCGACTTCATAAATGGCAACGATGTTCGGATGCCGCAGCTTGGCCGCCGCCCGGGCCTCTCGCAAAAACATCGCCGTGTCGGCGAAGGCCTGAGTATGGGGCCGGGGCAGCTTGAGGGCCACGTCTCGCTGCAAGCGCTTGTCCTCAGCGCGCCAGACGATGCCAAAACCGCCTTGCCCCAGAATCTTCTTCAATTCAAACTGCTTGATGCTGCGTCGTGGTGCGGCTTGCACATCTGCGTCGGCCTGCGAATCAGACCCTACGGCGGGAAACTCCAACTCGGGCAGATTGGCGAGGCACTGGTCCCATTCGTTCTGCAGGGCATCCAGAATGGGCGTCGCCTCGGGAAATCGCTGGTAATATCCCTCGAAGGAAAACCGCTGGTGGCGAACATCAAACGTAACCGTTTCGTCCTTGGTCCCACGCAATTCGACTTCGAGCGCAATCAACTCCTCGACCAACGCCTGGCGATTGATGTCGGGGAACAGCCCGACAAACTCCTCAATCCGCGGCGGCCGGCCTTCGCGCGTCTCCGTTTCGAATCGATCGCAGGCTCGATCAATTCGTTCGCGTTGGGAACCAGGCCGATCTTCCGGGGCAGGTGTCGTTGGGTCGCTCATGAATCCAATTTCAGGGACGGGGTCATCACTCGTGGGATAGGCTTCCAGCCTGTCATGACCGACAGCCAGAATGACAGGCTGGAAGCCCGTCCCACGAAATTGCTCGCACTCTGACCAGAGATTCTCCACAATGGGACAACGAATTGCCATCAACTGCAGAGAACGTCGTGGTTCAACTGTTCGAAGTCGGTTGGGTATCATCTCATCGAGCCGGTTCATATCGCGCGAGGACTCTGCGAAGGCATATATCCAAGGACGTCACGGTGGATTGGTTATCGCGTCTATTATTGGTCAGCATCCTCATCTCGGGAACGGCCTGTTCCGATGCTCCCGGTCCGGTGCCGAGACTGGACACCGAGCGTGTCTCCGAGGTTCAGCGCCCAAACCATGGCCCCGAGTTCGATCGCCCACAGCCCTCGATCGGTCCCCAGGTCACGCAAGTTGAAGATGGGACGCCGAACAAACTCGTCCTGCGGGAAGCCAAGTTCCAATATGATAATGTCAAGTACGCTGTTGTCGCTCCCGGCGCCACGCGACTCCGTCTCAATCAGGACGCCATCGAAATCGACGGAGATCCGCATTTCAACATGCAGATCGAGTTCGGGCAGCATGACCTGCAGACACTGGCCGCCGAAAATCGGACTGCGGGGAAAGAGAAGATTATTCTGGAATTGCCTGACACGCTGGTCATCCAAAAACAGGTGTCGGACCCGAGCGATCCTGAGACCCTCGTGGAAACCCACGCGTTTTTTATGAACCGGACTTTCGGCTACCGCGACTTTAAGATCTCCAGTTCGGACATGGATTCCAAACTCGGGCGCTGCTACTTCAGTCTGCAAGACTGCCAGACGATGCTGCAGGCAGCAAAACAATTCGCCCTGATCGAACCGCTGCCGACTGATCTGGTGCAATTGCTCGAGAAGTTCGACATCACCTTTAGTAGCAGCTTAAACGGTACGCGTAAGCGCATCGTCGCGAGCGAGATCGATTATCTCTGGTTGCCATATTATGGTACGACTGACTCGACCCTGCCACTGCTTGCAAACTTCCCGAACCTGACCACGCTGAAGGCGTGTAGCTTAGTGGTCAAAGACAGCAGTTGGGCCGTGCTGACCAAACTGCCTAAGCTAGAGCGGTTGGACATTGAAAACGTCAATCTGGGTGACGAAGGGGTAGCGATTCTCTGTCGCTTGTCTCAACTGAAAGAAATCCAGATTCAGAGCAAACGATTCCCACTGAGTGCCATCCGGCGTCTGGCGGAGTTGCCGGCCCTGGAAATACTGGCGATTGACTCGGATGCCATTACTGACGCAACGCTCGACCAGTTTCCCAACTTGCCAAATCTCAAGGACTTGACGATTAGGGGAGCTGACAATCAATTCCACGGCAGCGGCTTGCGGCACCTGGCGCAGCACCTGAAGCTGAGCAGTTTGAATGTGTCGCATGGGCAGATCACAGACGACGGGCTGCAAGGGATCGGCCAGTTGAAGACGCTGAAGAAGTTGTATCTGTCTGATTGCGGTGACTTCACCGGCGCTGGAATCCGTCACCTGCGGTCGCTGACGGAGTTAGAACTTTTGAATCTGGACGAGACGAAAATCACCGACGAAGCAGTGGAACCACTATGTGCCCTGAAATCGCTCTCGACCTTGAAAGAGCTCGATCTGTCCTACACCCACCTGTCCGCTGCGGGACTGGCAAAGGTCAAGGCCGCGCTACCCAACTGCGATATTCATGGGATTTCGACGCGCAATGCTCCATAAGTCGTGGGAGACGGCCGCAAGCCTCACTGCCGGCCAACGATGTCCTCGAGCTGCATTGCCAGTCGGTAGCCCGCCAATGCAATGCGTTTGTTGGCCGTGGCGCGCGCTTTTTCTTGCAGCAGGGGCGGCAGCATGGGGATTTGCTCGGGCGGGATGCGGTTCTCTTCCATGTCCCTTTTCGTGACGAACTTCAGGTGGCCGTGATCATAGGCGACCGCGACAGCCTGCCGGAAACTTTCCTCGGCCCAGTCGACGAACTGCGGATGCTGTTGGAGTTCTACGAGCTTGTCCGGCGCGAGGGCTCCGTGGGTGAGGAGATCGGCCTGGGTCCGGCAACGTCTTATGTCGTGGGCGATTTTTTCGGCACTGTTGGCATCGCGCCAGCCCGATACCGTTCCCAGCAATCCGTCCCAGTAAGCGTGCAGATTCGAGGTGTGCGTTTTAGTGTTGGTCCGAATGATGACCAGATTGCCCCCGGCGTCACCGTGCTGCGGGCCCGGAAATAGGCGGGCATCCACGAGTGCCGTCGCATGCAGCGGCTGATGCAGATCGCCGATGAGATGAAACAGCCAGCACAGTCGCACCGCTTGATTTTGTGCTGCCGTCACATCGTGCGCGATTCCAGGATCGTGAGCCACTTGCTGCAACAGGATCGCTCGCGTCAGTCCGATTTGCCGAACGATGTCTGTCTGGTCGTCATCGGTGGTCGGCAACGGTTTCGCCAGGGGAGCCCCGGCGGCATCGCCCACTTGGAACGGAAAGTTGATGTAATGCCAGGACCCGCGATGAAACCGATGCACGGGATGCCTTTCGATCCCATTCCGGTTCGCACCGGGCGGCGGCCGAACGTAGTCGCACCACGTCGCCGCACGCAGGAATAGCCATTCGTCCTCGGGGACGTCCAGGCCAGCCGACCGACGGAAATAGGTATCGAAGTGCGGATGCTGCTTGAGGATCGCGACCACGGTCTGGCGTTCGTCCCCCGACAATTGCCGATAGGCGATTTGGGCGACCGTAATATGCCCCAGATCATTCCAGGCCCAGGCGGTGTTACCGCACGCGAGCACGAATCCGGCTGCCAGCACCCATTCGCGGAATCTGTTCATCACGGTCTCCGAGAATTCTTCGTAGGCGAGCGTCCGGCGTAAGCCGGATGGTTGTTATACGCTTGCGGCCACCGGAAGACCGCGGATTCTGTCTGCTCACCGTGGGATAGGCTTCCAACCTGTCATGATCCAAATGGAATGACAGGCTGGAATTCTATTTATTAACTCTAACAAAACCTCTGCGTCATTTCAGAACCGTGGGAAATATCACGGTTCTGAAATTCCCACAACCGGTTTTGTTTAGGGGTTCTTAAATGTTTAGATCAGCGATTCAGGTTGCGGTAGCCGTGTAAAAACCATCCGGCTTACGCCGGACGCTCGCCTCGGCAGCCTACGGCTGTCTGGCCAGTTTCTTCAAGACTTCCACGCCGCGCTGCAATGTTCGGTCATCGGCCGCATAGGACAATCGGAAGTGCGTATCGCTGGGGCTGAAGACGTTGCCGGGAATGATCAGCAAGTCGTTCTTGATCGCTTCCTTGACGAATTCGGTCCCCGTGCCCCACGGTGCTTTGGGGAACAGGTAGAACGCCCCGCCCGCTCCGCGAATGTCGTAAGATCCGCGTAGCTCACCGATCATGAAATCGCGTTTGCGTTTGTATTCGGCGACGCGATCGCTGATGTCGACGTCCCAGGCGACGACTGCCGCATGCTGCACCGGATGGGGCGAACAGACGAACGTAAATTGCTGCAGCTTGATCATCTGCTGCACGACATGCTGCGGTCCGTGACACCAGCCCACGCGGTGCCCGGTCATCGAATGTGACTTGCTGAACCCGTCGATCACAATCGTCTGCGGATTCCATTTGACCGGGCTGACAAACTCGGCGTCGTAGCAGAACGCCTTATAAATCTCATCGCTGATCAGCGCGACATCTTTCTCTGCCGCGAGTTCTGCCAGGGCCTGCAATTCGGTCGCTCCGGCCACCGCGCCAGTGGGATTGGCCGGACTGTTGCAGATGATGACCTTGGTCCGCGGCGTGATGGCGGCTCGGACTTTGTCGACGTCGATCTTGAAATCGGGATAAGTATCGATCTCGACGACCTTACCGCCGGCCAGTGTGACGAGGTGCTTGTACATCACGAACCAGGGATCGAAGACGATGACTTCATCACCCGGATTGACCAGCGTCATCAGTGCCAGCATCAAACCGCCACTGGTGCCGCTGGTGATGAAGACCTGCCGATCCGCATGGGTATGTTGCAGCGTTACCGCATCCTGAATCTTCTTCAGCAGCGGACTGATCCCCTGCGTCTGGCTGTAAGCATTCTTGCCCTCTTCGACGGCCTTTTCGAGCGCATCCTTAATCGGCTGCGGGGTGTCGAAGTGCGGCTGCCCGATGCTGAGATTGATCGGGTCCTTCATCTGCGCCGCAAGGTCAAACACTTTGCGGATGCCCGAGGCATCAATCTTATGCAAGCGATCAGAAATCCAACGTTCGCTCATGGTTGTTCGTCAGTGAGTGCTGTTGAAGAACACAACCAGCCGCCCCGGCCAGTCAAATGGGAAACCAGAAGGAAACACATTAGAAGAACCGCGACGGCAATACCAGTCCGATTGGCCTATGCCGAGGGTAATATGTGCGGCCGAACTGCAGTCCCTGTGGTCCTTTAAGGAACGGCGCATCAATAACTGTCGTGGCCGACGCTGCTAGCGTCGGCGCGGATGCTGGCAGCATCCGCCACGTACCGACAGTTATTGATGC
>CAMAVF010000213.1 GCA_945861445.1 Planctomicrobium piriforme | reverse complement strand
TCGGCATGGGCCAGAAAATCGGCACTCAGCACGCCCATTCGGGGTGGAAACGGCGACACTTCCGTCAAGCTGTCCAGGTCCATTAGCCGCTTGTCCGGCCCCGTCATGCAGTTGAACAGGGTGGCGGCATCCGCGACCGTGCGTGCCATGGGGCCGATGTGATCGAGACTGGGGGCGAAGGGAAACGTTCCGCTGCGATTGATGGCCTTCCGCGGAGGTTTGTAACCGACGATCCCGCAGAAGGCCGCGGGGCGGACGATCGAACCGCCCGTCTGAGTTCCCACGGCACCCAGGCACATCCCGGTGGCCACCGCTGCCGCGGAACCGCTCGACGATCCCCCGGGCGTGTGTTCGAGGTTCCACGGATTGCGAGTGACGGGTGGATCAAAGTAGGCGTAAGCGGTGGTGACGGTCTTGCCCAGGATGATGGCCCCCGCCTTCCGCAGTTTGCGAACGACATAGGCGTCGGTTTCGGCGGGAGGCCCTTTGGACATCCTGGCTGAACCACAACTGGACGGGAACCCCGCGACATCGATGATGTCCTTGATGCCGATGGGGATGCCATGCAGCGGACCGCGGAATTCGCCGCGCTGGGCCTCTTTGTCGAGAATCTTGGCTTCGATCAAGGCGCCCTTTTCGTCGACCTTGACCCAAGCCTTCACGCGTGGCTCCCATTCAGCGATTTTCGCCAGGCACCGCTTGACGACGTCAGTGCAGGTCAATTTCCCATCGCGAATCGCCTGAGCGGTGCCTGTCAGAGTCTCTTCGGGCGCAGGGTACAGTTGCATGGTGGAGGGCCTTGTCAGGTGCCAGTGAGGCGTCCAGTGCGGATGATGTTGAAGTGTACCCGGAGAAGCTGGCCAGATGCGATGCCACATCTGCCACCAGTTCGGGGGCGCATATGGAATTGTGGATTGCTTCATAACGGCTTTTCGATCACTGGTTTGTGTCCGATCGAATGTGCTCGAATCCATTTCTAACGCTGAATGACCCAGTTCTCGATCACCACGTTTTACCCGAGTGTGGATACGCCAACTGTTCACATTGGTCGGCGCCTGGAGTACACTGAGGGAGAGACTTCGAGTCTGGAGGTCGACCTGACACCAGACGAGCCGGCAGGATTTCCCCTGCCTGAATTGCTCAGCACATCCGAACGTTTCGATTTTCAGTCCAGCGGAAATCGAGCCGGTTTACGGCACGGGAGGGGTCATGCTCGACCAGCAGTGGTTGCAGTTCGTGGTCGCGTTGTGTCTATTGTCTGCCCAATCTGGACTGGAGGCGGGCTATCCCATCGTCGGCCGGGCGTCCGGAACCCTGGCGGTGCAATCCGCTCCCGATGCCGATTGGCGAGTGATCTCTGCGGGCGGCATCCTGCCCGATGTGGGTGAATCCAAGACCGCGGCCACCGGTCCCGGTCACCTGCAAAGTGATCAGGGAACATTATCGCTGGCACCGCTCTCGCACGTGCAATTCGACCTGACGGCCCGCCAGGCGACCCTGCTGATGGGCCGAGTCTTTTGCTCTCCGGCAGCAGACAAACCGTGGACGATCACTGCGGGCACCTCGCGCATCTCGATTCCCGCAGGCGGTGCCGAGGTCTCCATCGACACTCAAGGAAACCTGACGGTCACGGCCCTGAAAGGCCAGGCTGAGATCACCCGTCCCGGATCCCCTCTCGTCACCGTCGCTGAACGGACAGTTTTTTCGATTTCCGGCACGCCTCCCAAGTCTGCAGTCAAACCGCTCGAACCAGCCGCCGAGCAACGTCTGACCGCCTGGACCAAACAACTGCCGCCGGGTCAGGGGGTCGGGCACTTGGTGATCAAGGACTCTCATGGCGGAACCGGCACACGTCTGAATATTGCCCGCTATCACGCTGAAGTCGTCCTGCAACCCCCCGTCGCGCTCGTGAAAATTGACCAATCGTTTTACAACCCGTCACTTCGTCAGGAAGAAGGGGAATTCATCTTCAATCTGCCCCCGGGGGCGTCGGTCTCCCGGTTTGCGATGTTCGTGACCAAGGACCAGTTGATCGAAGGGGAAGTGATCGAGCGGCGACGAGCCGACGAAGTTTACAGGACGATTGTGCGTAGCAAGCGCGACCCCGCCATCCTGGAACAAATCGGCGACAATCTCTTCAAGATGCGGGTCTTCCCGATTTTTGCGAAAGACATTAAACGCATTCTGCTGGACTTTACGTTGCCCCTGGACGGTCGTGGCGGGCAATACCAGATGCAGTTACCGCTGCTGTCCAACCTCTTGCCGATCTGGGATTTCCGGCTCTTTGGATCGATTCGCGGGCCCACACCCCTGGCGTCAGCGCAATGTCCGACGATTCCCGGGCTGCAATTCACCTCACGCGGGGCGAATGACATCACCTTCAATTTCGAGCGGCCGAATTACCAACCAGTCAGCGACCTGGTCGTCGCTTTCCAACAACCGGCTCCGCAAACTGCGACGACGTTTCGTCAACTGCGTACTGAGCCCTTGAAACTGCCCGCACAATCGCCACAAGACCCGAACGATCGCGCCGCCGCCCTGTACCCCGATGGTGTGATTCATACGGGGTTGGACAAGTGGAACCTGCAACCGGGAGTCTATTTTCAAGCGGACCTGCCCGTGCCCGACGCTGTCGCCCAATCAACCCCGGCCGATGTCTTGCTCATGGTTGATACCTCATCCAATGGAACCTTGGATCAAGTTCGCCCGGCTCTGCAAACAGTCTTGGCCAGCCTGCGTCCGGAAGATCGATTCCGGCTGGTCTGTGTGGATGTCGTCGCCCGGCCGCTGCACGAAGGCTGGCTGCAGACTCATGAACCGGCAGCGGTGGCCGCCTACCAGAAGTTCGAGCAACAGGTCTGCCTCGGGTCCACCGACATGTGGGCCACGTGTCAGGCGGTGGCTCCGCAATTTGCCAATCACGACCCGGCTCGCCGGCCCGTCGTGATCTACATTGGGGACGGTCTGCATGCAGCCAACGATGATTTGCTACCGCTGCTGGCCGAGCGTTGTTCTCAGGAGATTTCCAAGTCCGGAACCGCGGTGTTTACCATCAATGTACTGCCCCCACCTGCTCCCAATCTACCTCCCTCCGTGCAGGGCATGGGGGGCTCCGGAGGTCGAGGCGGAGGCTTCTTCCAATTCGGTCCGGAACGCATGTCTGGCTCGAGCACTGCGTCCAGGTCCGGACCCCCAGCGATTCAAACAACATTTGACGGACGCGTGTTTCTCACCCATCTGACCCAGGGTGCGGGGGGCCGTTGCTTTGATTTTACGGATGCCCATGGTGACCGCGCACGTCTGCTCGAATGGTTGCTCTCCGGCGTCCCCACGCCCACCAGGATCGAGAAACTCACCGTCGCCGGCTGCGACGCAGTCGATCTTTATCATCCAGCAAACCTGATGCCCGGCGAGCCGTTCCGCATCGTGGGACGCAGACTGGGGAAGGATGACAAGCTGCAGATTGTCTATCAGATCCATCTAGCCGGTGGTGAGTTGCAGTCACAACGCATTGTGCTGATGCCGGCGGCGAGTGATCAGGATCACCTTGTCGGCCGATATTGGGCGACCCAGCGTCTGCGGCACTTGCAAAGGTTGCTCGCGGCACCGGCCACCGCCGGCGGGACTCTCGAAGCCGCAAAGGTCATTGTCGCCCTTAGCCGCGAATGGAGTCTGTTGACGCCGCAAACGGCCTTCCTGGTCCTCGAAACCGAAGCCGATTACCACACTTGGAATGTACCGCGACAAGGCCGGCGTCGGTATTGGTCGGCCCAGGACGTCCCCACGGTTCAACCGCTCCCTGCCGACTGGCTGGCGAAGATCCAACCGACAGATCGCGGCTTGTCCGGTCGCAATACCAAAGTCACCGGAGTCGTCGAACTTGATCAGCAGTTGGAAACGGCACGTAAAGCACTGGAAGCCCAGAATTATCAGCTCGTTGATCAGATTCTGGACAGCCTGCAGACGAACAAGATCGCGCTGGCTTCCGATCAATATCGGAATCTGCGCCGCATCACTTCGAATCGCCGTGGAATCGCCCTCTATCACCTGGGAATCAAGCAAGGCTGGTTCGATCTCGAGCAGATCCGCCTGCCGCTGCCGACGGGCACCGACCGTCTCCTGACAAACTACGGCACCATCACCGCGGAACTGCTGGAACGCCATCCGTTCGCCGAACAACTGTTGCAGGAAATCAGTCTGCCGGTCGGCGAAATGTCGCTGTTCGAATTCTCGCAGTTCCTCAAGACCACGCTGGGTGTCAATATCTTTGTGGACAATGCGCGTCTCGAGGAAGAAAGCGTCAATCAGAACACGCGATTCAATCTGCCCCCATTGAAAAAACTCAGTGTGCAAAATGCCGTCCATCATGTCCTGAATCAGTGGAACCTGAAGCTGGTCGAAGAACCGCGCCGGCTGGTGATCACCACCAAAACGGAAGCCATCGAACACCGCAAACGAGTTCTCTTTCCTGTTCAAGATCTGATCGCAAAAGATCCCAAGTTCGATTTTGATGATCTACAAGATCCGATTTTCGATCGTGAGCAACAGATCTTGCAGCGAATCGAAACCAAGCTGAAAAAGCTGACCTCCGTCCATCTCAAAGGTGCCTCGCTCGAAGACGTCATTGCGCGGATGCGTCAGGAACTCGATGAAAACATCCTGATCGACAAGGTCAAGCTTGCGGAAGAGAGCGTGGCTACGGATGCCACCGACATCTCCTGCGATTATGACAATGCGACGCTGGGTGATGTCCTGACATGGCTCCTGGACTCGAAGAACCTGACCTATCAGGTCGATCACGAAGCCCTCGTGCTGACCACAAAAACGGAAGCGATTACAAGGCGTCCGGTACGCGTCTACTCCGCCCATGGACTGATCTTCCGCGACGCCAAATCCAAGGCAGGCCAACCCCGGGCACCATCGCAGTGGGGCGGTTGGGGCATGGGAATGGGTGGCATGTGGGGCGGCGGCGGATTCGGTGGGGGAATGGGTGGATTCGGCGGTGGCGGAATGGGTGGGATGGGAGGTGGATTTGGAGGAGGGGGCAACATTGGTCCCGCGCCCCTTCTGGACGCGTTCGCCAGCGATTCCGAAGAATCCGCAACCTCGCAACCAGAAAATGCTCAGCCACCCCTAGCGGAAACAGCGCCCGACCAGCAGGTTCCATTCGATGGATTCAGCAATCCAGCGGACGATGATGTGGGATCCCTGATGCAAGGCATCATGCAGCAAACGGGTGGTCCACCGAACTCGCCGTGGATGGAAGCCGACGGAGAGGGCGGCGACGCCGCATTCTTCTATCCGAGTCTCAGCTTTGTGTTTCGTCAAACGCCAGAGGCCCATGCGGAGATCACCGAATACTTCCGGCAGCAGCGCGCGCTGCAATCGAAACGGGGCACCAATCCCAGCATGGTCCCCATCGGTCCGCGCGATGCACTTTCCCGAGACGAACTGGATGTACAGGCACTCCTGATGTTGATCCAGCAGACAACCGGCGGCCCGCCCGATTCCCCTTGGATGGAACAAGCGGGGCAAGGGGGACACGTCGTGTATGATCGGCCACGCATGGCGCTGTCGATCACTCAGCACGCGTCAGCCCTGGACGAAATCAGCGGCGTCCTGGTGCGGCTGCGACGTGAACGGTACGCACTCATGCACCAATCCCGTCCCTGGGAGCAGACGACCTTTCTGGGTCGGCAACCCGGTTTGTTTGATGGTCCGTGGCTCACGCGCACTGCAGATCAAGGTGAACTTGCCGGCCCCGCGAACGAGCCCGAGCTCACGGCACTGCAAGTCCGGCGACAACTGACAGGGGGACAGTGGACATGGACCGACCCGACGCACACGATGTCTTCCAACTTTACCTTGTCGACAGCAGCCGATCGGTTGCAACTGGCCTGGCAGGGTTGGGAAGTCCGGTTGCAGGGCGTTCAAGGCTCGGCCTATGCGCCCCAGTTACAGTATGCCGAGTTGGGAACCTGGGGGAACGCGGTCCGCGATTGGCTCGACGTGGAACTGGTTTTCTGGCCGCATCGTTCCAATCGAGACCTCGCCACGTTGTTCGATGTCGTCCCTGTGCCCGCCGGGAAACAGGATGGGCTGAACCAGGTTCGACTCCAATTCACGCCAGCCAAACTGGAACGTCTACCCCTTTGGATTCATGTCGTTTACGACAAGACCACCGGACTGCCGGTCGTGTGGGAATCGTTCCGACAGGGTGTGGTGGTTCAACGATTCCGCTTCCGGCCGGAAGTCGCCAAGGGTCAACTGGTCCGGATGACGGTGCGCCAGGAATCTCGCGACGGCCAGTTGCTCGGAACCGGAGAATGGAAGCCACAGACTCAGGAAGTGGCATCAATCGCCGATCCGGAAGCCTTGCCTGAAGGCACATTGACCGTAGACCGGCGTCCCCAGTCCCGCGCCGTGCTGACATCATTTGAAACCGGTTGGCAGTTGCTGCGGAAGGGCGACGCCGTGCTCGCCGAAGCCGAATTCCGCAAGGTTCTGAAGCAGCACCCCGGCCACCCACTAGCACAGTTTCTACTTGCCTGGAGTCTCAATCGCCAGGTGACTGACGTCCCTGAAGATCGATTGCTGGCAGCCTATGCCACCGTCGTCCAGCAGGGACCGTCGGACTTGGCCCGCACGCTCACCCGGCTGGACTCCGGGCGTTTTTCCGAACGGCAACTCTACGAATTGCTCAACACCCGGCCCGTGGAAAAACGGGATGTGCTGGATGAAGTCACCCTCGCAAAGCAGAGTCTCCAGTTGAGCGACCCGGAGGCGGCTCTGGTTCACGCGCAAGGGGCCTGGAAGCAACAGCCGGCGGCTGGAACGCCGCGGTTGGAGGTCGCGCAACTCATCGTTCAATCGCAGTTGCGGATCGGCAATCTTTCGGGCGCACTCGCACATTATGAAATCTGCCGTCAAGATCCGCAGTTCACGCCGGCATCTCTGATGCTCGTCCTGGAAACCTTCGAATACTATGACCGGGCGCGTGACATCGCTTCCCTCTATCAGGAATTGCTGCAGCGCAAGGACCCGTCCATCACGGTCGACATGCGGCGGTCGCTGCTGAAGAAATATGCCGATGTGACGACGGACGTGAAACGCTGGCAGGCCCTGTTGGCGGCCATTGATCTCCTTCTTGCAGATTCCCCGGACACAGATGGAGAGCTGAACAGCCTGGCGGACGAACTCACCGCCGCCCAGGATTCAGTGGCAGCCGCAACTTTGGCGCTACAAACGAAGTCGCCCGCACATCGCGACCGACTGCAGCACATTCAAGCCAACTTGTCGAAGGACTTGGAGGCTGCCCAGAAACTCTACTGGCAGTTGCATCAGGCAGGATATCTGTTTCGAGACCAGCCAATCACCGTCGCCAGCCGTCTAATTGAGGCAAAACACCCCGAACAAGCCGTCGCCGTCCTGGAAGCTCTCATCAGAAATCGAAAGCCACTGACAACGGCGCAGCGACGGGTCCTCGCCGAGGCGTACACTCTCACGAGTCGTCCATTAGACGCCCAACGGGCGATCAGCGAGTAATTTGTCGCTGTCCGCCCAGTAAATGTTCAAGACAGATCTGCCCGGTTCGATGTTGCGTCCAACGGAAATCGAACCAGTTGACGGCATAGGAGGGGTCATGCTCAACCAGCAGTGGTTGCGGTTCGTGTTCGTGTTATGTCTGTTGTCCGCCCATGCTGAGGTGCGGGCGGGCTACCCCGTTGTCGGCAGGGCTCCGGGGACGCTGGCCGTGCAGGTCGCGCCGGATGGTGAGTGGCGAGTCGTCTCGGCGGGAGGCATCTTGCCTGATGTCGGCACGGCTCGCACGACGGCGACGGGTCCCAGCCATGTGCGCAGTGAGCACGGGACACTCTCGTTGGGGTCCCTGTCACAGGTGCAGTACGATCTGACCGCTCGCCAGGCCACACTGCTGACGGGACGCGTCTTCTGTGCTCCTGCTGATGGGAAACCGTGGACGATCAATGCGGCGAAGTTTCGCATTGTCGTCCCGGCTGGCGGTGCCGAGATCTTCGTGGAAGCCAAGGGGAACCTGACAGTCACCGTGCTGCAGGGTAAGGCCGAAATCACTACGCCGGAATCAAAACTGATCTCCGTCGCCGAACGGACCGTGTGTTCCATCTCGGGCACTCCACCCAAGTCAGACATCAAACCGCTGGGACCGGCCACCGAGCAATATCTCACGCGCTGGACGAAGCAGTTGCCGCCCGGTCAGGGACTCGGGCAACTGGTCATCAAGGACTCACAGACGACACACGACACACGGCTGAACATTGCCCGGTATCACGCGGAGGTCGTGCTGCAACCGCCGGTCGCGCTGATCAAACTCGATCAGTCGTTCTATAATCCGACGTCCACTCAGCAAGAGGGGGAGTTCATCTTTAACCTGCCACCGGGGGCGTCCGTCTCGCGGTTCGCGATGTTCGTCACCAAGGATCAGTTGATTGAAGGGGAAGTCATCGAACGCCGTCGGGCGGATGAAGTCTACACGACCATTGTCCGTAGCAAACGGGATCCGGCGATCCTCGAACAAATCGGTGACAGTCTGTTTAAGATGCGCGTCTTCCCGATCTTCGCGAAGGATGTGAAGCGAATCTTGCTCGATTTCACGCTGCCGCTGGATGGCCGCGGCGGGCAGTATCAAATGCAACTGCCACTGCTGTCAGACCTGCGGCCGATCTGGGACTTTCGCCTGTTCGGCTCCATTCGCGGCCCCACGCCACTCGCCTCGGCACAATGCCCGACGATTCCCGAGTTGACGTTTGCGGCTCGAGGCGCGAACGAGATTGCGTTCGATTTTGTACGCCGCAACTACCAGCCGGTCAGCGACCTGGTTATTGCGTTCCAACAGCCCGCGCCGCAACAGGCCTCGACATTTCGCCGGCTGCAAGCTGAGCCGTTGAATCTGCCCGTTCCGGCAGAGAATCTGCAACAGGAACCGGTCGTCGCCTTGCATTCCGACGGCTCGATTCGGAATGGCTGGGGTCCGTGGAACTCGCAACTGGGAACCTATTTTCAAGCCGACCTGCCAGTCCCCGACCTCGCGGCAAAGGCCACCCCCGCCGACGTCCTGATCCTGGTCGATACCTCAGGCAACGGGTCGCTCGATCAGGTCCGCCCCGCATTACGCACGGTCCTGGCCAGCCTACGCGCAGAGGATCGCTTCCGTCTGGTCTGTGTCGACGTTGTCGCGCGCCCCATGCACGAAGGGTGGCTGCAGACTCATGTGCCGGAGTCGGTGGCCGCGTACCAGAAGTTCGAACAACAGATCTGCATCGGGGCGACCGACATGTGGGCCACGTGCCAGGCCGTCGCTCCGCAGCTCGCCGATCGCGATCCGGCTCACCGGCCCATTGTGATTTATATTGGCGACGGATTGCACTCGGTGGACGAAGGAGCCTTGCCAACGCTGGCCCAGCGCTGTGCGGAAGAAGTGACCAAGACGGGTGCGGCGTTGTTCACGATCAATGCACTTCCACCGCCAAAACTGTCGCTGCGGTCGCCTCCGTCTCAACGCTGGATCAACACCCAAGGGCAGGGATTTTTTCAATTCGGTCCCGAGAGCCTGGGGCGCGGGACGGTGGCGACGGATCCTGACCAAACGACCTCCAGTGGAGAATTCGACGGACGTCTCTTTCTCTCCAGTCTCAGTCGCCAAGCGGGTGGCCGGCACTTCGATTTTTCCGATGCGGATGGCGATCGAGCCCGTCTGTTCGAATGGGTGCTGGCCGGCGTGCCCACCCCGACAAAAATCGAGAACTTGCAGATTGCTGGCTGCGAAGCCATCGACGTCTACTCACCGGCAAATCTACTGCCGGGCGAACCGTTCCGCATTGTGGGACGCCGTCTGGGGGCCGTTGAGTCTCTGGAGATCAGCTATCAGATCGCCAACACTCCTGGAGCGGCGCAAGTTCAGAAGCTGGTGCTGACTGCCAACAAGGATGCTGCAGACCATCTGGTCGGCCGGTATTGGGCGGCCCAGCGACTGCGGTGCTTGCAGGGGATCTTTGCGGCCCCAGTCAAAGGGGGCGGTAATGCGGATGCCGCCAAGTTGATCGTGAGCCTGAGTCGCGAATGGAGCCTGTTGACGCCACAGACCGCGTTCCTGGTCCTGGAAACCGAGGACGACTACAAACGCTGGAACGTGCCGCGACAGGGGCGTCGTCGCTACTGGTCGGCACAGGATGTCCCCACGGTCAAACCGCTGCCCAATGATTGGCTGGTCGAGATCAAGCCGGTGGAACGTGAGCGAAAAATACGGGCTTGGCAAGGAACTGGCATCGAGGCGTTGGATCAGCAACTGGACGCGGCGACGGCAGCTTACACGGCCGAAGACAACGAGTTGGCGACACGCATCCTGGACCGACTCTCTCAACACCGCGCCGCCGTGATTTCGGACCAATATCAGAGTCTGCGACAGGGGATTGCCAAACGCCTGCCACCTGTCTTCCACACCCTGGGCGTGAAACAAGCGTGGTTCGAACCGGATGAAATGCGATTGCCGCTGCCGATCGGGACCGCGCTGCGACTGGCCGATACCGAATCGCTGACGGCAGAATTCCGCCAGGATCACCCGCTGGCTGAGTACATGCTTCAAGAAATCAACCTGCCGGCACGCGACATGTCGTTGGTCGAATTCGCACGTTTCCTGACAAAGGAATTAGGCATCAAGGTTGAGATCGATCAAGTGAAATTCGACGAAGAAAGTATCGATCAGAACGAGAGACGCCCGATTCCACGATTGAAGAATCTCAGCGCACTGAACGCCATTCGTCATGTGCTGAATGACGTGAATGCGGATGTCATTGAGGAACCACGCAGGTTGCTGATCACGACCAAGACCGAATGCATGGTAAAACGGCAACTCGCCTATTTTCCCATCCAGGACCTTGTCTCGAAGAACCCTCAGTTTGACGTGGCCAGATTGCAAGACCCGCTGTCGACGCGCAGTGCAGCCGTGGCCCGCCGCATCGAATCCAAACTCAAAAAATTGACATCCATTCACTTTGAAGAGGCGTGTCTCGACGATCTGGCCGAACGGCTCCGTCAGGAATCGGGGGAAAATGTTGTCATCCGCAAGTACAAGCTCGAAGAAGAAAGCACCAGGACGGACGCGACCATTATCTCGTGTGACTACGACAATGTCCCGCTGGGTGATGTGCTGACCTGGTTGCTGAATCGACAGAATCTCATGTACACCATCGACCATGAAGCGATCACGTTGACCACGAAGACGGATGGCTACTACGACAGGCGACCCACAGGCCTCTACTCGGCGAATGGGCTGCTCTATCGCAGTACACGAGACGTACCCGGATTTCCGTTGCCGCGCCGGCCCAGAAACAACTGGGGGCAGTGGGGCCAACTGGGATTTGGTGGATTTGGTGGTGGGTTTCCAGCGATGGGAGGGATGGGTGGTGGTATGGGACTCGGCGGTGGCGGGGCAGCAGCGGAAACCGGGATCCCTTTGATCGAGGTCTTCTCTGCGGGAAATGATGAACCCCGTGCCGTGGAGTCCCCGCCCCAGCAGCCTCCGGCGCCCAATTTCGACGTATACACGCACCCCAATTGGAATGCGCCATGGAACGTGTCTCCCTGGTGGCGAAGAAGTATTCCCGTTCCGAGTGAGCAAGTTGACGACGTCGCTTATGAAATGTGGAGCGACATCCAGGATCAAACAGGTGGTTACCCTGATTCACCTTGGATGGAGGACGATGGTGACGGGGGTGATGTCAGGTTCTTCTATCCCAGCCTGGCGTTCGTCATTCAACAGACAGGGCAGACGCATCTGGAAATCGAGCAGTTCTTCCGACAGCGGCGTGAGCTGGAAGCCCGGCAGGTGCCGAACCCCAATCTCGTTCCTGTTGGCCCGCACGATGCATTGTCGCGGAACGAGACCGACGTCGAATCACTCGTGCAGATCATCGAATCCATGACAGGCGGTTCCCCGGATTCACCCTGGTACGAATTCGACGGTGAAGGTGGCACAATCAGTTACGACCGGCCACGGATGGCGTTGGCCATACGTCAAACGTCTCAAGCGCTGGGTGAAGTCCGAACCCTGTTGATGCAACTGCGTCGCGAACGCTACGCGCTGCGGCATCAGACACGGCCGTGGGAGAATTCCTTACGCCACGGTCCGCAGCGCGGCTTGTTCGATGCGGAGTGGCTCGCTCGCGCTGCCGACAGCGACGATGCCGCCGCTCCCGCAACTGAACCCGAACTCGCGGCCTTGCAGGTGCGACGCGAACTTCCCGCCGGGCAGTGGAAGTGGACGACTGGCACATTGTCCTCGTCCGAGATGACCTTACGCACGGCGGCGGATCGGCTGCAGTTGAACTGGTCGGACTGGGAAGTCCGCTTGCAGGGCAATCAGGGGTCCGCATA
>CAMAVF010000212.1 GCA_945861445.1 Planctomicrobium piriforme | reverse complement strand
CTGGAAGCCTATCCCACGGTTGCATCATGCTTTGCGGAGTTGATTGAAGGCCTGCTCGATCGATTCGCGGAACATGGAGCCGTCGTTGGAAAATACGACGAACCGGGCGCCCTGTTTCAAGGTGCGTTCCATTTGCTCGCGCTTGCCGAACCAACACCCCGCGGCCAGATGGGACCGATTGGCGACGTCGATGATCTTCTGCAGCATCGCGATCAGGTCGGGATGATCGTACTCGTTGGGAATTCCCATGTTGGTGGTTAAGTCGTTGGGGCCGACAAACAACGCATGGACACCGGGTATCGCACAAATCTGCTCGAGATTCTCGACCGCCTTCACCGATTCGATCATGGGGACGAAAACGGTGTTCGCACAGCGATCCTCGATGACATAGTTCCGCGTCTTGTCGCTGGGCCATTTGCCTTCGGCGAGGACTCGCTCGAGCGCCTGCCCCTTCAGCGGCCGATAGACCGCAGCCGCGGCAAGGCGACGGGCGTGTTCCACATCTTCGACATACGGCACCACAACGCCGTCGAACGTATCACACACCTTCGTCACATCATCCGGGTCGCGGCTGTGCGTCCGGGCCAGGCAGGCGATGCCTTTGGCCGCCAGGGCGTATCGAACTGGCAGAAACTCAGCCAGGTCGAGCGCGTTGTGCTCGGCCGTGACCACGACAAAGTCGAGGGCATTGTCGGGTATGACATCTACAATGGCCGGATTGACAGTGTATTGAAAAAAGGTGCCGTAGACGGTTTGCCCACGCTGCATCTTTTCCTTCAACAGTTTGCCAAGTTTGGGAGCAGGCATGATGTCTCCATTCGTGAAATTACAAGGCGGTCCAGCCACCATCGACCATCAGGTTCATACCGGTGACGTACTCGGACGCGTCCGAGGCCAGGAAGACCACCGACCCTTTGATGTCTTCGTTGTTCAGCATGCGGCCGATCGGCGCGCGGTGGCAGTAGTTGTCGACGAACGCCTGCGGCTGATCGTTGAAGTAGCCGCCGGGGCTGATGCAGTTGGCTCGTACACCCTGCTTGCCGTAATAGCAGGCGATGTAGCGCGTGAAGTTGATCATCCCCGCCTTCACGAACGTGTACGACGGCGGTTGCAGCATCGTCGTCCCTTCGTAGATCGTGGGGTCATTCGACACGACGCCGTAGATGCTGGAGATATTGATGATCGATCCGCGCCCCTGCTTGACCATGTCGGGCAGGAATTCCTGGCACGTCAAAAACAGCCCAGAGAAGTCGCCCGTCGCGGCCTTCATCCAGATCTCCGGAGTCTGGGTCTTTAAATCTCCCCCATGCCCGTCACGCGTCAGAGCACTGTTGACCAGGATATCCAGGCGGCCAAACCGCTCAATCAGGTCACGGCGCAGTTTGCGGATCGAATCAGAATCGGACAGGTCGAACTGCATGCCGTGGGCATCGTAGCCCTTGGCCTTTAGGGATTCCGCGAACTCCTGATTGGCTTCCAGCGAGCGTGAAGCCGTAATCAGGGTGGCACCGGCTTCCGCAAGGGCCTGCGACAGACTGCTACCGAACAACGGGCCTGCTCCGGCAGTCACCAGCGCGACGCGCCCCTTCAGAGAAAAACGATCGAGAATTCCCATGGCTATCGGCCTTCTTGTTGAATGTGAATCGTGTGGATTGTGCTGGATTTCTTCGTGAGCTTCGTGAGCTTCTGTTAAAAATAGTAATTGGAACAGAACGACTGGTAACCCGCAGCGTAAGCGAGGGCAACTTGCAAATACGCCCTCGCTTACGCTGCGGGTTACCTGACGCAGAGGGCACGAAGGTTTGAAACTGCAGGTCGATCTACTGACGCAGGACTAGTCCTCGGTCACCGCACTGACAACGCACCAGTTCCCGTCTTTGTCGCAGGCGGCATAGTACATCCGATACTTCCCAATTCCAATCTGGACGAGGGACATGTCCTCGGCGTGAACGGCATCCGGCCCGTCCCCTCCACAACCAAGACCTTCAATCGCACACGGGCCGCGTTCCCAGTTCAGGCCGTCGGACGAGTAGGCCACGTAGATTCGAGACCTGTACCCTGACAGGTCCGAGGCAATCGACGCCGCCGCGAAGTCGTCGCTGTTGCCGTTGGCGACGGCGTTGGGATCATGACTCGGGTGCAGCGGCGTTTGGAATCCCGCGGGCACATCCTGCCAGGCCGAATAGAACATCGTCCAGCGATCGCCGGCTGCCGACGGTGGGATGACTTCCGCCGCGGTAATCCCGGCCGAATCGTAGTCGGCTTGCTTGTCCTGAATGTGAAACCCAGGCTCGAACTCGAAGTGCAAACCATCGGAGGTGATCGCGCTGCGGACCTTCGTCGAAACCCGCTGGCCACTCGCGAGCCCTCCCGGCCCATACTCGGGGCTGAAAAAGTACAACCGTCCGCGACCATCCGGCAGTGGCAAATACCGGGGCGCGCCGATGCCACTCGCATTCTGCAACCGAATTCCGTCTTCCAGCTCCCAGGTCAGCATGTCGGCAGAAATCGCACTGCAGATGACGGTCGGCCGAGTCGCCGGGCCGCGCGATTCGAAATACATCCGCCACCTGCCATCGGCGTACCGCGCGATGGTGGGTGCGAGGGCTCGCAACGACAAATGCGGAATTTCCGGCCGCGGTGCGACGCAGATGCCGGGTTCCGGATGGAACGATACTCCGTCCTCGGACACCGCGCTCAGGATGTAGCCCTGACAGGCGGGGAACGGTTTCCCCGGTCCCACCGCGGTGTAGAACAGCCGGTAACCTCCATTCGGAAGCCGCACGACTCCCGGTGCCTGGACCTTCGAGCGATCCAATTCCCGCGAGCCTTGCACCCGTGCGCCCGCCTCTTTTCGCCAGCGATGTGTTACGCTCATTGCGGATGCTCCACCTGTTCTGCTGTGTGCCGGCTCAACGACGAAACGCCAGTTCGCTGAGGCATATTAAACGGAACACAACGCCACGTCGAGCTTCTGCTATACGTCGGCGATTGTGCCTTTTGTGATGTGGGAGATGCGAGTACACTCAGACGCATTAGCCGCTAATTTGGTCCGTATGACATCTCCCGCGAGTTGGGCCGAGGGTGCGATGGGTTTGGCAAAGGTGGAAGCAACAGCATGCGCGACTCTCGATCTCCGACACTCTGGTTTCGTCTCATAATATCGGGTTTTATTTTCTGGCCGCTGGTGTTCGCCATTGGAATCTCTGGGAAAGACCCTGCGGCCAAGCCGCCCGTCCCGGAAGTCGGAACCCGCTTGCTGGAACAGCGGCCACTGAGCAAAGGGACTGCCGAGCAGGGCCTGGCGCTGACTGCCGAGCACTATTTCACGTCGTCCGCACATTCGATCTGCCGCTACGATACTCAATGGAAGTTGCTGGAAGAGAAGGTGATCCGCATCGACGGCGTGAACCATTTGGGAGCTCTGCATCATCACGACGGGTTTCTGTGGGTCGGACTGTTGAACGGGCCAGTCGGTGACAAGTACGACAAAACCAAGGACCGAGCGGTAGTTGCCAAGATCCGGGCGAATGACTTGTCGGTCGAGAAGACGTGGGACATCACCAGGGACCTGACTTGGATCGATCCCGTCTGCCATGACGGACAGCATCTCTGGGTCGGTGACCTGCGCGACCTGGGAATTCACCGCTACCGTTTCGAAGGCGACCGGCTCGTCCGCGACGGAGTGCTCCGCTATCCCCCGCCAATGCACTTCTCGCAAGGCATCCGCATCATCGGCAAGCATCTCTACTCGATCCACACGTTCGGTAGCATGAAAGGACTCTTCGAATTCAACCTGCCAGAGACCTTGACGACAGCCGTTCAACAACCGACGCGGGTCTGGAAAATCCAGGAAACGAAAATGCATCTGGAAGGTTTCGATTTCATCCCCGGCCGTCCGCATGAAATCTGGCATGCTCAAGGCAAGCAGGTTGATCGCTACGAATTGGATTTGGGCCGCCCGTGAGCTAGAGCGCTTTAAGCATGAGTCTTCCGGAATCAGAATGAAATTGTGCCACTGCTTTTCCGCTGTACTCGGCGGACAAGCAGTGGCCACGAACGTCGATTGAGCACTGCTTAACGACCAAGCAGCTACTTTTTTAGCGCCGGCCAATTGTGATGCTGCGAATCCAGCAGACGCGACGGGGCAAAGTATTCCGGTGGATAGTCATCTGGTTCGTCGGTCAGACCAAGGATGCGATTCACGACGCAGCGGCCGGCGTTGAACGAGACGCCCGTGCCGGAACCAGCCATGCCGCCGATGATGTATTGGCGGTGGCCGTCCATCACGCCGACGATCGGGTATTCGTCGGGCGTGTAGCTCACCGTGCCGCTCCATTCGTGCGTGACGTGGTAGTGGCTCGGTCCGAAGTAACGCTGCATCTCGCCCAGCAGAAATTTGGTGATGAACCGCGAGGGTTGAATGCGGCCGGCTTCGCGGTCGGGGACGCGCGTTGAATCCGAGCCCACCATGACGCGGTCGCCATGCTTACCGAAGAATCCCCGCGTGCCGCTGATGCCGACACGAGGTCGTATTGACGTCGGCCCACCCGTACCGGAAGCCGCCTGGGTTTGCGTCGGCAGGATGCGATCGTGAAACTGCGGATGCAGTAACGGCGTGTAGGATTCGGTCGCATTGACGACGTGCCGCGTCCGGATCACCCCGAGCTGCGTGTGGACGTGATACTCCTCACCGACGCGTTCCACCTTCAACACCCTGGTTCGGGAGTAGAGCTCCACACACTGCGAACGCAGCGCCGACTTGAGGAGCGACCAGACCCATTTCGCCGGATGAAACGACGCAGCGGCAATCGAGAAGCCGGCGTTGTGCGTGACCGTCATCCCGGTGCGGCGTTGAACTTCTTCGGCCGTGATGCTGGTCCAGTCTGTCAGGCCCGTGTCGAGCGCGAGGCGGACGGATTCGGCGAGAGCCGTTTGTTGATCGGCATCACGGGCCTGCACCCATCCCTCACGTGCGTAGTCGCAATCGAAGCCCTCGCTGCGAATCGTCTGCTCGATCAAATCGCCGTTGCGATAGGCAGCCTGACAGTAGGCCACGGCAAATTGCAACGCCAGTAGTTCACGCTCGGACTCTGCGAGATCTGGCCGCACATGGGGCAGGTGTTTCGAGACGGTCTTCTGAACCATGTGGCAGTAGCGGCCCATCACGACCAGTCCTTCGTTGCGGCCCGAAGAACCGCTCGCCGCCTGACCCATCTCCAGCACGACCATTTTTAAGTTCGGATCGGCGGCGCGGCGCGACCAGTGATAGGCCAACGCGCCTCCCGTGAATCCAGCACCGATCACCACGACCTCGGCAAACTGCGGCAGCACCGCGTCGGGGTGAGACGCCCACGGATGATTCTCCAGCGGATTGCCGTCAGCGAGCCAGATCGGAGTCTTCGACACCTTCGGCGCGAACGTCACCGTGCAGAGGGCATTGGGGATCTCATACCACATCTGCCACAGCGACCACCGGACAAACCGGCAGCATCTCCCGACGAACGAAACGCCGGGATACATCGTATTGATCCATGTCGCAGCCGCGCGGAAGTCGTGCTTGCGCAGTCCACACAGCAGCTCAAAAAAGCTTCGGACTCGCATCCAAAGCGTTGCCGATGTTGGCATGACAGAGACGACTCCTACACGAACGCCCAAGTTTGGAAGATACAAGCTTGAAGCGCAAGTTTTGAAGATGCGCATTTCGCACGGGAGGGCAGACGAAGAAGTTATTTGGGGAACACTGATCTACGCTAATCAAGACAAGGGAAAGTGACACCGAAGGATCGGTCTTTCCATAGATTAGTGGAGATTAGCTTAGATTAGTGTTCCTCCAATGTATTCTCAATCCATCAAGATGATCAGTCATAGAAATTAATCCTCACCCGATTTCGTCCAGAGCGCACTTTCAAAACTCGCAAGCGAGTGCATCCCGTGTTAACAGTAATCAGAATTCACTCGCTTGCGCTTCGAGCTTGTATTCGCGGTCACTTCGTGACCGGTTAACTCTATCTGGTCACGGTTGCAGTACGACTTCAACTTTCTCCACGACCGGATAGCGATCTCCATTGTCCGAGTGCAATTCCACGCGGTACTGCATCCGGCGATCTCCCGGCTGCAATGTCAATGTGTCCTTAGTGATCGCGGACCACGGCCGCATGGCCAGCGACTTGTCGTCCGCGGCCGAACGCACCGAGAACACGGCACGCGTACCATCCGCCCGCGTTGTCGTGCCCGTCAGCTTTCCCGATGCAGCCTTGTCTTTCCACGAGAACACGCGCGACTCGAACGCCTGACGATACTGGCGGTGATAGACGTGTCCGACGTCCTCGGCCCACATCAAGTGCGGGCCGTTGGTCGGGAGCTTTTGTATGGTCGGATTCTCGAAACGCCGTCCGTCGTTATACAGGATGCGCGACTGCGTGCGGTGATCGCCGTGTCGTGTGTGGGCGTTGACGGCGAGATCGAGCTTGCCGTCTCCATTGAAGTCGCCGGCCATCGTGTCGTTGACCGAATCGCAGAAGAACGTCGTGCGGCGGCGGGTCGCAAAGCCGGTTTTGCTGCCCCAGTACAGGTGACAGGCCAGATCCTCGCGCGTCAATTCGCCGCTGTGCTGAGGCGAGACGAGATCCAGATGTCCGTCTCCATCGAAGTCAGCGACCGTCCGTCCCAGTGGCGAAAAGCCGGGCAGCCATTGGGCCTCCGAGTGCCTGTAGCCGTCACGTCCGCCCCAGAAGATGACCAATCCCATGTCGCGATGGCCCGAGACCGGATCGTTGTAACTTCCGGACAGCAAGTCGAGCCACCCGTCGCCGTTGAAGTCCGCTGCATCGACCCCCAATGGGCCAGAAACTTTCAACCGTTGTTCGCGTTTCGTATCGTAACCCTTGGGGCCACCCCAGAGGATGCGGACGCAGTCGAGTGTTCGCGTCGTGACGGCAATATCGAGCCATTGATCACGGTTGAAGTCCGCCACGCGGTGCTCTTGTGCGTAGCCGTCCATTTCGAGTGCCACGCGGCGCCCGGCCCCCTCAGACGTAAATCCATCCGCGCCGCCGTAGTAGACAAACAGCCGTTCCTTTTCGCCGCCATGTTCGGGGCTGAATGGTTCCAGCACGAGGTCCAGCCAGCCGTCGCGATTGAGATCCGCGACGCTACTGGTCCCCAGGAAGTGTTCGTGCAGGACCGTGCGCTTTGTCGAGCGCTCCAGGCCGTCTGGACCACCCCACAGGATGTTTGCTCCGAGCGTCGGATCGGCATGGGCATGCTCGCCCGCGTGACCCGAATTGAGCACGATCAAATCGGGGAACCCGTCGGCATTCAGATCGCTCGCACTGGCTTCATAGCCGCTATGGAACGGCAGCTTCCAGATTCGCTCGGGATCAAAGCCCCCCTTGCCACCCCAGTAAACGTGCAGAGGGACGTCTTCATCAAGCTCGCCACCAATGCTGTTACAGAAGATGGCCCGGGCCGGCAGATCTTTCTCGGCAGGGACGGTTGCCACGTGCAGCGTACCCGATGTGCGGATCCCGGTCGCACCCTTCTTGAACCCGCGCTGGCCATCGCCGAACCAGACGAACGACTCGCCATTAAAGGTTCGATCACCCTGATGAATGGCTATCGACAGGTCGGTGAAGCCGTCGCCATCCATGTCTGCTGCTGCCGTGGCGACCGCCAGCGGGATTTCGAGATTCGCCACCCGGTCCCGCGCGAAACCGGCCGCATCACCCCACAGAACTCGCACGACATCCTTTGCCTGCTTCCCCGCACCCGCCTGTTCGCCCCCCGCGGCCCGGGCCTGGTCGAATTGAGTCAACACGAGATCGGCATGAGCATCCTGGTCGATGTTGGCAATCGTGATCTGCGTCGCAGAGTATGCCGGAACTTGTTGCGGTGGATTCCATTTCCGATCAGTCGCCGCGGCAAGGATGCCGATCATCGCGCTAGTCCGCCCAATGACCAGATCAGCCCGTCCGTCCCCGGTAACGTCACCCGCCGTAACACAGGACGCGTCGGCGAACGGCAACGCGACTTCCGTCCGGGCCGGTATCCATTGAGCATCGGTCGGCTTGGTATTCCAGATGAGTGTCACTTTACGGTCCGCACCGAGTACCGCCAGATCCCGATTTCCGTCGCGGTCAAAGTCGGCCGCAGCGATGGCCTGCGCCCCCGGCACCCCGAGGTCGTGCTTGTCGACAACGGAGTAACCGCTGGAACTTCCCCAATAGACGCGGATGATCCGTCCATCCGGTTGGGCCGGCATCCATCGCGCGGCCCCCAGCACTGCGATATCTGGCCACTCGTCACCGTTCAGATCGGCGATCGCGACCATAGCAGCGGCGTTCATGGGCAGCGGCGAGTTCACCCGCTGGGCCGTCCAGCCATCGGGTCCGCCCCAGGCAATCGACACGAACCGCCGATCATGATGCACACCGATCGGATTGGGGCAGAACACCAGATCCGTGAACCCATCCCGATTCAAATCCCCGCAGGCCACCTGCTGTGACCCCTCGACCGCAATGTCGAAGCTCACCCCCCGGCGATCCTTGACGACGGTGCCACACGTCGCGGGCAGCATCTGATACGTGTTATGCGTGCAATTGAAGATGACGTCCAGATGGCCGTCTGTGTTCAGGTCAAACTTGTTAATGGTCCGCAACGACCCGTCCTGGGCCACATACAAATTGTGTCCGCCGTCATCGGACGTCCCCTGAGAAAACTCTTGGAACTCGTCGTCGACAAACCGGATCGGATCCGCAGCGAATGACCGACGACCCGCCAGGAGCACGGTCAAGCACAACAGGACGACACACAACACGCGAACGAACAGCTTGGAATTGTGAGTGGGCATGGGTGACGATCTCGAATGGGGAGTGGAAGATGCGCGGTCGTCGCAGTGTAAAAGATCTCGTCAGCCCGCAACACTTCGCACCGGCTTCCGTGTGAATCCATCATATTCAGACGGATTCGGAGTTCCCAGAGTCCGCAAGGAATTCTGATGACAGAACTCGATACCGCGCACCTGGGGGCAGGAGAATGAAACAGGCGAGCCCGGCGCCATCTACCAGGTCGATTGAGTCTCACAATCTGGGACGAGATTCGCTGCAACTGTGGTGAACGTCGGAGGCACGTGCAGGGTGCCGACATGCCGCCGGACAACATTCAGCAAGTCTTTCCGATCGATCGGTTTCGTGGCGTGGTCATCGCATCCGACAGCGATTGATTTCTCGCGATCGTTGGCCATGGCGTGAGCGGTCAGGGCGATAATCGGCCGGCGATATCCCGCAGCCCGCAACTGCTCCGTGGCTTGATAGCCGTCCATGATCGGCATCTGCATGTCCATCAGGATGAGATCAAACGGCGTTCCCGAGCCCTCTTCAGCGAGCGCCATTGTCACGGCCGCTTCGCCATTATCGACTGCCGTCACCGTCGCGCCTGCCTTACGCAAGTACAACGAAATCAGCCGTTGATTGTCCGGCCCGTCTTCCGCCAGCAGGACTCGGCACCGCAGCAATTCTTCGGGTCGATCCGGACCGACTTTGGCCGATCGGCTGCGATCGGGAATGGGAATGGCCGACACGGCCTGATTCGTATTGGGACGCGATGACTGCTCCACCTGGATCCAGAACGTAAACGTGCTCCCCAGCCCCGGTGTGGCCTCGACGGTGACGTCACCACCCAGCATGCGGGCGAGCCGCCGGCTGATCGCCAGGCCCAGTCCGGTCCCGCCAAACTTACGCGTGGTCGACGTGTCGGCCTGGGTAAACGGTTCGAACAGGCGGCCGATCTCTTCGGCCTTCAATCCAATTCCGGTATCGGAAACTTCGAACTTCAAGTGACCCGTCAGATCGACCTCGTCCAGTTGTTCATAAGACATCTGGACCTTCACTTCACCGACCGCCGTGAACTTCAAAGCGTTGCCCACAATGTTCAACAGAATCTGACGCAAGCGGGTCGCGTCGGTCCGCACGACTTCGGGACAGTGCTCCGACTGCTCGGCGGTGAGTATCAGGTCCTTGGTTTCAGCCCGGACCTTCAATGAGGCCAGCAGATCCTGCAGGATTTTGGTCGGCCGGCATTCCTGCTTCTCGATCGTCAGCTTGCCCGCTTCGATCTTCGAGAGATCCAGGATGTCGTTGATAATCTCCAGCAGATGCTGCCCGTTCCGATAGATGCTTTCCAGGGCCTGACGTCGAGCGGGCGGGGCTCGGTCCAAACCTTCCTCGGTCGTCAGTAGTTCCGAAAATCCGAGGATCGCCGTCATCGGTGTGCGGATTTCGTGGCTCATGTTGGCCAGAAATTCCGACTTGGCTCGATTGGCCGATTCGGCTTGCTGCATCGCCTTCCGCAGGACTTCTGTTTGCAGTTGCGAAAAGGTCACGCTGGCCAGGGTGACTCCGGCTTCCAGTCGAGCCCGTTCTCGCGAGGTCGGTCGGCGTGGTTCGTTGACCAGGAATTCCATGGCGGCCAATAAGGTCCCTTCGCTGGACACGACCGGCCAGACCCAGGTGGCTCGATAGCCATGCGATACGGCAATCGTGCGGCAGCAGTCCCAAAGCGGGTCGGTACTGACGTCTTCCACCACCGTGGGACGATGGTAAGCAATGGCCGCCCCCAGAGTTCCATAGTCGGCCGTTAGTCGACGGCCGCTCCAATGGGAGGTGTAAGTTTCGGGCACACGCACATTGGCGAACGGCTGCCAGTTGCCAGAGGCGTCCGGCTGCCAGATGATTCCCTGCACTCCGTCGATTTCCGATTCCATGCCGCGTAACAGACCGGACAATACTTCCGGCAACGGCTGGCGCTGTGTGAGTCCCTGCCAGACGGCTTGTTCGGTCGCAATTTGCTGTTCGGCACCCTTGCGGACCGAGATTTCCTGCACGGTACCCACGATCCGAATCGGCACTCCGGCCGGGTCACGTTCGGTCGTGCCACCCGTCACAAACCACCGCGTTTCGCCATCCGGAGTGCGCATGCGATGCTCGACCGTCAACGATCTGCCAGACAGCAGGTGTTGTTGAAACGCCGCCAGAAATCGCGGCAGATCATCGGGGTGGACCATTCCCGCCCAGTGACCAAACTTGTTCCAGCGTTCCGTCGGCGGACAGTGCAACATCGCCAGGAGGTTCGGCGAGAAGGAGATTTTTTGTTCGGGGTTCCCAATCTTGTGGGGATCCACCATCAGTTCCCACACGCCCATCTGGGCACCCAGGCTCAGCATTTCATGTTCGCGACAGGCTTCCGCCAGACGGCTCTTGTAAGCCCGGGCCACCATGCGTGCCGCCTGTCCCGAGACGAACCAGCCCCAGACTCCCGCCACCAGGCCCACACCGGAGACACCGGACAGGCCGCCCCCGATAACGCCCCCCAGAAGCTTTCCAGCCACGAGTCCCGCGACGCATGCCACCGGCAAGCCGTAACTCAAAATGGACTGCGAATATGAGGAGTATTTGAACACAATTCACCACATTAAGGTACGGTTGCGACTCGTGCTGTGAGCAGCCGCGTTAAACAGTCAAACTCATCTCGGGATGGTCCCGAGCTGCAGATATCCAAGTCGGCGATTGGCCTGGATTATTCACGGTTCGCTGGTAACCCGCAGCGTTCTCCGACAATCGAAACGAGATTATTGATCCGAATCAAGCATACGTTCTGTTTTGCAACGGGCACGTGGGACGATGCGACAACACAACACGACATGTTGATGTTTCGTAGGAAAGGCGGAGCCAATGCGGTTTTCCGAACGTCGTGAGTCCTTAAGAGTGCCCCGACGACTGGGAATTTCGTTAGATTCAGACCTGTTCAGCCGCTGAACATGTCTCCGGACACGCGCTCGGTGCAGTTTGTACCGGTTGTAAGTGTCAGAATCCTCGCCGGCGGCGAGATGTCAAAAAGTCTGACACGAGCGCTCGTCCGGCACTTGAAATCTGAGCTCTCCCCGACTCCAGGCGGCAAGATTGACGCCCCGAACCGGCGTGGTTCTAATGCATCTCTTCCTTCAGTAGCAGCATCGCACGAATCGACTTGCGCTGCAGCGGAACAGGGCCGAATGGCGGAATAGGCAGACGCACAGGACTTAAAATCCTGTATCGGGAAACCGGTGTGCGGGTTCGATCCCCGCTTCGGCCAATGAGATAACTACCCAGGGTATCCCGCTGGTGCGGGCAACCCTTGGGCTACGTGACATGACCCCGTTTGGGTATTCATTCGGCAGGGTGGCACACTATGCCGACACCATCACAACATCTTCGACACCTTTGCCATCTTCGACATCTTCGACCTTGCCCAAAACACCGCACAAATCAGCCGGAACGCGCTAGCGTCCGGTTTCCTCGGGAATGGTGCTATACTTCACGCGGTGAGGAATGAGGCCGGGTTGAAGTGTTGGAAGTTGTGGGTCATGAGGGTGGCGAGTTGGGGGCGGTGTTTTGTGGGGATGTTGTCGAGGCAGCCATCGATGGCGTGGCGGAATTCGGTGAAGTTGTCGTAGT
>CAMAVF010000211.1 GCA_945861445.1 Planctomicrobium piriforme | reverse complement strand
TGCAGCACGATCGGCAGATCGGGATAGTCGCGAAAGACATCCAGCAACGGCAGGTAGCTGTCTTGATAAGCCCCTTCGAACACACCGTCGAAATTGCCGATCGGTTGGTGATCGTGAAAGACGAGGGCCAATCGCAAACGATTCATGGCGGACTTCCTGAAATTTCGGACGCACTATTCTGAGGTTGAGGCTTGGTATGAACGAGTTTTCACTGGAGTAACGAATGATTCTCACGCAAAGGCGCGAAGGCGCAAAGATGAAAATCAACCGGTGGCACTCGTTCGATGCAGTGGGAACGCATCAGAGTCATTATTCCTCTTTGCGGCTTTGCGCCTTTGCGTGAGAATCTTCTTTCTTAATTTCACCGCACGGGCCTAGACCATCCGCGCTGGGTCGATGTCGGTGTCTCGCAGAAATGCGGCGGCTTGTTCGGGGAGAACTGGGTTGATGTAGAATCCGCTCCCCCATTCAAAGCCGGCGACGCGCGTCAGACGAGGCATGATTTCGATGTGCCAGTGGTAATGCTGCAATTCCTGGGTATCAAATGGCGCCGTGTGGATAATGTAGTTGTACGGCGGATCGTCGAGCGCGAGTTCCAGTTTACACAGCACGGTCTTCAGAACCAGCCCCAGTTCTTCAACTTGCTGCCGCTGGATGTTTTCAAAGTGGCTGGAGTGCTGTTTGGGTAAAATCCACGTTTCGAAGGGGAAACGACTGGCGAACGGACAAAACACCACAAAATTAGGCAAGTCCAGCACAATCCGGCTGCCCGTTGCCAGTTCCTGCTGGATCATATCGCAAAAGATGCAACGGCCCCGATAATTGTAAAATCCCAGCGCCCCTTCCATCTCTTCCCAGACGTTAATGGGAACGACGGGGGTGACAATCAGTTGCGAATGACTGTGGTCGATGGTTGCCCCGGCCAGGGCTCCCTTGTTCTTAAACACCAGGCCGTGGACCAGTCGTCGATCCTTTTTGAGATCGACCATCCGGTCGCGATAGACCCACATGACCTCACGGATGTTGTCGAGCGTCAGGCGGGCCATGCTCTCTTCGTAATGCGGGCACTCGATGATGACTTCATGGGCACCGATCCCGTTCATCAAGTCATAGATGCCGTCTCCGCGCTTGCTGAGCTGCCCTTCGATCTGCAGCGCGGGAAACTTGTTGGGCACCACGCGCACACGCCAACCGGGCTTGTCCCGATCGGTGCCGGCTTCCCGATAGGCCAGGATTTCCGAAGGAGTTGCGTTTTCGTTCCCCTCCAGAAACGGATCAAACCCCGTCGAGGTCGTAGATCGTTCTTTCTCGCGGGTAAAGTCGTGCGGCCGCTTCGCGCGGTCAGTCGCGATGATCACCCAGCGTCCAACAATCGGATCTTTTCGCAGATCGGGCATGACATAGAACCTGGTATCGGAGGGAAATCCATCGGCACTCATCGCCGACAATATCGGGACTCCCCTCGCCTCGGTACTCCGGGGAGTGGGTTTGGGGGTGAGGGGCACGGCAAATCACCGAGTCGAGCTCTGCGTGTCCAATCAATAATACATAAGAAATTCCGGCGAAAACTACGAATACTATGCCATTGACTATTCCACCGGCAAAGCCCCTCACCCCCGTCCCCTCTCCCCGGATTACCGAGGCGAGGGGAGCAGTTGTCGCTGCGTTCCCTTGCTAGACCTGTTGGATGAAACGCAAGCGACCTCGCTATGCCTGCCACATGATTCGTTCAAAGTCTGCCGAAGGGACCAGCATATCCATCACCCCTTCACGTGGTGCGCGATCGAGACTTTGTTTTTCTCCGAGCACTTCCACATACCATTGCAGAAGTGCGTTCGGTTGAGCCTGCAAGTCTGCAAATTGGACGGTCAATTCCACGATCTGTTCAATGGCAAACGAAATCTTCGCGTCCGGCACCAACTGGTTGTCGTGATACAGACTGGCCTTGGCCGTCGGCAGGCCAGGGTTCCACACTCGCACCACATACCCAGCGGGTTCAACGAATCCGATCCGCAATTCGGCCACCTGCCGCAGATCGTCGCTCGCCCGAGTCGCCGTATCGCAACGAATCATTAAGTGTTCGAGATCGAATCCAAAGTACACTTCTTTGATGACACCTGCGGTCACCATCGCCATCGTGCCCCGTTCGCTCCCCGCAATGTATTGGCCGGCATTCAGCCATTCAAAATAGGACCGGCGACCATCCACCACGATATCGAGAAACCCACGGGGTGAAGTATGCAGGATCCGTTGCTGACCACGCGAGATCGGCCGATTCAACAGGCTGGGGGGTGGCACACCCAGTATCGCGTAAACATTTTGCAGGTGCTTGCGAAACAACTGATCGAACAGGCCGTCCAGTGAGGATGAATGGTCGTCGCCGTACCACCAGCACCAGTCGCTCCCTTCGGCAATGTAGATCTCTTCCCACGCGCGAGCATAGTCGCCGGCCGGCAACCCGCCACGGGCTTCCGCCTGAACCAGGAACTGTCGTGTCACGTGCAGCAAGTCCCACGCTTCGCGGTCCTCACTATGGCCGATCCAGATGGCGAAGTTGTGCGAAATCCAACTGCCCGCGAAAAGCTGTCCAATGCGATCGGTGGCCGGAAAGTCACGGACATAGTCGCCGATGCAGGTGGACTTCACGTTGGGATGTTTCACGCATTCCCGATAGAGCGTCCGCAGGAATTCCACGCCACCTTCGGGGTAGTATTCCCAGCAGTTTTCGCCGTCCAGAATGACAGACACCAGGGTCGGCCGATTGCCCAGCCGTTCCCCGACGCTGCGGCCGATTGCTTCCACCCGGCCCAGCAAATCCCCGGCGGCATGCGCCGGCTGGCTGCGCTGATAATGAAAGCCGATCAGGTCGCTCAATCCGTGATCGCGAAACACGATCTGTAATTCGTGACCTTGTTCTTCCAGTCGCCACGGGCGGTAGAGCAATTCCGGCTGCCGCAGGTGTCCCTGAGAGTCTCGGGCGACCTGTCCGCCGAGAGATTGGGACAGAATCTCCTCGTCGGTCGCGATCCATTTGATCCCCTGTGCCGCAATCGCGGGGATGATTTCCTGCGAGACAGACCCTTCCGATGGCCACATTCCGATGGGCGGCTTGCCAAACAGTTCCGTGTGATATTTGACAGCCCGTTCGAGGTGTATCTGAGCATCCTGGCGGTAGGAATCGAGATGCTTGGGTAGCTCGCATCCGGGCATCGCCTGGCGTGCGGCACGCTTGTCGAACAGCAGCGGCAGGATCGGGTGATAGAAGGGAGTCGTCGTCAGTTCGACCTGGCCCCCCTGCACAAGCTCTTTGTGCAACGGAATGATGGCTTTCAGGATTTCCCGTTGCTTATCGAGTAACCAGTTCTTTTCCTGTTCGGTCCAGAAGCGGCCTTTCTGACGGAAGGCACGCAGTTCGGTGTCGTATTCAAAGGCCAGCTCATGTATCCAGGTGAGATTGCTCCAGATCTGCAGATCGCGAATGTCGCGTTCGGAAAAGCGGGGCAGGGCCTTTTCCGCCGAGTCGACACCGAAGCCGCGTTTCTGATAGAGCTCGTAATAGCGCGGATAGGGCCGGATCATGTTCTCGACGCTGGCCATGAAGAAATTGTCGAGAAGATAGTGGCCATCCACCGCAGACATGCCGTCCGCCGGGAGCCTGGAAACATCCAGATGCCGGTCACTGCGGCCGTGTTCTGCGTAGCCCTGAAGTTGGAGCAGCAGGCTGGGAACCAGATTGATCGTGCAGCGAAACTCAGGGACTTCCTTGATGTGCAGGGCCATGCCGTAATAGTCCTTGGTTCCGTGGAGACGGACCCAGGGCATCAGCGTTTCGCCCGACACATCGTCAGGATAGTAAGGTTGATGTTGGTGCCAGAACAGCGCCAGTGAGATGGGATGCATGAGAGACGATCATTACTTCGTTTTGGACGCGGCATTGGGCAGCGCGAATTGCGCGAGATCCTCGCGGCGCATCGCGTGACGATAGACTTCCAAATACTGATCGACACCGCCGGAGATGCCAATCAGGTGCTCGTAACGGGTTCGCAGCACACCGTGTAAGCCGCAACCGTGTTCCGGAGTCTGGATGGCTCGGGCGTATTCGGGGGAATTCACGATGATGGCGTCGGCGAACACGATCCCGGTTTTCAACAGATTCAATTGGCCGAAGAACTCCATCTGCCGCCAGTTGAAGTACTTCCAATCGAGACCGGTCAGTTCCATGTCCCAGTGCCAGAATTGGCCCTGGAACGCAATGTTGTGGACGGTCATGACCGACGCGGTTTCATTCAGCGGCGGTTGGGTGCGGTGTTCAATCTTCAGGAGTGCCGGGATCAGCCCCGTCTGCCAATCGTGACAATGGATGATGTCGGGATTGATCTTCAGTTGCCGGATCAATTCGACCGCGGCACGCGAGAAGAATACGAATCGCTCACAATTGTCGCGATAGTCGCGCTGCCCGTCATTGTAGAGGCATGGTCGGTCAAAGTAGGCGGGTTGCTCGATCATCAGAACCCGGATTTTTCCCCCGGCGATTCGCGATTGCCGCACTGCGCCGCTGACCGTTCGAGAACCAATCTTGATTTTCAGTTCGATCGGTAAGGGTTCCGCCGGCGGCAGCGGTTTGATCGCCGTGGCTACCGCTTGTGGGTAATACGGCAGGATCAGCGTGATCGCCTGGTCTCTGGCAGCCAACTCTTCGGCGAGCGCTGCGACGGAGTCGCCCAAATCGCCGGTTCGGGCGAATGGGGTCGCTTCGGAACTGACCATGACAAGGTTCATGTCGGCACTCCTGGCCAGCGTTTACGGATCGAACGTCTGAGTCTTCCAGCGTCGCAACCACTTGACACCACAGGCATTTCCTTTCGCCCGCGATACAAGCCGTTGGCTGGGCCGGCTCACTTCAATTGTAGGCCGGAAGTGAAGCCCCGTGGGACCTTGGAACGCGAATCGAGTGCAAAAACGCGATCGCCCGGGAAGTTCAGCTATTTTGCCTACTCCGAATTATCGGCACAATCGCACGCCACCTTGAGAGTGTGGCTGATCGCCGTGGCTGGCAATCATAATTCCCATGCTTCCCATAATTCCCATGAATTTGATGGGAATTATGGGAAGCATGGGAATTATGAAAGTGCAGACAGTTGACGCCTACGTGGCCTTGGTGAAGGCCAGCGAATAGGCTTCCAGGCCCTCTTTGCCCTGGCGATGGCAGAAGTCGCCAAATGTTTCGCCCGTCTTGCGTTCGGCCTTAAAGAAGGCGAACAACGGTGACAGCAGGGGGATGATGTTTTCCTTCGGCAGGTAGTCGGCGTAGATGTAACCCAGCCGTGTGCCGATCGTGTTGCCCCCCAGGTACAGCGTATATTGCTCGCCAGCGGCACGTCCGACCAGGCCAATGTCAGGCGTGTAAGGCCGGGCGCAACCGTTCGGGCAGCCGGTCATGTGGACCGAAATGACCTCGGTACTCAGAGCGTACTTCGCCAGTTCGACTTCCATCTCGTCAAGAATCCCCGGCAATGCCCGTTCCGATTCCGTGATCGACAATCCGCACGTGGGCCAGGCGGGGCAGGCGATCGAGTACCTCCGCAACAGGCTGATTTCGTCGGCTTGCTTGATGCCGTGTTCGCGTAGAATGCGGTTGATATCAGCCCGATTTTCCAGTGCAATATCACACAGGATGACGCTTTGCAGCGGTGTCAGCCGGGTATCCATCCCATATTTTTCCAGGATGGTTCGCAGACCCGTCTTGATCCGCAGATCATCCACGTCTTTGATGCGGCCGTTTTCAATATTGATGCCCAGGAACCACTTGCCGTCACCTTGTTCGAACCAGCCGATATGGTCGTCGACGCCCGTGACTTCAATCGGCTTCGGTTCCGGCAGTGATTTTCCGTAGTATTCTTCGACCTTCGCCTTGAAGGCGGGCAGTCCGATATTCGCGATCAGGTACTTCAACCGAGCAACCTTGCGATCAGATCGATTGCCGAAGTCACGTTGCACCTTGACCACAGCTTCCGCCACGGCCACAACTTGATCCGGCGCGACGAAGGTCATGGTCTTGGCGAGTGCGGGAAATGTTTTCTTCGCCGAAGGAGTGACACCCATCCCGCCGCCGACGACCACGTTGTAGCCGACGATGCGGTCGTTCTCGACGATGGCGAGAAAACCCAAGTCGTTGGTGTAAACGTCGACGCAGTTGTCCTCGGGTAGCGAAATCGCTGTCTTGAACTTGCGCGGCAGATAGGTTGCCCCGTAAATCGGTTCTTCCACCGGTTGGTACTCGGCGACGTTTTGTTCCTCGCCGTTTTCGTCCTTGAGCCAGATTTCATAGTAAGCCGTGGTGCGCGGCTTGAGATGTTCGGCGATCTTGTCGGCCATCGCCTGCATTTCAATGCGGACCGGGCTGTTCTTGATGGGGGCCGGGCAGCACATGACATTGCGTTCGACGTCGCCGCACGCGGCCAACGTGGTCAGCATGCTGCGATTGATGCCGCGGATCGCCTCTTTTAGATTGTCTTTCAGGACTCCGTGCAACTGAAATCCCTGTCGCGAAGTGATCCGGACCGTGCCGTTGCCGTAGCGATCGCAAAGATCCAACTCGGCCAGGAACTGGGCGGCGGTGACCTTGCCGCCGGGAATTCGAGTTCGCACCATGAACTCGTAGGATCTTCCCTTCGACGTGCCGTCGGCATTCTTCTGGCCGCGTTCGTCGCGGTCGTCCTGCTGGTAAGTGCCGTGGTTTTTCAGCAGATTGACGTCATCGTTATCAAAATGATCGACTTCAGCAGCATTCAGGTCCCGCCCAATGGTGCCGCGCAGTTGACGGCTGTTGGTCTTGAGAACCTCAATCTGACTTGGCTTGCCAACGTCCGACATCCGACCGACTCCTTCACAAGTTTTTGTATCTGGCCCGATTTGCACTGTTGCTTCTATTACTTATACGAGAGACACTCCAGCCGAGGCTAGGCTCACTCGATTTCGGTGATTCGTGCCGCCAGCGGTCAAATTGTCCGCTCCCGCAGGCGGGGCACCGAGTATAGCGGCCATCGGAAATGTTGAGTAGACCCGTTCATGCGGGTGATTTTTCCACGAAGAGGGATCCAGTGCCGTCAGGAACTTCGAAAATTGGAAACCAAATCGTCCTGTTTCTCGCGACGGGCTGCGGATTGGGCTGGATTCCGTTCGCCCCCGGTACGTTTGGAAGTCTGGGCGGACTGGTTCTGGTCTACGGCCTGTCGCAGTTGCCGTTGTGGGGCTACATCGCTGCCGAGTTGGCCTTCATCATCGTGGGCGTTTGGATTTGTACTCGAGCAGGACAGTTGATGGGACGTGTCGACCCGGGCTCAGTCGTCTGGGACGAAATCGCGGCGTTCCCCATCGTGTTCGCGGGCGTTCCGCTGAATCCGTGGACGGCGGTGTTCGGGTTCGTCTGGTTCCGGTTGTTCGACATTGCTAAGCCATTCCCCATCAATCGGTTAGAACGACTGCCGCGCGGCTGGGGGGTGATGAGCGACGACCTGATGGCAGGCATCTATGCCGCCGCCTGCCTGAGAGCGACAATTTGGCTCGGCGGATCGTTTTTTGTAAGCTGAAACGTCGTAGCCTGACTCTCCAGAGTCGGGCGAAAGTCGTCCTTTGTCCTTCGTCCTTTGTCATTTGGACCACAGGCCAAGGACCAAGGACTAAGGACCAATAACTAAGCATCAATTCGCCCGACTCTGGAGAGTCAGGCTACGAGTTAGGAATCTCCGTGACAGCAAAGATCATCGACGGTGCGGCAATTTCGCAGCAGATTCGGGACAAACTGGCGAGCGAAGTCGCCGCGTTCCGCGCACAAACTGGAGTCATTCCACATCTCGCTGCTGTCCTGGTGGGCGAGAATCCCGCGAGTGCCGTGTACGTTCGCAGCAAGCAAAAAGCCTGTGAAACGACCGGGTTAAAGAGCACGCTGCACAAGCTGCCGGCGGACACGACGCAGCAGCAATTGCTGGACCTGATCACGCAGCTCAATCAGGCTCCCGATGTCCACGGGATCCTGGTCCAGCTCCCGTTGCCCAAGCAAATCGATCAACAAGTGGTCCTGGACGCGGTCACGCCCCTGAAGGATGTCGATGCGTTTCATCCGGAAAATGTGGGGTTGATCGCTCAGGGCCGGCCGCGATTCCTGCCTTGCACGCCACATGGAGTCCAGCAATTGCTGATGGCATCCGCAACCCAGATTGCGGGTGCCCATGCCGTCATCATTGGGCGTAGCGAAATCGTCGGCAAGCCGCTGGCGATGATGCTGGTGCAAAAGGGGACCGGCGCGGACGCCACCGTCACCGTGTGTCACAGCCGCACCAGGAACCTGGCAGAAATCACGCTGCAGGCCGACATCCTGATCGCGGCCATCGGCGTACCGCGATTCGTGACCGCCAACATGGTGCGGCCCGGTGCGGTGGTGATTGACGTCGGCATCAATCGAGTCGATGACAAGCTGGTGGGAGATGTGGATTTCGACGCAGTGAAAGAAATCGCTTCAGCGATCACCCCCGTACCGAAGGGCGTGGGGCCGATGACGATCGCCATGTTGTTGAAGAACACGCTGACCGCAGCACGGCTGCAGACGAAATCGTAAGGCATTCGGTCGGGGTCGGGCCTGCGATTTTTCGAAATTGGCCGGCGAGCGTCATCATTGCAGTTCAACGTGGATCCGGCCAATTTCCAAAAATCGCAGGCCCGACCCCTGAGCGTTCCAAGTGTGTATAATTCCGACGACATTGTTCCTTGGGCTTCGCCACACTGTGAGTTTTCAAGATGCCTCAACTCGCCCCCGTCGTCTCGGATTGGAAGACGTTGCTTGCCGAATACCGCCAGCAACGGGACGAGATCTCCCTGGGTGGCGGCACGAAAGCCATCGAGCGGCAGCATGAAAAGCAGCGGCTGACGGCACGCGAACGGATTGCCGAACTGCTTGATCCGGGGACGAGTTTCTTCGAAACGGGTCACTGGGCCGCATGGGGACTGTATGCCGAGTGGGGTGGAGCTCCCAGTGCGTGCGTGGTCTGCGGTGTGGGTCAAGTTGCGTCTCGCACTTGCATGATCATCGCCAATGACGCCACCGTGAAGGCCGGGGCCTTCTTTCCGATGACGTGCAAGAAGGTTTTGCGGGCCCAGCGGATCGCGTTTGAAAATCGCCTGCCGCTGCTGTATCTCGTTGATTCGTCGGGCGTTTTCCTGCCACTGCAGGATGAGATCTTTCCCGACGAAGACGACTTCGGTCGTATTTTCCGGAACAACGCAGTCATCTCGGCCGCAGGTGTCCCCCAGATCGCGGCCATCATGGGGAACTGCGTGGCAGGGGGCGGCTATCTGCCCGTGTTGTGTGACAAATTGCTGATGACGGAAGGGTCGGGACTCTATCTCGCGGGGCCGGCCCTGGTGAAGAGTGCCATCGGGCAAGAGGTCTCGCACGAAGACCTCGGCGGCGCCCAGATGCATGCCACGATCAGCGGGACGATTGATTTTCGCGAGCCCGACGATCATGCCTGCCTGCGGCGATTGCGGGAGCTCGTTCGCATGCTGCCCCCTGATCCGCTCGCCGCCTGCTATCAACCCGAAGCACCCGTCGCGGCGGCGCGTCCGGCAACGGATCTGGAACAGATCGTGTCGACCAGTGCCCAGCACCCGTATGAAATCCGCGAAGTGCTCAAGTGCCTGCTCGATGCGGGAAGCTTTCAAGAGTATAAGCCCGAGTCTGGCCGGACGATGATCTGCGGTTACGGCCGCATTGGCGGCTTCCGCGTGGGAATTGTCTCGAACCAGCATCATCCGGAAAAGACGCCCACCAAGGGGCTACAGATCGGCGGGGTCATTTATCACGATGGGGCCGACAAGACCGCGCGTTTCGTCCTCGACTGCAACCAGTCCTGGCTGCCGTTGATCTTTTTGCAGGACGTGACCGGCTTCATGGTGGGTCGCGATTCGGAACAGGGTGGCATCATTCGAGCCGGCGCGAAGCTGGTCAACGCAATTTCCAACAGTCGAGTTCCCAAGCTGACCGTGATCCTGGGGGGCAGTTATGGAGCTGGCAACTACGCGATGTGCGGCAAGGCGTTTGATCCGCGGTTCATCGTGGCCTGGCCGACTGCCCATTACGCAGTGATGGGAGCTCAGCAGGCCGCGACCACGCTGCTGGATATTCAACTGGCAGCCTTAAAGCGATCCGGCCGCGAGCCCGAAGTGAACGAAATGCAGGACTTGCGAAACAAGGTGACCGCCAGCTACACCCAGCAGACGGACATCCGCCATGCGGCAGCCCGTGGCTGGGTGGACGACATCATCGAGCCCGCCGAGACTCGAAATACATTGATCACCATGTTGAAAATCGTGACGCGTACAGTGGATGACCGGCCGCTTCAAACAGGCGTAATTCAGGTTTGAATGCAGCCAACTGGCCGGTCGCGAAGGAGAATAGATTCCTGTTCTTTTGACCACTTCCCGGAAAAATCAGGGATTGCGTCAACCAACGTATTCTATCTTTTTGTCCCATCATTTTTTGTCCATCAAGGCTGGGTCAAGGCTGGGTGTCCGAAACCTCAAACGACATTTGGTTCAGGGCAACTTTCTTCCTTTGCCGAACGAGTGCCACCCTGCCGAACTCGCTGTCGACTTGGAAGACCTCACACCCCTTCGGGCGCGCAGCCGACTTTGTGCGGTCGCGTCTTCTACGATCGACGGTTTGGGGACTGATCAGGCAGATGGTGCGCCCGGCTGACTTCGCGCGGAGCGATGAAGGCTACTATTCATCAGTTCAAAAATCTGCACGTAGTTCGGGGGCGCCGATCGAATTTTGAGTTTGGCGTAAATGCTTAGCAGGATGTGAGTTCTGATTTCGAGATCGCTTGAAATGATCGAAAAACGCTGGTTTTTGATGCGTTGGGGAATTGGGATGGAAAAACGGGGGCGGGTAGAACCGGGTCTGGGGCGTCAGGTTCTGCGGGGTGCTCGCGGAGTGAAGCTGAATGGTTTTTCGATTGAGATCTCGAATGGGGTGCGGCATGGAACGCGAACTCGTATGTGAGAACGGGGCGGATTTGGCGAAGAGACTGGAAGTGACGGGTGCGCGGAGGGATCCGTGGGGGGAGTTGACGTTGCAGGCGGAGCGGCTGGTGGCGCGCGGGTTGTCGAGGCTCGACATGGAGGAGGCCCTGATGCAGTTTGTCCGGCAGCAGGGTTGGCCGGAGAAAATGCGGGCGATGGTGTCGCAGATCGTGCAGCAGGTTCAACAGCAGAAGTCGACTGCCGAGGCGGAAGCCTCGCGGCTGGCGACGGTGGAACAGTTGGAGGTGGTGCCGCTGGCGGAGGTCGAGCCGCGGGCCGTGCGGTGGTTGTGGCCGGGTAAGATTCCGCTGGGGACCGTGACCGTGATCTATGGTGAGGCCGCGATGGGGAAGACGTCTCTCGTCTTGGATCTGGCCGCACGCGTGTCGCGCGGGGCGGCGTGGCCCGATGGGACGCGTGGTCCGGGGATGGGAGAGGTGCTGATCCTGAACGGCGAGGACCATCTCGACGAGATGATCGTTCCGCGTCTGACGGGCAGCGACGCGGATCTGACGAACGTCGCGGCGATTACCCGGTTCCAGGTGGGAGCCGGAACGCGGTCGAGCCACCAGCGCCGGTTCAGTCTGGAACGCGATCTGCCCGCCTTACGGGAGCAGATGGAATCGCTGTCGGAGGGTCAATTGGTGATCATTGATTCGCTGGAGGCGTTCTGCGGGACACTCGGGCGAGCCCAGCTACGGGCCGTGCTGGCCGAGTTAGACGACCTGGCTGTGGAATACGGCGTGGCGATCGTCGTGGTATCGGCGGGGACCAAGTGTGATCTGCCGGCGAAGAATGTCTGGCGGGTGGACTGTGACGTGCTGGATGCCGGGTTACGGTGCTGGGTTCCGGTCCGGTGTAACTGGGGACCCTTGCCGGCCGGGTTGGCGTTTCGGGTAACGTCGGACAAGATTATGTGGGAGACGCGAGCGGAGTCTCCGACCGCGGATCGTTCGCGCGGGGCGACTTCCAAGCAGGAAAAGAGCCGTCAGTTGAAAGACCAGGCCGAGTGGTTGAAGACCCATCTGGCCGACGGACCGCTGCCGGCGAAGCAAGTCGTGGCCGCGGCCGGTACGGCCGGTTGGTCAGCGGGTCAGGTGCGTCGGGCTCGGGAAGCGCTGCGCTTGGTGTGTTCCAAAGAGACAACGGCGAACGGGCAGTGGGTGTGGGAATTGCCGAATCGGTCGGAGCGGTCTGTGGCGGGACTGGTGAAACTCCACGGGGAGCGCTCGAGGATGGGAGTCGAAGGTGTCGAAGATGGCAAAGATGTCGAAGATGTTGTGAGGGTGTCGGCATAGCCCGGATGAATCATCAGCCGTAGGGCACTAGCCCACGGTTAGCGCCATTCCCGAAGAAACCGGACGCTAGCCCGGATTATTCATAGAACCTGCGCAAATCAGCGTAACAAGTAAGTGGATAATCAGTTGCTTCAAACCTACGAAAAACAGTCTGTCAAATCAGCCGGCACGCGCTAGCGTCCGGTTCGTTTAGAAATTCGAGTCGATTGTTGCCTG
>CAMAVF010000210.1 GCA_945861445.1 Planctomicrobium piriforme | reverse complement strand
CCCCTCGGTCCTCCCAAGTTGCTGGCGGGCCACACGCTGCCGCTGGCGGGTGTCGCCATTTCCAAGGATGGCAAGCAGGCCATCACCACCGGTGCCGATCTGACTGTCCGGCGGTTTGATCTGACCACTGTGAAAGAAGTGAAAGCGTTCGCCGGGCAACCGGCGGCCGCGACCTCGCTGGCGGTGACTCCGCTATTCGACCTGGTCGCCACTGGCAGTGCCACTGGTCAACTGAAATTCTGGAAGATAGACGGCACCGATTTACGCGGTCTGTCGGGTCACACGGGGACGGTCCCGGCGCTCGCTTTTCATCCGGCGGGCAAGCACATCGCATCGGGTGGACAGGACGGGACCATTCGACTCTGGCAATTGCCGCCGGGCGAACCCAAATCTCTGCCCGGACATACTCAACCCGTGCAGGCCATTGCGATCAGTCCCTCGGGCAAGCTGACCGTCACCGCCGCTGCGGACAAATTGGGACACGTGTTTGGCGAGGATGGCAAACTGGTCAAGCAGTTGGCGGGATCACCCCAGCCGTTGACGGCCGTGGCCGTGACGTTTGATGAAAAGATGGTGGTTGCCGGAGACTCGGTGGGGGGTGTTCGAGCCTGGACGATACCCGATGGCAAGCTGCAGCCCGAGGTGTCTGCGTTTATCGGCCCTGTCACCGGTTTGGTGACTCATCCGAAAACGGCGACAGTCGTGGCTTCAGGTTCGGATGGGACGGTCAAATTCCTGCAGTTGCCGTTCACCGCGCCACGACCGTTGACGACACACGGTAATGCCCTGGTGGGACTTGTCATCGGACGCAAATTGCCGATTGCCGTGTCCGCGGCTGCGGATCAGGTCGTCAAGCTGACGTCTCTGGAAACGGGAAAAGATGTAAGAACATTTGCCGGACTGACGGCAGCTCCGTCGAGCCTGTTATTAACTCCCGATGACGCATTGCTGGGGATCGGACAGGCCAATGGCCTGATCAAGTTCTATACGGCAGCGGATGGCAAGCCGGCGGGTGAATTGATGGCCCATGCCGGAGCCGTGAATTCGATGGTCTTTCATCCGAAAGCGACTCAGTTTGCGACAGCCGGAGTGGACGGCTTCATCCGCATCTGGGAATCACCACTACGGCCGGCGACGCCCCTGGCTGGTCACACGAAGCCGCTGCAGGCGGTCGCCGTGAGTGCTGACGGAAAACTGCTGGCCACCGCGGGGGCCGATCAGACGGTCAGACTGTGGCAGGCCGATGGTAAGGCGGTGGCGACTCTGGAAGGGCACGCTCAACCGGTCACCGCCGTGGGACTGCAGGCGGCCGGGTTGACGGTGGTCTCGGCGGATGCTGCCGGCAAGGTTCGCGTCTGGAATCCGGCTCCAGGCCTCGCGTTGGCCGAACTGGGAGCTCACACTGGTGCGGTGACCAGTGTTTCCATGCATCCCACGGTGCCGCAATTCGCAACTTCCGGTGCGGATGGACTGGTCAAAATCTGGCAGTTGCCGATCGTCCCCACGAAGACATTGCCCATGCATGCTCAAGAAGCGCACGCAGTCGCGGTTTCGAGTGACGGTAAGTTCGTGGTCTCGGCAGCGGAGGATGGCGCGGTTCGCGTGATCGATCCGGCCACGGCGAAGGTCACCCTGGAATTGAAGGGCCAAACCGGTGCCGTGCGGTCGTTGTTGCTGTCCGCGGACAACGCGCAGATTCTGTCGGCCAGCGTCGATGGTTCGCTCCGGATCTGGAAGGGGGCAGATGGTGCCGACCTGGGAACTGTCACGGGTTCGGAAGTTCCCGTGCTGGCCGCGGCTCTGCATCCGAAAGGACTGATCGCAGCAACCGCCAGCCAGGACGCGCTCGTTCGTCTCTGGCAATTGCCGCTGGTTGCGCCACGCATTATTCCCACGGAAAAGAAGCCGGTGACGGCAGTCGCCCTGAGTCCGAATGGCCAGATTCTGGCAACGGCGGCGGCCGACAATACGATCTTGTTGTGGAACATGGCGAACGGTCAGGCATTGAAGCCCCTGGCCGGTCACACGGCCGCCGTGACGTCACTGGCCTGGCGTGGTGATAGTGCGGCGATTGTTTCGGGCAGTGCCGACAAGACGGCTCGCATCTGGACCGTGGCGGATGGCAAGCAAGTGACTCTCCTTGATCAGCACTTGGCCGAGATTCGCTCAGTGGCTGTCACGGCTGCCGGTGATCAGGTCTTTACGGGGGGAGCCGACAATCTGATCAAGCAATGGGGAGTTGCCGACGGCAAGGTAGTCCGCGAGTTCAAAGGGCACGGCGGCGTGATCAATGCGCTGGCATTGTCCAAAGATGCGGCCACCCTGTTCTCTGGCGGGGCCGATTCGCTGTTGAAGGTCTGGACGGTGGCCACGGCAGCCGAAGTTCGCAGCATCAATCATGGTGGGGTCATCGCCGCCATCAGCGTCAGCCCGGATGGGGCCAAGCTGGCGTCTGCCGGCGCCGATAATCTGGTCAAGCTCTGGAATGCTGCCGACGGTGCTGCGGCGGGTGTCCTGACCGGACATGCGGGGCCAGTCACCGGTGTGTCATTCACAGCCGACGGACTGCGTGTGGCGAGTAGTTCTGCGGACGGCACGCTGCGGCTGTGGGAGCCGACTGGTGCGATGCTGCAGACGTATCGCGCGGGCAAGGGAGCCTTGCAGTCGCTGGCGGTCACGGCTGACAGCAAGAGTGTGATTGCGGCTGGAGCTGACGCCCAGATTCATATCGTCACGCCCGCCGCGATCCGCGCCATCCCTGGACATACCGGGGCGGTGCAGGCTCTCGCATTCAATCCCGCGGGGGATCGACTCGTCAGTGGCGGCATCGATAAGACCATTAAGTTGTGGAATCCCGTGGACGGGGCTGCGGTGGCGACGCAATACGCTGGCGCGACGGAAGCCATTACGGCGTTGAGATACACGGCAGACGGATTGAAGCTGATCGCGGGTGGGGCCGATCGACAGGTCCGCATCTGGAACGCCGCGGACGGTGTCGTCGGGCCCGTGATTGCCCAGCCTGCCGTGATTCGCGATCTGGTTCCCAGCGTGGATCTGACCAAGGTCGCTGTGGTCGGTGACGATGGCGTCGTCCGAGTCTGGGATCTGGCGACCGGCAAGGAACTCGAAACCTTCGCCGGTCATACGGGCATCATCTACGGGGTGGCCCTGGCCGCCGACAATAAGACGCTGTATACCGCCGGTGCGGACAAGAGCGTGCGGCAGTGGACGATCGCGGCTCAACGCGTCATCGCGGCCCATGAAGGCAAGGCGAACTCTGTCGTCTTCAGCCCCGACGGCCTGGCGTTGCTGTCTGCCGGTGACGACAAGTTGATCAAGATGTGGCTGCCGACCGGCATGCCGGTGCGCCAGTTCGCTGGCAGTCCGGTAGCGGTGACCGGTCTCGCGGTCCGCGGTGACAGTCTGCAAGTCGCGGGAGCGGTGGCTGACAACTCGGTCATGTTGTGGAATTTCGATGGCACGCCGTTCGCTGCTCTGCCGAAACTGGCACTCCCAGCCGCGATCACGTCTCTGCGGTACAGTGCCGATCACTTGAAGCTGGCGGTCAGCACCGGGGACGCTCATGTGCGGGTTTTCAATCCCGCGGACGGTCGCCTGCTGCAGGCCCTCCCGCAAGCGGCAGTCCCGGCCGCAGTGGCCTTTACTCCAGACAATAAATCGCTGCTGGTCGGCGGGGTCGACAATTCGGCCCGGGTGATTCCTTATTCGCTCGTGCGGCTGATCGCCGGACATGAAGGTGGCGTGAATTCGCTGGCCTACGTGCCCACGGCGGAACAACTCGTCAGCGGCGGAGCCGATAAGACGGTTCGGTTATGGAATCTGGTGGATGGAGCTCAGCTTCGACTCTACCCGGGTCACACCGACATTGTCACGAATGTCGCGGTCACTCCCGACGGCACTCAGGTTCTGGCAGCCGGTCAAGATAAGAACGTCCGATCCTGGAAGACGGCCGATGCCGCGGTGGTCGCGACCTTGTTGCATCCGGTGGCAGTTCGCAGTCTCAGTGTCAGTGCGGATGGCTTGCGAGTGGCCACGTCGGGCGATGACGCGATTGCTCGCGTCTGGGACCTGACGGCGGGCAAAGAACTGCAATTCTTCCCCGGCCATACTGCCGCCATTCCCCTCGTGGCATTGAGTCCAGATGGGCTATCCGTGGTGACGGCTAGTGTTGACAAGACCGTGCGACAAGCACCGATTGCCGTATCGCGAGTGATCGTGGCCCATCCCGTTACAGCGACAGCCGTCGTGTTGACAGTCGACGGCACCCAGGCGCTGTCTGCCGGTGACGACAAGATTGTGAAACTGTGGGACGCCACCGGCAAGATGGTGCGTCAATTTGCGGGCAGTCAAACCGCGTTGCGGCGGTTGGCGATTCGTTCTGATTCCAAGCAGATGGCGGGGGGCAGCGACGCTCAGTTGACCGACAAGGGTTTGTATGTCTGGAACTTTGAAACGGCCGCATTGATCCAGCGGATTGAAACGCCTGCGGCCGTGACGGGGGTGGCCTATAGTCCGGACGGGACTCAGATCGCCATCAGTAGCGTGGACAATCGCCTGCGAATCTATGCTTCGGAAGGGGGCGTGCTGCTCGAAGACATTCCGACCCCGCAGCCTCCGCAGAACATTGCCTATTTGAATGCCGGAACCCTGGTGGCCGGTCAGGCGGACAATCAGACCAGGACGTTCGGGATCTCGATTCAGAAGGTTCTGTCAGGTCACATGGGTGCGGTCAATTCGCTCGCCTATTCCGATGATGGCAAGCTGCTGTTGAGTGCCGGGGTCGATAAGACTTTGCGGTTGTGGGATGCGGTCGCTGGCACGGTGATCTGCAATTTATCGGGCTGTACCGATGCGATCACCAGCGCATCGTTCTCACCGGATCAGAAGTCGGTGATTGCCAGTTCGATCGATAAGAATGTTCGCATTTGGAATCTGCCTGAAAAGATCGACCCCAAGGCTGCGGCCCCCACCGTGGCCCCCACGACTACCGTGCTGCATTTGACGCCGGTCCAATCTGCGGTCTTCTCGCCGGACGGATCGACCTTCGCCAGTTGCGGAGATGACTTCCAGGTCCACTTATGGGATCGCAAGACCAGCCTGGAACTGGAACGGTTCCTCGGGCACACGGCGATTGTGACGCGGCTGGGATTTACGACCGATGGGAAGAGTTTGATTTCCGGTGCCAATGACAATACATCGCGCGTCTGGTCGATCACGACGCATGGCGTTCTGCAGGCTCACAAGGGTGCCGCGAATGCCGTGAAGTTTGCCGGGCACGGGAAATCAGTGGTTACGGCCGGTGAAGACAACCAGGTTGTGGTCTGGACATTGAAGGGACTGGAGAAGGAGCTGGCATTGGCCGGTTCGACTCTGCCGGTCCGGGCACTCTCTGTCACGAAGGACGGTGCGTTCATCGCGGCTGGTGGAGACGACAAGCATTTGCGAATTTGGGACGCGAAAGACGGGAAACCGGTGGCTGCCGAACCGACGCCCGCCACGATTGCGTCGCTGACCTGGAGTCCCTCTGGTTCCAAGATTGTCGCGGGCGGGGCGGATAACATCGTGCGGACGTTTGGGCGGGTGACCCCTGCCGGCGCCAAGAACTTGCCGCTGCTGCAAGAGGGACTGGGGCACACGGCAGCCGTCACGGCCGGAACATTTACCGCGGACGAACGTTCGCTGTATACGGTGAGTGTTGATCGGACGTGGAAGCGGTGGTTGTCCGCGGGGGCCGAGCCGACGTTCCGTCTATCGGGACACAAAGCCCAGATCTATGGAATGGATTTCACTCCCGACGGCAAGTTGCTGGCGAGTGCTTCGGGCGATAAGACCGTGCAGATCTGGAACGTCGCCGACGGGAAACCGGTGGCCAAATGCGAAGGGCACACCGGTCAGGTGTATGCCGTGACATTTACCCCGAACGGTCAAGTCCTCGCCAGTGCCGGGGCCGACAAAGTCATCCGGTTGTGGAAACTGGACGGGACTCTGGTCAAGGAATTGAAAGAGGGAGTGGACGACGGGCTCTATAGCCTGCAGTTCTACTCGGACAACATCTCGCTGCTGTCGGCCGGGCTGGCTCGGACCTGGCAATTCTGGAATACGAACGACGGAAAGTCGGCGCGAACTGCCACCGGCCATACGGACCACATTTACCGAGCGATCTTCAACCCGGCATGGAACCGAGTCGCGTCAGTGGATTATTCCGGTCACTTGTTCCTGTGGGACACGGGAACGGGCAATCCCTTGCATCATCAGCAACTTCCGGTGACGGCGGCTTATTCGATTGGCTATGCGCCGGATGGTAAGGAACTGGCGATCGGATCGCAGGATGCCCGGTTGATTGTGCTGACCGTTCCGGCCGCGGGGCAGTAGCCTGATTGAGAAATGGGACGGATGGGACTAATAGGACGGATGGGACCGATGACGACTCTCTGTCATAAGTCCGATTGGTCGTATAAGTCCCATTCTTCTCTTCGGGAAAAAGGTCGATCATAGCAGCAGGCCAACTGAGTGATGGCAGGTGCTCTTCTGAACCTGAATGGTTCACAGAGATTAGCCGGTGGTTGAGGAACGCAGCGACGACACCACCGGTCAGGTCACCATTGCAACCGCATCCTGGAGGGATGCAAGAGCAAAGATCACTGCGACAGACGATCCAGAACTTCTCTGCGATCCCTTCAGGATCGGGATCATGTGGGTACGTTTTCCGGTGGTGTCGTCGCTCTGCTCCTCAACCACCGGCTAATCTCTTTAATCCCTCCGGGATACCAGACCTGCATCCAGCGAAACTTTAAGAGCAGGCGCCTCGCCCTCCCGTCAACCTCAATGACTCAAGCGACCACGATGCCCGATATTCGCGACAGTTCCGTTCACAGAATTCTCACCGCAGGCGGCCCGCGGGCAGTCCATCTGGTGGGAGTGTGCGGATCTGGAATGAAGGCGCTAGCGGAAGTTTTTCTGGGGCGCGGCTGGCGTGTCAGCGGGACCGATCTCCAGGCCGGTTCGCCCGCCGGTCACTCGCTGCGGCATCGCGGTGTCACCCTGTTTGCCGAACATTCCGCGAATCACATCCCGGCTGAAGTGCAGTTGGTGGTCTACAGCTCTGCCGTCAAGCCGGACAACCCCGAACGGCAGTGGGCCGTCAATCAGCGCGTGGCATCCTGTGCCTACCACGAGATGCTGGGCGAGATGATGGACTGGGCGATTGGAATCTCAATTGCCGGGACGCATGGCAAGAGTACCACGACCGCGTTGACCGGCAGCGTGCTGACCACATCTGGAATGGAACCGACGGTCCTGGTCGGAGCCGAGGTCTGCGGCCCACAGGCCAACGGCTGGACGGGCACCGGGCCGCATCTCGTCGTGGAAAGCTGTGAATATCGCCGCCATTTCCTCAGTCTGCACCCGCAGATGGCCGCGATCCTGGGGATTGAAGCTGACCATTTCGACTGTTTCGCTGACGTGGCGGAAACGGTTCAGGCCTTCCATGAATTTGCACTGCAACTGCCGGCCGAGGGCCTATTGGTGATCCATCAGGAATGCGAATCGACGCGGTTGGCGTGTCGCGATGTTGCGGCTCGCATCGAGACGTTTTCGTTCGCGGGCGGCGCGGACTGGCAAGCAGTCGAAGTGGAGAAGATTCCGCTGGGGCATCGGTTTCAAATCCTGCATCGCGGGCAAGAATTCTGTCGGACTCAACTGCGAATTCCCGGACGGCACCATGTGCTCAACGCCTTGGCGGCAGTGGCGTTATGTCATCGGGCCGGGGCGACGGCAGCACAAATTGCCGCGGGAATTGATCAATTTCACGGCATCCGGCGGCGGTTTGAAGTGTTGGGGGATGTTGATGGTGTCACCGTTATCGACGACTATGCCCATCACCCCACCGCGATTCGGGCGACCTTGCAGACGGCGCGTGAGGAATTTGGGGATCGCCGGCTGGTCTGCGTGTTCCAGCCGCATCAGGTTTCTCGCACCGTCGGATTATTGGGCGATTTTGCGACGAGTTTTTCTCTGGCGGATGAAGTCGTCATCGTTCCGGTGTACGGAGCGCGCGAAGTTTATCAGAAAGAACTGCTGGAGGTGTCGGCCCGCTTGGCGGAGCTGATTACCCAGCAGGGAGTTGCGGCACGCTACAGTGGTAGCCTTGACCAGACTCGGGCAAGTTTGGACGATACGCTCCGCCCCCGGGATGTGCTACTAACACTGGGGGCAGGAGATATTGACCGGATTCACCATGACCTCACTCGCCGACTACAGCGAAATCACACGCCGTGACGAACCGCTGGCCCCCTACACCTGGATGAAAATCGGTGGGCCGGCCCAGTTCCTCATTCAACCCCGCACGCCCGACGAGTTGGTCGCGGTCGTCAAGACGTGCGATCATGTCGAAGCGCCGTTGAAATTGCTCGGCGGCGGGTCGAATCTCCTGGTGCGCGATGCGGGCGTAGGGGGAGTTGTCCTACGGATCTACGGCGAACCCTTCGCCAAGGTGGAAGTTCAAGGTGACGTGGTCCGCGCGGGTGCTGGGGCGATGCTGACGACCGTCATCTCGCACACCGTCAATGCGGGTCTGGCCGGGATGGAAACGCTGGTCGGGATTCCGGGAACCGTAGGCGGCGCCTTGCATGGAAATGCCGGCGGGCGGATCGGCGATATCGGCCAGTTCGTCGAGAGTGTCACGGCGTTGACCATGACCGGCGAAGTGGTGACGCGCAACCAGGACGAACTGACGTTCGGTTACCGCGAAAGCAACCTGGACGATTTGATCATTCTGGAAGCGACTTTTCGTCTGCAGCCTGACGATCCCGATGAAATCACGCGGCACATGCGCAAACTGTGGATTTCCAAGAAGGCGACGCAGCCTTACAGCTTCCAGTCGGCGGGATGTGTCTTCAAAAACCCACGTGGGATGAGTGCCGGATTGCTGATCGATCAGGCGGGATTGCGGGGGACGCGGATCGGAAACGCCGAGATCAGCGATCGCCACGCCAACTTCATCGTTTCGCACCCCGGGGCCTCGTCGGCCGACGTGCAACGGTTGATTGATCTAGCTCGATCAAAAGTTGCGGAACAATTCGGAGTCGATCTGGAGCTAGAAATCGAAGTGTGGTAGGTTACCGCGACCGCATGGATGTGTAATGAGCGTTTTCTTCAACAGGAAGGCGCCACCACCAGTTTGATCATGGAATTGATCCAACTGTTCATTAGGGGTAGATCAGCGTACCCAAAGAATGGATTCGAACTCATGAAGCCCAGATTGCTGCTCTGCATTCCACTTTGCGCAATTGTCGTCGCATCGTTGGGTCTCCCAGCGAAGTCTGGTGAGTCGTCTCAGCAGGTGGTGCTGAAGGTCCAATTGGTGGAGAAGGCAGCGAATCGCGAGAAGAAAGTCCTGGCAGGGCTCAACGTCGCGACGCCCATCGGAGAGTCATTCTCACCATTCCAAGGGCACAGCTTCAAGCTCAAGATTGGTGATGGGTGGATGAGATTCGGGAGAGGTCTGGACGGTAAGATTGAGCGATTGGCCGATGGCAGACTGCACGCGACGGTGAAATTAAGTGTCGGCTCGGACATTCCGCTAGAAGATGACCCCGAGACCAATTTAGCACGAACCGAGACGTTCGACATCAGTTGCGTGTTGCGAGAGGGCGTCACCAAGCCAATCCCAGTTTCGAGTTCTCGATACTGCCTGCTTCTACTTGAGCCAATGGCTCGTTTTTAGATACATAGAGAACCGTCTCACCCACCTCTGGCTGCGGCTGGACGCAGATTATTTTGCGATTTGTGGCGAATGGTTTTTAAGGGCTACTGACTCGGAGAGTCGGATTAAGAGACATCGACGTTTTCGTCGAGTACCCGGATGCAAGGAGGCACCCCGTGGCAACGTATGCTATTCCCCCCGCACATGTCGAATTTCGACGTTCAGGCCCCTGGAAAGTCGCCGTCCTGTTGGGCGGTGATTCGGCCGAGCGTGAAATCAGTCTGGCCAGCGGGAGTTGCGTTTCGCAGGCCCTGCGCGAACGGGGCCATCATGTGACCGAAATTGATCCCAAATTCGTCTATCTCGGCCACTATGACTGGGCGGAGACGGATGTCGCCTTTCTGGCGTTGCACGGCAAATTTGGGGAAGACGGCCAGGTCCAGGCGATTCTCGAAAAGCTGGGCGTTCCCTATACCGGCAGTGATTCTGAAGCGTCACGGGTGGGGATCAGCAAGTCGGCCACCAAAGAGCGGATTATTCAGCATGCCGTGCCGACGCCGCGGTATGTATTGATTCATGAGTCTGACTCGCCAGAACGGATCGTGGCGCACGCGAATGGCCTGGGGTTTCCGGTGGTCGTGAAGCCCGACACGCAGGGGTCCAGTCTGGGGGTGAGCATCGTTCAAAATGTGGAGGAATTGCTGACCGCGTTGCCCAAGTGCTTCGCGCTGGATGCGTTCGGGATTGTGGAACAGGCCATCATCGGCAGTGAGTGGACGGTGGGGATGCTGGACGAGTGCATTCTGCCACCGATTCTCATCAGCACTGATCGGCAATTCTTCGACTTTGAAGCCAAATATCACGACGACGGCACTGGCTATCGATTCGATTACAACGTCACCAGCGATGTCGTGCGGCGGATCGAATTGGTTGCGCAGAATGCCTGCCGGGCGCTGGGGACATGTGGGTTAGCGCGCGTCGACATCATGCTCGATCGTGACCAGCAACCCTGGGTGTTGGAAATCAATACGATTCCCGGTCTGACCGATCACAGCCTGGTACCGAAAGCCGCCGCTCAGTTTGGCTGGAGTTTCGGTGAACTGTGCGAGCGGGCGATCTTCAGTTGCTTGAAATCGACGCCCGCCAGTGCGAGGCGAATCAGCGGACGGACTCCGTGATTTCCCCAGCCCGTGAACGGCTGGTCGCCGTCGCCGCTGGCTCCGGGTTAAACAATTACGAGGTACTCAATTCGTTTAACGGGGAGCCAACGGCGACCCAGGTTTCCCTCCCATCAACCGAACCACATCTCTCCCCAATGCGTCTGATGGTTATCGGCAACTTAAATCGAATAGCGCAATTCCAGCGTCCGAGACACCTGCGCTCAAGCGGCGGGACAGTTTCTCGATTGAATTGCGTTTGAGTCGAATTCGGTCTGAGTGGAATGACTTCCAGATCCGAAGATAGAGAGTAGCAGAATTCGTAAGAATTCTGACGTGAGCTCCAGGGCTTACGAAGCTCCAGAGCCATTGGAAGTCGGTTGGCTGGCGGCGGAACTCTTATGAGATTCCGCTACAAGCTGCAAGATCCTGCCTGACAGTCCTATTCCCTACAACAACTCGTTTGGACGCCATGCGTCCCTGCATCGAATTCACTGAGAGTGTGAAGGATCGTTTCATGGTTTCGTCGTCTTCATCTTCCGGGTTCGGATCGGGCAATCGTCGCTCGACAGGAGACCGGATTGAAGAAGTGGGTCGCGCCTGGTTTCAACCGTGGTGGCTGGCGGGAATTGCGCTCGTGTGCGGGGCCATTATTCTTGCTCCGCGCCTGGTGAAATCACTGCCCGAGATTGGAAAACGTCCCGAATATCAACTGCGCGCGAACAACATTCAGATCACCGAGATTCCACAGTGGGTGCCGCGCGATCTGGTTGCGCAAGTGGCGGCCCAGGCGGGATTGAATCCCACGCGGTCGGTGCTGGATGAGAATTTGACGTCCGATCTTGCCGCCGCCTTCCGCCAGCATCCGTGGGTGGAAAAGGTCGTCAAAGTCTCCAAATCGGTCCCGGCCCGGGTTGAGGTCGAACTGGTCTATCGCCGTCCGGTCGCGATGGTGGAAGTGTCGACCGGCTTGCTGCCTGTCGATGGCTCGGGGGTCTTGTTGCCTCCCACCGCGTTCGCACCGGAAGATGCCCTGCGGTATCCGTTGATTACGCAGCCGAAGACGTCTCCAGTTGGCGCCGTGGGGAAAGCCTGGGGCGACCCGCAAGTCGTGGCCGGTGCGCGGCTGGCGGCCGTCCTGCTGCCGCACTGGCAGGACTTTCGCCTCACCGCGATTGAAATCCCGGCGGGCATCGACCTGCGAGCACCGCAGGAAGAATTGGTGTTTCAACTGCAGACCCAGGGAGGCTCGCGGATCATCTGGGGACGCGCTCCCGGCGTCATTTATCCGCTGGAACTGTCTGCCGATCAAAAGATCGGGCGGCTGGAAGAATGCCTGACCCGGTTTGGCGGATTCGATCAACCTGACGGGCCGTATGAAATTGATATCCGGCACTTCCAGGAGATTACCCGGGTGCGACTGACGGCGACGCGAGATCTTCGTCGCAAGTTGTAGTTTCCGTAATCCTGTGAATCTGATAAGACCCGCCTCGCGTGCATTGCTGCGCGCCTGAAGCCACCACGGCACACCGCATTCCAACGGGAATGCGCCGGGTCATCGATTCCAGGACTGAGACCTGTTGACCGGATTTCGCCTGACTATCATTGGATTCCTCTGGGGATTTGCCACGCTCGCCGTGGCACAAGGTCCAGTTACGTATTCGACGACGCTGGATGCCCCGCTCTCTACTCAACAGCCGCCTGCCGCGGGATT
>CAMAVF010000209.1 GCA_945861445.1 Planctomicrobium piriforme | reverse complement strand
GAACTCGATGATGATGAGAACCTGTCATTGGACGGCATCAAAGAGCTGCTCGTGGAAACTCGAACGAAGTACAAGGCTGACTTAAAGCAGCAGGCACGCGAGATCACGCCGCACTTACTGGCAACCTATCTTCGCTATGTTCGCAATTTGTGTCTGATCGAGCGTCGGATGACACCCGATCTGTATTCGTTGATCGTCGCGGCACAGCAGATTGCCGGCGACCAGTTCGCGCTGCATCTGGCCGAGCTCTCGAAGGAGTATCCCTTCACTGTTCCGCCGGGGCTGGAATCCATTTCGTTCGGCATTGATCAAGCTCGGTTGCCGGGAGGCGATGTGGTCGCCGCGACGAACCGCCTGCCCGGCCAACCGCTGGAATGGCGGCACTGCGAACTGCAACGGAAACCCTCCAGCCGGGAAAAGCAGCGCTGGCAGATGCAGTGGAACCCGTATTCACAATGCAGTTGGCCCCCCGAAGACGTCGCCATCGAGAACTTTCGCACGCACGTCAAGGATAGTGCCCTCAACTTATTGGGGAACGATCTGGCGAAGAGTGAGAAATTCTCGACCAGTTTGATGGATGGTCTCGACATACGCGAGACGCTGCGGAACTGGCACACGGGCGACTTGTATGTGAAGCTGATCCCGCCCACGCGAGGCAAATTGGACTGCGTGGTCATGCTGTTCGATTCGCCAGCCGACCCGCGCGACTATCCCTGGCGAATTACGTGGTCCGCCGAGCATACCGACGAATCGACCCTGGCCCTCTTCGCCACCGATTTTCAAAAAGAGATGGTCGGCCCGGGAATTGGTCTCGCCACCTACGGCGGAGCCCTGTTTCTGTTCCCGCCGCGACAGATTCCCGAGATCTGGGACGACCCGCGCCTCGACTTCGCCACGACCCTGGAAGAACGCGTCCTAGCAGCGGCATGTTTGCACAGCCACGAGAAGCACGTCGCCTTGCTGAGTGCATCACCCCCGGGGATCGCCTGGAAACGCATCGCCCAAAAGTACCGTAAGAAATTGATCCACGTCCCGCTGGGCCGCTTCAGTCAGGCGCTGATTCAGCAATTGCGACTGGTACACGTCTTAAACGGACAAAAAGTCCGCAGCTACGCCGCAGAGTTCATTCGCAAAGCCTGAGTCATTCCACGTGTCCGATCCCATAAGTCTCATTCGTCCCATAAGTCCCATAAGTCCCATAAGTCCCATAAGTCCCATCAATTTCAGTGGAACGACCCGCACAACCGAGGCCCCAATGTCGCAGCACAGCAGATCGACCTCCATCCGAACCTCGACGAGACATCTCCTGGTTGCCTGTCTTTGGGGATGTCTGATCGGCGGGTCTAGTGTGCTGCGAGCCGATGAATGGGACGTCCTGCCCGCCGCTCCTGATAACCCACCGGCCACTCGACTCTATAAATGGATGCAGGGACAGGCCGGCGTCTTGTTCAATCAACGTCGGCAAGCCATCGCCGCGTTGAAGACGCCTGATGATGTCCAGAAGCGGCAACAGAAGCTGCGCCAGCAGTTCATTGACGCGTTGGGGGGATTCCCGGAGCGCACGCCACTGAATCCACAGGTCACAGGAAAGATCGAGCACGATGACTACCGCATCGAGAAGGTGATCTACGAAAGTCGACCGCAGCATCACGTCACCGCCTGTCTGTACCTGCCGACGGGCGCCGGTCCTTTCCCCGGTGTCATCATGCCGTGTGGACACAGCGCCAATGGGAAGGCGGCCGAAGCTTATCAGCGGGCCTGCATCCTGATGGCAAAAAATGGCATCGCTGTTCTCTGTTACGATCCCATCGGACAGGGCGAACGGGTGCAGTTGCTGGATCCGCAGGGCAAGCCCGTCATTTCCGGCAGTACGTCCGAGCACACCATGATCGGCATCGGCACGCTGCTGGTCGGGTCAAGTTGTGCAACCTACCGCATCTGGGACGGCATGCGCAGCCTCGATTATCTGGCCAGCCGGCCGGAGATCGACCCCCAGCGACTCGGTTGCACCGGAAACTCGGGGGGCGGCACCCTGACCTCTTATCTCATGGCGTTGGATGAGCGAATCGCTGCCGCGGCTCCTTCGTGTTACATCACCACCTTGGAAAAACTGTTCGCGACGATCGGACCGCAAGACGCCGAGCAAAACATTCCCGGGCAGGTGGCGTTTGGCCTGGAACATGCCGACTATGTTACCCTGCGGGCTCCCAGGCCGACCCTCATTTGCGTAGGGACCCAGGACTACTTCAATATTGACGGGGCCTGGACCACTTACCGTGAGGCCAAGTTGATTTACGGGATCCTGGGACATGCTGAGCGCGTTGATCTGTTCGAATTCAACGATCCGCATGGTTTCTCATTGCCACGACGCCAGGCGGCGATGCGCTGGATGCGCCGCTGGTTGTTGAAGCAGGATGATGCCCCCGTCGAAACGGATTTCCCCGTTCACACCGATCAGCAACTGCAATGCACCCGCACGGGGCAGGTGCTGCAGGATTTTCAGGGAGTCTCCGCCTTCGATTTCACCCGCATCCGCGCCGAGGAACTCGACCGGCAACGGGCGGCGCATCCATTGAAGGGTGCCGAATTGCAGGCGGCAGTACGGCAACTGATTCACATCCCAGCGGATGTCCCGGCGGCCAGGCTGACGCCGCAGGGGACGATCAGACGCGAAGGCTATGTGATCCACAAAGAGCTCTATGAAACCGAAGAGGGTATTCAGCTTCCAACCCTGCGCCTTGTTCCGGAGGTATCCAAGCCGGAAGCCGTCATCGTGTATCTGCATTACCTGGGCAAGCGGACGGAAATTGACGGCGAACTGGAACGTCTGGTGAAAGCAGGCAGGACGATACTGGCGGTTGATGTCCGTGGCATTGGCGAGTTGTCGACAGGCCCGGCAAAGGGCTGGAGCGAGGCCTTTGGTCCCGACGTCAGAGAGGCGTTTCTGGGGATGCACATCAACCGCCCGTTGCTCGGGCAACGCGTCTATGATGTGTTGTCAGTAGTGAAGCAACAGACTACGGCCAGTCCACAGACAGGCATCGAGTTGATCGCCACGGGGGCCCTCGGTCCGGTGGCTCAACATGCCGCAGTTCTGGACGCCAGCATCAAGACAGTCACCCTGCGAGACAGCCTGGAATCGTGGAGCGTCGTCGCGAAGAAAGGCGTGAGCCAGGGGCAACTCGGCAATGTCGTGCCCGGCGTGTTGCGAGTCTATGATCTGCCCGATTTGAAGCCAATGGCTCAATCGATGTAGAGGAACTCGTTGGAATTGAAGAGGGCGTGGCACAAGTCGACCAACGCCGCGCCGCGTGCCGCATCCTGAAACTTGGGGAAGGGCTGTGGCAACAACAGCGGTTCATTGGCAGCCTGCCGCGGTGCAATCACTTGCGTCTGCAGTTCCAGGAACTGCACTGCGGCCGTGGTCTCTTCTGCCCGTGGTTCACGCGCATAGGCGATGACGTAGGCTTGTCGCACCAGCGTCGCCGGATCTGCACTGGGAGTCTCTGCCAACAGCCGTCCGGCGAAGGCTTGAGAGTAGCGCAATACAGAGTCACTATTTAATAGAGTCAGCGCTTGCGGACCGGTGTTCGTCACTTGCCGTCGAGCACAGCTTTCAAACGTATCGGGCGAATCGAACGTCTGCAGGAAGGGATACGGCAGATTCCGCTTGGCCAGGATGTAGATTGACCGCCGTTGACGGTCTTCCACAACCGGTGTCACCTCCCAGTCGCGACCTTTGAAGTTCGGCGGCAACTCGGGGCGGACGCCGGGCCCCCCCATGCGGTAGTTCAGCAAACCGCTGACCGACAGCAACGAGTCCCGCAGGCTTTCTGCATCCAGGCGATGCCGTTCGAAGTGTCCATACAATCGGTTTCCGGGATCGACTGTGCCGCGGGCCGGTGACGTATTGCCGACTTGCTCAGTCGCCTGACGGTAAGCGTGAGACGTCATCATCAAGCGATGCATGGCCTTGATGCTCCACCCCTGGCTGATGAACTCAGCCGCCAGCCAGTCGAGCAATTCCGGGTGTTTCGGCGAGGGACTTTGCACTCCCAAGTCATTGGCGTTTTCGGCCAGGCCCTTGGAGAAATGTCCCTGCCACAACCGGTTGACCAGGACTCGAGCGGGCAATGGATTCGCTGGATCAATCAACCAGTTGGCGAGTGCCGTCCTGCGTCCCGATGTTCCGGCCCGCGGCGGCGTGATGGTTGCTGTGGAATTCTCGCTGACCGCCGACAAGAAGCCGGGCTGAACCTCTTCCAGGAATTTGTCGTAGCTGCCACCCGCGAGCAGGTATGTCTTGGGAGTCTCGGGACCATCCACCGCCCCCGTCGCGGCGACCGCTTGCGGGGGCTTGGGCTTCTGCTCCATCAGCCGTTTCAATTCGGCCTTCAGTTCGTCTCGTCGCTTCAGTTGTTCCGTAGTGAGATGCTTATCGACGTCTTTATCAGGGACAGTCATCTGCCGTTCGGCGAAGAAACAGTATTGCTGCTGCAGAGCGGTGCGTTGATGAGGGGGCGTATCGAGCGCCGCGAGCACTTGATCCGGGAACTTCATCCGCTTTTCCTGCGAAGCCTTATGCAGTGCAGGTTGCTCGATGCTTTGCAATTCGGCCCGGGGCCCGGCGGCCGTGGTCTGCCAGGCTTGCAAGCGTTGTTCATAGTCGGCCAGTTGTTCCGGTGTGCCGATCGGAAACTCTTCCACCGGCACAATCCCCGCGAAGAAGGCCTGCATCCGATAGAAGTCCAACTGTGTGATGGCATCAAACTTGTGGTCGTGACACTGCGCGCACCCCAGTGACTGGCCAAGAAAGATCGCACCGATCGCGGTCGTCAGATCGTTCAACTGATCCTGTCGAGCCAGCAGGATGTTCGACGCATTGCTTTCATCGGGCGGCAGGCGAATGAACCCAGTGGCAATCAGCGCATCGGACTGGTCGGGAAACAATTCATCCCCTGCCAACTGTTCCAGAACGAACCGATTGAACGGAGTGTCCCGATTGAAACTGCGGATCACGTAATCGCGATACTGCCAGGCCAGCGGACGGAGCGGATCGGCGTTGTAACCGGCACTGTCGGCAAACCGCACGACATCCAGCCACATCCGTCCCCAACGCTCGCCGTATAAAGGACTTTCCAACAACCGATCCAGCAATCGGTCGAAGGCCCGCGGTTCGGTATCGGCGAGAAACTGTTCGCGTTCGGCAGGAGTCGGCGGCAACCCGTGCAAATCGAACTTGGCCCGCCGCAGCAGTTCTTCCGGCGAGGCCTCCGGCGAGAAGCTGAGCCCCTGGGCTTCCAGTCGCGACAGCAGGAACGCGTCGATGGGCGTGCTGACCTGTCCCTTGTGTTGCACATCAGGCACAGGGGGCCGCATCACAGGCCGATAAGCCCAGTATTTTTCGACCGGTTTGGCCGGAACGGTATCCTCAGCCCGAAGTCCGTGCGAGATCACAATCAGCAGCGCGATGACGCACGCGAGCTGACTCCAACTTTGGATTCTCGCAGGAAGGTAACTGGGCATACCGCAGGACTCCCGAACGACGCACGCACATTGAGGCAAACCCCCGCAACAGGGCAAGTCTCTCTATAATATCGGCTGTTGAGCAAATTGGCAGATAAAAATGGATTGATACGTATCCGAACAATGGCCAGAGGGTCGGTATTCTTCCTTGGCGGCAGGCGCCGGCAGGTCTAAACTGCACCTAAGCTCTAAATGTGGAATGCACATTCGAGTCGACGGGAGGGTGAGGCTCCTGCCGAACCGCACGCGTCTATCGGACGTTGCAACACTTTGCGGTTCGGCGGGAGCCTCACCCTCCCGTGACGTCGATATGTCTTCATAGGGGCTGAGAATCAGCGAAGTGTGGTGATCCGATGGCAGGTCGAGTGGTCTTGGCAATGAGCGGCGGGGTCGATAGTTCGGCCTCGGCGGTTTTGCTGCGCGAGGCGGGTTACGAAGTCATCGGGCTCTTCATGCGGTCCGGTGCCACGGAAGAAGCCTGCGCGACCAGTTCGCCTGGATTGCTGCCCATCGTGCAGGCCAAAAGCAACAAGCAGGGCTGCTGCAGCGCCAGCGATGCGGCCGACGCCCGCCGCGTCGCCGACCGTCTCGATATTCCCTTTCATGCGTTGAACTTTCAAGACGCCTTCGGCCGCATCAAAGACTATTTCGTCGACGAGTATCTCTCGGGACGGACCCCCAACCCGTGTGTGCAGTGCAACAACTGGCTGAAGTTCGGCAAGCTGTGGGATTTTGCTCGCCAGGTGGGTGCGGAGCACATCGCAACCGGACACTATGCCCAGACGGAACTTGTTTCCGGTGAAGCGCGGCCCGCATTGAAGATGGGCATGGATCTCACCAAGGACCAGTCCTACGTCTTGTTCGGATTGCCGCGCGACTTGTTGGAGCACGTGATCTTTCCTGTCGGTGACCGCACCAAGGTAGAAATTCGCGAATTGTCCAAGCAGGCTGGCCTGCGCGTCCACGATAAGCCTGACAGCCAGGAGATCTGCTTCGTCCCTGACAACGATTATGCGGGCTTCATTCGCCGCTATCGAGGCGATATTAATACGTCCGGCGAGTTTGTCGATCCCACGGGCAAGGTTGTCGGTCATCACGCCGGTTACGAACATTTCACGATCGGGCAGCGCAAGGGCTTGGGGATCGCGTTCGGGACTCCACGCTATGTCGTGAAGGTCGAACCGGAAACGAAACGCGTGGTCCTGGGAGAACACCACGACCTGGCCCGGCACACCTTGGAAGCCAACCGACTGAACTGGCTGGTCGATGATGTTCCGGCGACGTTTGCCTGCTCGGCGAAGATCCGGTATCTCCATACGCCGGCCACCTGTCACGTGACTGTTGCCGGTGATGACCGGGTGTCGGTCGAATTCGACGATCCGCAGTTCGGAGTAGCCCCCGGTCAGGCAGTGGTCTTCTACGCAGGGCCGCGCGTACTGGGCGGAGGCTGGATCTTGTAAGCCGCCCGCGTTAATCGAGACGGTGCATTGCGGATCTCTCTGTGAAGACGGCCTGGTGCGTTGTCAATGTTCGGATTGGGTGCCACTGGCTCTGCCAGTGCGTCGGAGCCGGCTATTAAACAGCGGGCACTGGCATAGCCAGTGGCACTCAATCCCCAACTTAAGGTCATCTACGACGACTCTCCCATCGGTTCAATGACATGACAGTTGATAAGTCTGAGACACGCATCCGTACCATGTTCGGCGAAATTGCCGGACGCTACGACCTGTTGAATCATCTGCTGTCAGGTGGCGTGGATTACTACTGGCGTTGGCGCACCGTGCGCAAGGCCCCGCCCCAGGGAACTGCACCCATTCTCGATGTCTGCACGGGAACGGGAGACCTCGCACTGGCCTACTGGAATCGCGGTCACGGCAGAATTCGCGTGGTCGGCAGCGACTTCACGCATCAGATGTTGATCCGGGCTCGTGAGAAGGCGGCGCAGCTCACTTCGAAGTCCCGAGATTCTCAGCCGGCGCCACTCGAGTTCGTCGAAGCCGACACCCAGCAACTCCCCTTCGATAACGATCAGTTTCAACTCGTGACGGTGGCCTTCGGGCTGCGGAACGTCACCGATACCCGACGCGGCTTGCGTGAGATGTGCCGCGTGTGCCAGCCGGGGGGGCGAGTGGCCGTGCTGGAGTTCTCGCTGCCCCGGAACTGGCTCTTGCGAACGGTCTATTTGTGGTACTTTCGAAATGTCCTGCCGATCATCGGGCAACTGGTTTCACGCAACCGCCAAATGGCCTACAATTACCTGCCGCAGTCGGTCGCCGAGTTTCCCCAGGGCCAGGTTCTGGCAGGAATCATGCAGGAATGTGGCTTCAGCGAAGTCTCCTGGACCCCCATGACCTTCGGTATCGCCACCCTGTACGTGGCCCGCAAGCCAGAAGTGATATCACCGGTGGCCTGACGCGCGGCGCGGCCGATTCAAACCATGTTTTTAAGAGTTTTTTTGCCACGGATGCACACGGATTGAACACGGATTAGAGAACGAGTCGCAATCCGTGCCACAAACCCGTGAATTGATTGATTGGCGCAAAGGTTACTTGTAGTGAAGCGCATACCTCGTTTATTAGTCATGTCGTTGGGTTTCACTCCGGAGGAGTGACAGCCATTAGCCTGGGGTTGTAGCGCAGCGGAAACCCCAGGTAGGCAATCGACGATCGACCTCGACCCTGGAGGGGTCGCAGCCGCATTTTGCTGCGACCCCTCCAGGGTCGAGGTCGGGGTGAAACTGGAACCCCGGGTGTCGCTAACGCTCAACCCGGGGCTAATCGCTGTCACCCCTACCGGGGTGAAAATCAATCCTTCCTAATCCGTGTTCAATCCGTGTCCATCCGTGGCAAAAAAACTCGTCTCCATCCCCAATTTACTCCCATTTGCCCCCGCCGCCCATCACCACTTGGATTCGCCCCGCTCAATGTCTTACATTCTTTTCCTGCTGATCTGCGTCCTCTGGGGCAGCAACTTCATGTTGATGAAGCAGGCAGCGCTGGCCTTTTCCGGGGTCGAAATCGCGTTTGGACGCGTCATTGGCGGCGCACTTGTCCTGGGTCTGTTCTTCTGGCTGCAGGAGGGCCGCTGGAGAATCCGTCAAGCCGACTGGCCGCCGCTCGCGCTGGTCATCGCCATTGGATATGCCTGGCCCTATACACTGCAACCGATCCTCGTTGCCAAACATGGTGGAGCCTTGATCGGCATGTCGATCAGCTTTGTCCCGCTGGCCACGGTCGTGTTGTCGATCCCGTTCCTGGGGGTGTATCCGTCACGCCGGCAAGTCATCGGCGTACTGGGAGCTCTCGTGTTCTTGATCGGAATGCTGGTCGATAGCCATCAGCGTGCGATTCCCCTGTTGGACCTGGTCCTGGCGAGCACCGTGCCGCTGGGTTATGCCTTCGCCAACATCTGCATTCGGCGGCGGCTGTTGCACATTTCGTCACTCGACCTGTCGTTTCTGGCCCTGGTCTGGACCGCAGTCACGTTAATCCCCGCCCTGTGCTACGACCTCAGCCCTGCCCCCCCCGCATCCTCCGGCATCGTCTGGCCGGTGGTCGCGGTGATCCTGTTGGGTTTCATCGGGACGGGCCTGGCGAATTGGATGTTCAATCGCCTGCTGCATCTGGAAGGTCCGCTGTTCGCCGGGATGGTGACGAACCTCGTCCCCCTGGGCGCCGTGATCTGGGGTTGGGCCGATCGCGAGCATGTGTCGGGACTGCAATGGATCTGCCTGTTCGGGACAATGTTAATGGTCGCCCTGGTGCAATACGGCTCAGCGAAGGCGATAGTCCCCATTGTTCCCGCGAGTGATCCGGGCTAGAGCGGTTTGACTTAACGTATTCGCCATCACGGAGTGATGAGCGTTCCCAGGCGAGCGTCCGGCGTAAGCCGGATGGTTGTTGGCGACTCACAGCAATCAGATACCAGGGACTTTTTTGATGGTTGGCATTAGGTTTGGCTAGTGCTGTCAGAAGCAGTAGAAACTCGATAAAAACCATCCGGCTTACGCCGGACGCTCGCCTACGAAGACGCGCACTCACCGGCCTGTTTTGTTATGCACCCTCCCATCCTCTCCTACTCCGTCACTCTCACACCCTCACACCAAATCGCCGACACCAAAAAACCCGGGGCGGCCAATCTGCATTGGCCACCCCAGGCATTGAAGTCGATCAGTTCTCGTCGAGCCTATTTCTTCTCGCGTTTGGCTTCCCAGTCGCGGCTGTTCGTCTTGCCGTCACGTTCGGATTCGCTCTTCCCCTTGATCGTGTCGCCGTCCAGCTTGCCTTTGTACTTGGTGGTGAACTTCTGGCCGTTCCGTTCGCGTGTGATTGAGAAAGCCACTTCGTTGTCCTTGAAGGTGGCGTCGGCGATCGGAGTTTCCTCATTGTTCCGTCGGACAATAGACCCCGTCAGCTTGTCCCCTTCGAGTTTCAACTTCAAGGTGGTTTCGCGTGTCTGATTGTTGGCGGTGAAACTCCATTTCCAGGTTCCAGTCGGATCGGCCTTGTCGGCGGCCCAGGCGGTTGTGGTGAAGGCCGAGAGGGCCAACAGGAGTGCTACACAGGCTGTTCGTCGCATGTCATTCCTCAATATCACAGGGTGTCATCGGAGATACGTCTGCCTCGACAATGAGCCAGCGTGTCGGCCGTCAATTCCACAATCTAGCCTCGCATCATCACCTGCGCCGGGTTGATGGCCTGATATTTGCCTTTGTTGGCGGTGATCTCAAACGCCTCTGGTACCGCCCCGATTCCGTTCAGAATGTGGGTGATTGTGGGCTTGAGGCTCACGCGGCCGGACGACACCAGCCGCACGGTATGTGCCAGATGGGCCCGCGTACTGATATCGGGGAAGACATAGCGCAGACTGCGTTCTCGCAACAGATCGATCGGCAGCGTGATCGGCTGGCCGAACCAGGAGACGCCGACAATCTTGCCGCCCGAACGCACCGCGTTGATCGCCGTGAGCAATGTTTCATGACCGGCCAGACCTTGCTTCGGGCTGCCGCCGGCACATTCAAACACGACGTCGGCACCAATCGTCCCGGTCAGTTCCAGAATTGTCGCCAGGACGTCGCACTGCTTCGCATTCAGCGCATGATCCGCGCCGAGTTTCTTCGAGACCTCACAGGCTTCATCGCGTACATCGACAGTGATGACCATGCCGGCACCACTGATGCGGGCGATCTGCAGACACTCCAGTCCCATACTCCCCTGGCCGAAGATCACGACCGTATCGCCGATCTGAATTTGAGCCGTCTCCACCGCGGCCACGCTGTCGCTCAACGATTGCAGGCAGGCGGCTTCGCTATCAGAGATATTGTCGGCGACCTTGACCAGCGAGATCTCTGGCAACAGGGCAATTTCGCTGAAGCAACCCGGCTGATCGAAGCCGATCACGGGCCCTTTCCGGCACAATGTGCCCCGCTCGGAATTGCAGAGAGAACAGTCGCCGCACGGCAATTTGGCTCGCGCCGCGATGCGATCACCGATCCGATAACCGGACACACCCGCACCCAGCTCAATGATCCGGGCACAGAACTCATGTCCGAACAATTGGATCGGTGCTTCTGTCTCCAGCCGGTGTTTGACGCGGTCATAAGCGAGCGTCGGGATGCCCATCGCCAGTTGTGCTTCGGTGACGCTGGGCTGCACGCATAACGGCTCCACCAGGACATGCCCGGGCCGGCAAGTGGGGACGGGGATATCGTCGAGTCGCAAATCTTTGAAGCCGTAAAATCGCCAGGCCTTCATATTAAGACGTACTTTCATCAAATCCGCGAAAACTTTTGCAAGGTATGATAACTGCCCACTTCCGGCGGTATGTTGCGTGCTGCAGTATAGCAGACCTCGGAGAGATAAAAATCCCCCCGTGAATCGAGCCAAATGGCGTGCGGTGCGAAGAAATCACCGTCCGCGCAGGGTTTCTCGCCACCACCGAATCGGGCCAGCAATTCCCCCTGAGGGTTGAAAATGCTGACTCGCCCCCCCGTGGCCCCGGGATGCGGGGGAACCGTTCCCGGCCACATGCCGGCCCGGTAGCCCAGTTCGGCCACGTACACATTCCCATCGGGCGCAATATCCAAATCACACGGCCGGGCAATGCCGGTCCATTCCGTTAAGAACTCACCATTGGGGGAAAACAGTTGCAACCGATCGTTCTCGCGATCAGCCACATACACCGTCCCGTCGGGATGAACGGCGATCCCGTGCGGCACGTGGAATTGCCCCGGCTGCGCGCCTGGAGTACCCCAGGATGAAATGAGTTTCCCGTCGGCGGTGAATCGATGGATCCGGGCGTTGCCATAGCCATCGGAAACATACAGTTCGCCGTTCGGCGCCACGGCCAGATTCGTCGGGAAATGAAAGGGCGGGCCGGAGTGTTGAATCGTGCGATAATCGATGCTGGTCGCCCCCGTGTCGGAGGGCTGGCCCCGTGTTCCAATCCGGAACACTTGCTGGCCGTCGAGAGTAAACTTGGTGACCGTGTGACCAAGATCATCGACGCCATACACCATGTCCTGGGCATCAATAAAGATGCCGTGAGGGCGCACGAAGAAATCTCCATCCCACGACTGTAAGAAATTCCCCTCGCGATCAAACACGGCCACCGGCCGACCGCTGCGATTAAACAGGTACACCCGGTCGCGCGAATCGGTGGCGACGGATGAGACTTCTTGAATGCCCCAACCCGTCGGCCATTTGGCCCATTGCGAATTCGCCTGAAATTGAAAGTCTCCTGAGGAGACTATGGGTTGACTCGTCATGGTTGAAATGAATTTCTGAACGCCCGAGGATCAATGTAGGATGGCCACCCTCGGCCGTCTATTCTGTTTGGTTTAGGGACGAAGTAGTCGGGCATGAGTGATGAAAAGCGACAAAGGTCAGGAGTTTTGGAAGTCAGACCAATCGGGATTTTGTTTCGCTTCCGAATCTCGCTGTGAATAAATACCCCAACGGGGTTATGTCACCTAGCCCAGGGTTGCCCGCCCCAGCGGGCTACCCTGGGTCGGTATCCCAAGAGGTTTTCGTACCCTGAAAGGGTTCCGTCACCGGCATTTTCGTCTGTCTTGCA
>CAMAVF010000208.1 GCA_945861445.1 Planctomicrobium piriforme | reverse complement strand
TCAGCAATCGGCGGAACTCTTACGAGATTCCGCTACGAAATCCATCAAGGCGTTGCCTGAAGGGGCGCGCCCCTTCAGGGCTTTAATTAAACCGCCTGACGCGTTCCTGATGCGAATTATTTCTTCTCGGCGAGGACCTTCAGGATCGCCTTGCTGTCGTCGGCCGCTTTGACTTCCGTATTCTTCAGAGCAATCTTGCCCTCTTTGTCGATGACGAAGGTCCAACGGGCCGCAGTCACGCCGCGGGTCAGTTTCACTTCTTTCCCTTCGACGTTTTGTGTGATCGTCGCACCGGGCTTCAGCGGTACGCCGAAAGCTTTGGCGACGTCTCCCTTTTCGTCGGCGAGCAACGCGAAATTCAGGTCATGGACACGTTTGAAAATCACGTGATTTCCCACCGAGTCACCGCTGACGCCGACGACTTCCACGCCCTGATCCTTCAGCTTGGAAAGATCGTCGCGGAAACCGCAGGCTTGCTTGGTGCAACCACCGGTCAGATCAGCGGGGTAGAAGTACACCACGATCGTATGCTTGCCGACGTGGTCTGACGACTTCCAGGCTTTGCCGGAATCGTCGAGGGCTTCGAATTTCGGTGCTGGGTCGCCAACTTTAAGATCCACTTTGTCCTCCGCAAACAACACACTGCCACTCCACACGGCAGACACGGCCAGAGCCAACAGTCCCATCCACGCTTTTTGTAAGTGCATCATCAGAGCTCCTGCAGGTTCCCCGGTCACGGCACGTGAACACCCACGTCGCGGCAATCCGGAGATCTTTTGATTTCAGTAAGTCCTGATATACCAGATTGCGAATGAATCAGCGACTCCTGATGGATATTTGGTCGTGAATCGAGCTACGGAATCGCGACTGGGGCGATACACGGATTGTTCCGAGTGCCTTGTCCAAGTATCATGCTTTGTGTCGAACCTGCGAAAGAATTCATTGGGAGTACGGGGTCCGCGATGTTTGGCGTCAATCGTATTGAGCCTGGTTTGAACTCGTGGACTCGCCGTCAGTTGCTGCGCGTGGGGGCGTTGTCGTTTCCCGGCTTGGGATTGACCGAGTTGTTGCGGTTGCGGCACCTCCAGGCGGCTGAACCGCAAGCACGCCAGCCCAAGGCCAAATCGTGCATTCTGATCTTTCTGTTCGGAGGTCCGTCGCAGCTCGAAACATTTGACCTGAAGCCGTTGGCTCCGATCGACTTTCGGGGTGAGTTCCAGCCGATCCCCACAAACGTGCCGGGAATTTCCATCAGCGAGCACTTGCCGCTGCTGGCCCAACAAGCTGACAAATACGCCATTATCCGGTCGATGAACTACGAGCATCCGCGGCACGGATGGGGGCTGTATCACGCCTTTACCGGCAAGCGGCATAGCCGGCCCGATCTAGATGCTCCGCCGACCCCCGATGACCACCCGGGTCTGGGGGCCATCGTCAACCATGCACTGGCTGGGCGCGGTGGCTTGCCCGCCGCGGTCACCTTTCCGCGCTGGAATAAGTTCAATGACTTGCCCGATGAATACGCGGGCGAGAAGGCGGGATTCCTGGGCAAATCATTTGATCCGTGGTTGATCAGTTCCGATCCGAATGCCCCCGATTTCGGGATCTCCGGAATTGATTTGCCCACCGGCTTGTCCATCGGCCGGTTTGCCGAGCGGAACGTCCTGCGACAACAATTGGGGAATCGTCTCGACTCAATTCTGGCTTCGGGATTGTCGCAGCAGCACGACCTGTTGTATCGACAAGCGGTCGAACTGGTGGCATCACAGTCGGCGCGACGTGCGTTCGAATTGCAGCGGGAAGAGACTGCGCTGCGTGAACTCTACGGTCGCCATCCGATGGGACAGGGGTTGCTGCTGGCACGGCGACTGATCGAAGCCGGGACGACGCTGGTCACGGTCAACTGGCACAACGATGCCAGCGACGTGAAGTCCCCGTTCTGGGATACTCATCGCGACAATTTCAGCACGCTCAAGCAGCGACTATTGCCCCCGACCGATCGCGCCATCGCCGCCCTCCTGCAGGACCTGAGCGATCGCGGGATGCTCGATTCCACGATGGTAGTCGTAATGGGTGAATTTGGTCGTACTCCGCGGATCGGTCGCATCGTCATGAATTCCGCGACTGACGCCACTGGACGAGACCACTGGCCGCATGCCTACTCGGTCCTGATTGCCGGCGGAGGTGTCCGAGGCGGCCAGGTCCACGGAGCGTCCGACGATCGGGCGGCACATGTTGCGCGCGACCCCGTCAGTCCGCCGGATCTCGTTGCCACAATTCTGTGGGGTCTGGGAATCGAACGCGACACGATCATTCACGATCGATTGCGACGTCCGCAGGTGTTGTGCGAAGGTGAACCCGTTACAGCGTTGTTCTAGTCACAGGGAAGTCGATTATGTCTCGTCGGATTTCAGCAGGGTGGCTCGTCGCATTCGTCGGATTGGCTGCCTGTGGCGTCTGGGGTTGCGGGGGCCAGGGAAATTCAGCCACGGCGCAGGACAAAGCCGCCAAGTCGCCCGCGAATCGACTCGCCAAGGAAACCAGCCCCTACCTCTTACTGCATGCCCACAATCCTGTCGACTGGTATCCATGGGGGCCGGAAGCCTTCGAGAAGGCCAAGGAGGAACAGAAGCTGATCTTCTTGTCGATCGGCTACAGCAGTTGCTACTGGTGCCATGTGATGGAGCGGCTGGTGTTTACCAATGCCGACATCGCCAAGTACATGAATGAGCATTTCGTCAACATCAAGGTGGATCGCGAAGAACGCCCCGATGTCGATGACATCTATATGACGTCGCTGCAGATCTACTACCGCCTCATCGGAACGCCTCAGGCGGGTGGCTGGCCGCTGTCGATGTTTCTGACGCCCGACTTGAAACCCCTGGGAGGCGGGACGTACTTCCCCCCCGAGGACAAAGACGACCGACAGGGTTTTCCGACAGTGTTGAAGCGGATTCAAACCGCATGGAAGGAAAAGCCCGATGACATGCTCAAGAGCGCCGACATGCTGGCTGACGCTCTGAAGAACGCGGTGCGCGTCCGTCCGGCGCTCGTGCCGATCAAGTTGGACGAAAAACTGGTTACGACTTCTGTGGAAGAGCTCAAAGCGACGTTCGACAGCGAGCATGGCGGCTTTGACTACAACCCCGAGCAACCGACGCGGCCGAAGTTTCCGGTGCCCGTCAAGTTGAGTCTCCTGCAGAAGTATCTCACGCAGCATCCGCAGGACAAAGGGGCGGAGATGCTGTACTTCACCCTGGATCAACTGGCTGCGGGGGGGATCCATGACCAGTTGGGAGGCGGATTTCACCGTTACAGCACCGATCGGTTCTGGCGCGTGCCGCACTTCGAGAAAATGCTATACGACAACGCCCAGTTGGCGGATGTCTATGTGGCGGCGTTCAAGGCGACGAACAATCAACTTTATCGCTCTGTCGCTGAGGACATTTTTACGTTTGTGTTACGGGACTTGACCGACGACCAGGGGGGCTTCTATTCAGCCCTGGATGCGGAGACGGATGGGGTCGAGGGGCAGTATTACGTCTGGACTCGGGAGGAGATCAAGAAGATCCTCGAACCTGATGATGTGCGGTTGTTTGCCCGGCATTTTGGACTGGATCGTGAGTCGAATTTTGAACATGGCTATGTGCTCGAAGTGGTCCAGCCGATTTCCAAACTGGCCGAGGATTTCAAGCTGACCGCCGCCGAAGTTGATGAGCGGCTGCAGAAGATCAACGCCAAACTGCTGACGATTCGCGAGAAGCGAGAACCGTTGCTGCGTGACGACAAGGTGCTGACGAGCTGGAATGGATTAATGATCCGAGCTCTCGCACATGGCGCGAAGGTCTTGAACCGCCCCGAATATCTGCACGCAGCAGAGAAGGCGGCAATGTTCATTCTCACGAAGATGCGGGATGACAACGGCCGGTTGCTCCGCACGTACCGCGCCCAGGTGGCCAAGGTGCCGGCCTATCTAGACGATTTCTCGTTCCTGATCGAAGGTCTGTTGGCACTGCACGCGGCCAGTGGTGACGAGAAGTGGCTGAATGCGGCGATCCGGCTGCAGGATCAACAGCACGAACTCTTCTGGGATGACCGTCAGCATGGCTACTTCTTCATGGGAACGGACCATGAGGAACTGCTGGTGCGGATCAAAGATATGCACGATTCAGTCCTGCCGTCCGGCAATAGCGTGGCCGTTCGCAATCTACTGCGATTGGCGAAGTTGGCAAAAAAGCCAGCGTACCGTCAACATGCCGAACAGACGCTGGAAGCAGCCGCTCAGGTGCTGCAGGAAACGCCACGCAGTGCGGTCAACATGGCCGTGGCGCTGAGTGAATACTTGCTGCAACCAGCGGCCAAGTCCGACGACAAGCAGTCCAGCCTGACTGAAGAAGCTGCCGGCGGACCAATCCAACTCGTGTCGAATGTCGAGCCTGCCGCGGATCCACCAGCCACCAAGAAAAAGAAGACACCAGAACATGTGAAGGGGCAGGCCTTCCTGGAATTTGACAAGCTGCCGGCTGGCGGGAGCGCCGAGTTTGTCATCGTGCTCGACATCGCTGAGGGCTGGCACATCAATCCGAATCCGGCTCAGGATGAAGCGATCGCGACGGAATTGACATTGAAGTCAAAGCTGAAATCGACTGCTGGAGAAATCATCTACCCCGATCCGGAAGAACACGACGTGCCGGGACTGAAGAAGAAGGTGTTGTATTTATCCAAGCAAGTGGAGATTCGCGGCCTGATTGAAGTCCCGGCTGGGGCTGCCGGTAAGGACGAGGAGCTGGAGTTCTTGATCAAGTATCAAGCCTGTAATAAAGACCGGTGCCTGCGTCCGATGACGATGTCGCTGAAGGTTCCTGTCGGGGTTGCGAAAAAAGGTGAAAAGGTCAAAGCAATTAACAGGAAGTGGTTTCCGCCGCAGTAACAGGGACGAATGGGAATGGGACGTATGGGACTGATGATCCCGACGAGTCGTTCCATTGAGAATCCGCCGATCGATGGTTCGCACCAAGAAAGTCAGGGCAATGCAGCGTTTGCAGACGGGGATTCCCGGATTGGATGAGATGCTGGGTGGGGGCTTGATTCCGGGGACCTTGACCGTCGTCTGTGGCGCCACGGGGATTGGGAAGACTCAACTGGGTTTGCAATGGTCCTACCACGGCAAGCAGCAGGAACATGAGCCCGGCATCCTGTTTGATTTGACGTCGCGCGGCGACTCGCAGAATCATCGGGACTATGCCCGGAGACTGTTCGACTGGACTCCGACTGAACGGTTGCCTGAAGAGCCCGTCGAGCCCTTGAGCGTGTTTGACCGGGCACAGGCTCGTCGCGACTATCTGCATATCTTTCAACAGAGCGGGCGGCGGGTGACTCGCCGTGATCTGGATGTGGATGGCTGGCGCGAATGGAAGGTGGAGCTTGCCAGGAAGCTGGATTCGGCCATCTATTTCTTCTACGGCAACTTTGTGCATGGGGTCCGGCGCGTGATCATCGACGGCGTCGAGCCGACGGAACGGGAGAGCGAATCTTTCCAGTTTCATCTGTTCGAATACGTCTATCACCAGATTCTGCACAAGGACGCGGACTGGGTGGCGCGCGATCTGTTCCGCGTCCAATTCCGGGCGAACGAGCCACAAATCTTGCAGCACAGCTACCGGCATGAGGATATCGGTTGCCTGTTGCTCTATACGACGCATGAAGTGATGCTCGACGACATGCTGGAGCGGCCGATTGAAAGTGGTGACGTGCTGGCCAACGCGAACACGATTATCCTGATGGGGAAGACTCGAGAGGGGGGCAAGATGGGACGTGCCCTGCAGATCGCCAAGCACCGCGGGAGTGCGTGTGACGAGTCCATCGTGCCGTTTGAGATCACCGCGAGCGGGTTGAAGCTGCATGGATGACGATCATGCATCCCAGCCGAGTAGATGCCGCATGCCGAGCCACGGTTGAATGTAGGTCAGGAACGGCAGTCCATCGACCGTGGGTTCCCGGCGTCGCGTCACGCCGTCGACAGCAGGGCCGTGCTGGATGACGTGTTTCAGCAACTTTTCCTGTTGCTCGAACGTAAACGGCCGCAGGAGATCGATCTGGCCGCGCAGCAATAGCGTGGCTGCGGCCAGGGCGTAGCCGCCCCAGTTGCTGGTTCCGGCGATGATGTTCCAATCGGTCGCGATACGGCACGGAATGCGTGCGGAATGGTCACCCTGCAGCCGGCGCGTCAGTTCTTCCCAGGGGATGCAACCCATCCCGATTTCATTGCCTCCGTCACCGATGCCGATCCGTTTGATCTCGGGGCGAGGAATGCGGTTGGTTTCGAACAGCCGATGCAAGGGGGCCGTATGGGCGTCGATGATCTCGCCCCGCATGTTATGACAGTGGTCCCATGAGGGGCTGGGAACGGATTGCAGAAATGCGGCTTCCGGGACGTCACCCGTACGCGACTGGGCGACCAGCGTTTCCAGCGTGTGACTGGGACCGACTCGTTCCAGGGCGATCAGGTGAGTCAACTCGCGGCCGGCGTGGGTTTTCCAAAACTCGGTGGGCCATTCCTCGGATCCCAGCGGGCATTCCAGAACGTCGGTCTGAGGAAACTCCAGCATCGACGCCGCAGCCCGAATGGCGGGTCCACACAGACTATCGGTAATGACGACGGCACGGATACCCGATTGAGCGAATGCCGATGCCAGAAACAGCGAGCCCAACGGGCCGTCGGTCTCGGCCGCGGGGGGATCGCCGCGGGGGATGTAGAACCCGGTGACGATGGCGACGCATTTTGCGTGACCTGCCAGATGCATCGCCGCCGCGTGGAGATGGCCCGGGCACAGCGGCCCAAATTGCTCTTCAGAACTGATGAGCCCGCGGCGTGCCGGGTCGCGCCGAATCAGGGCATCAAAGTGAGAAATCAGTTCCGAAGACAAAGCCGGTGACTCCCGACGACATGGGGTGTTCTGAAGGAACCCGGATTGTCCACTGCCAGTATCGGAAAATCAACGGGGCTTAAGGCGACATCCGGACTGCCAACGCCATGACGAATTTTTCGGGAGTGGTTGAGCGGGAAATAACGGGTTGGTCGTGTTTTGGAGTGAGGGAAGAGCAAGGCTCCCGCCGAACCGCCAAGTCTGGCCGTGAATGGAAATACCAAGCGGTTCGGCAGTCGCCTCACCCCCCCGTCCGCCGTGATGACTCATCCCAAACAGAGCTGAATGCCCCGAAGTCAGTCCGTGAATGCGCCTGAATTTCGCGAAAACTTTTTTGAAGGGGCAACTCGCGGGAGAGTTTTGCCTGCCGGTTGCGTCCAATGCACCGACAGTTTGCGCCCCCGTTCCGTCCGGAGCGTGGAATGCGTGGAAGGTGTCGTCGGCCGGTTCGCCAATTGGACTTGTAGGGTTCGGTTCGGAATGAACCAGCTCTATCGCGATAAAAGGGATTTGTGATGGCAATCGACTCGCTGGTCCGTCGCTGTGTGACTGCGTTCGAGACTGTATTTAATCGTCCTCAGCGGCCGCGTAAACGAACTGCCTGGCGACCGCGGATACAGATCGAAGACTTGGAAATTCGTTGCTTTCTGTCCGCCACAGCCGGCCTGGCCACCATCATTCAGCCCGATGGCAAGACTCTGGTGATTGGTTCGTCGACCGATCTGGCGAATGGAAATTCTGACTTCGCGATCGCCCGGCTGAATGTGGACGGTACTCCCGATACGACGTTCAGCGAAGACGGACGGGTGCTGGTGCCGTTCAATCTGCTGGGGTCCGGTGGCGGCGAGGATGTCGCCACCAGTGTTGCCCTGCAGGACGACGGCAAGATCATTGTCGGCGGTTATGCTCAAAGAAGTGTGAACGGGGACTATGATTTCGCCGTCGCGCGGCTGAATTTTGATGGGTCTCTGGATACCAGCTTCAGTGGCGACGGGAAGGCGACCGTGGATTTCCGGCTGGGGGGCAACCGCGATGATCGCGCTACCGGCGTGGCAGTGACCGCTGACGGCAAGATCGTCCTGGGAGGGACTGCAACGAAGAGTTTTTCGGGCGACACCGATTTTGCCATTGCGCGGCTGACTTCAGCTGGCGTCCTGGATGCGACTTTCAGTGGCGATGGATTGAAAACCATCGCATTCAATCTGGGAGGCGCGCGACGCGACGCAGCGAGGGCCCTCACGCTGCAGCCGACCGGTGAGATTGTGATCGCTGGCAGTGCCGAACGGAACCGGTCGGGAAATTATGATTTCGCCATTGCCAGGGTCACCGCGAACGGCGATATGGACAAAAGCTTTGCCGGTACAGGCAAACGAACCGTCGCCTTCGATCTGGGTGGTGCCCGCGATGACGGTGCGACTTCGGTGGCTCTTCAGGGGACCAATATCGTAATGGGAGGGTTCGCCCAGCGGGATCTGGATGGCGACTTTGATTTCGCAGCGGTGCGGCTGAAGAGTAACGGCAATCTTGATAAATCGTTCAGCAACGACGGCCGTCAAACGGTCAACTTCGATTTGGGCGGCGTTTCAGATGACGAAGCACTCGCGATCGCACCACAAGCCGACGGGCGGCTGGTGCTCGCGGGTTTTGTCCAATTGACCGACGCCGGTAACTACGATTACGGCGTGGCGCGTCTGACTCCCAACGGATCCTTGGATCCTTCGTTCGGCACAAACGGCCAAACATTTATTTCAGTCGATCTGGCCGCCGATGGAGATGATGCGGCTTACGGAGTCGCGATCGATCCCCTGACCGATGGCATTGTCGTTGCTGGAACGGCCATCACCGACGACGAGGGTGGGGCCAGTGCCGCAATCATCCGCTTGACCTCCATTGGTAATCTGGATGCCTTGTTCGCCGGGGGACTGTCGACGATCAACTTTGATGACCCGGAACCGCCGGTGTAGGCCCGTCGCTGCGCTGTCGCCGCCGAATTCGCCGCGAGACGTGCATTTAATGAATGCACCCCACCGACTGGGGACTTCGGCTACCGGGATTTCTCTGATCCTTCGACGGCGACAGACCCTCGCCGCGGTCCGAGTCGGAATTACAATTCCGTAACTCGAGTGGTGCATGGTGGTAATGAATGGTCCTGATTGCCTGCGAACGGCGAAGCCATCGATTAAAATCGAGTTCCTGTTTTTGATTTCGCAGGTTAAATGAGGTAAAACCATGTACCGATGCAAATTTCGAGATGTCCAACGGTCCGTCGAGAACTGACGTATCTGGATTCGTAACGGGCTGAGATTGTTTCCCTGTGGTTCACACGCCATGATATCCCAGACAATTCGGAATAGAACCAAGAACTTTGGCGATCAAAAGCCTTCCACGTCCGAGGCAGAGTATTTGGAGAATCGGGGCAGCGCAGTGAGTGAGCGAGTGGAAACCCCTTCAGGATCAGTTCAGATGCGCAAAGTTTTAGTTGTTGACGACGATCGCACCGTGTTGCACATGGTTCAGAAGTCGCTGCAAGACGTCGCGGAAGTCCTGACGGCCCGCAGTGCTGAAGAGGCATTGTCGATGGTTGCTGCGGAACGCCCCGACGTCGTTCTGCTGGATATCATGATGCCCGGCATGTCCGGATTGGAAGTCTTTAAGCAAGTGCAGGCCCTCGATCGCCGGCTGCCGGTGATTTTCATCACTTCCGAGGCCGGCAGCGAGACGACCATCGAAGCCATGCAACTGGGGGCCTACGATTACGTCGCCAAGCTGCTCGATCTGCCGCAGTTGAAAACACTGGTCATCCAGGCGCTCGAAACCCGCCGCCTGATGAATGTGCCAGTCGCGATCCCCATCTCGGACACTTCAGCGACCGAAGGGGATGTGTTTGTCGGTCGCGGCTCACAGATGTTGGAAGTCTTTAAATCCATAGGACGCGTGTCGCGCCAGAATGTCACCGTATTGATTCGTGGAGAAAGCGGCACCGGCAAGGAATTGGTCGCCCGCGCCCTGTATCAGCACAGCGGGCGTCGCGAGCAGCCATTCATGGCGGTGAACTGTGCCGCGCTCTCGGACACCTTGCTGGAAAGTGAACTCTTCGGTCACGAAAAAGGGTCCTTTACCGGTGCCGAACGACGCCGGGTGGGCAAGTTTGAACAATGCAGCGGGGGCACGCTGTTTCTGGATGAAGTCGGCGATATGTCGCCGCTGGTACAAAGCAAAGTACTGCGTCTACTCCAGGAACAACGGTTCGAGCGAGTCGGCGGCAATGAGACCATTCAGACCGATGTACGACTAATTGCCGCGACGAATCGCGACCTGGAATCGATGGTCGAAGTCGGGGAATTCCGGTCAGATTTGCTCTATCGATTGAACGGAGTCACGATCAATCTGCCCCCCTTGCGCAAGCGCGAGGAAGACGTTCCGTTGCTGCTGCAGCACTATTTGTCCCGTGCCGCACGCGATCTCGACAAGCCCGAAATCGAAGGGATCTCTCCCGAGGCGCTGGAAGTTCTCAGCCGCTATTCCTGGCCGGGCAACGTCCGCGAGTTGCAAAGCGTGATGCGCCAAACCGTGTTGCAGACGACGGGGACGGTGATCGTGCCGGATTTCCTGCCCCCCGAAGTGCGCGGCGGCGTCACGGGACAGCCCGCCTCGTCCATCGCCGATGGACTGCCGGTATCCGATCTGCGTGCATTTGTCGCCGGCCAACTGCAGGCCGATACGACCGATCTGTATGCGAAGACCGTCGAAATGATGGAGCGATTTCTGTTTACGCGAGTCCTGCAGGCCACGGATGGTAATCAATCCCGCGCCGCCGAGATTCTCGGGATCACCCGCGGCAAGGTTCGCGATCGCATTGCAGCATTCAATATCCAGTTGGATAAGAATGTCTCCATTGATGGTGATAACGACTGAGCGTTCTGCACTCGCGCTGAGCGGGGGGATTGCTGATGCACGCCCGCGTGCATACAGGGGATTCTAGCGGAGATGCACTCGCTCGCGCTTCGAGCTTGTATCGCGCTCACTTCGTGACGCTGCAGCTCGCCAATTCGCTCAAACCGATTCCCGGCTGTGGCAGCCGGACGACACGGTGATTCACAGCCTACCGCGCTGCGCTTCGAACGACCGAGCGGAAATCTTCACCGCCAGTTGAAATCAGCTGCCTCCCCCTGCGGCAACCCCTCACTTCACCGCAAGTGCTTTAGGTATATACCTTTACGAACACTCTATGTCTCTCCCGGTCAGCGGCGTTCACGATTGGCACGATCCGTGCCTTATACCCACCTCGTCCTGTGACCAACAACAACTGCGGTTCAAACAGAACCTTTTTTTGGGAAGAACCATGAATCTGTCCGAGAATCGGCGGTCGCACTCTCCTCGCTCAGTTTTCTCCATTGTCGCAGTCGCTCTGATGTGTCTGATCACCGCAGGCGGTGGCTGCGAGCAAAAAGAAAAGGTGATGGAGATCAAGACCCCGGGCTTCAACCTGGAGGTCAACAAGACGACTTCCCCGACAGGCGATAAGGGAATGGAAATCAAGTCTCAAGGCAATGACAAGATTGAGATCGATGCCACGCAGAAAAAATCAACATCTGAGAACTGATCTTGGATTTTTCCATAACTAAACACAACCTCACATTGCGATCGCTGAACACGGTTCTCCGATCCCCAAACAAACTTCAAGGAGACTCGTCATGTTAAGCTGGGCACTTACCTTTTTGATCGTTGCGCTGGTGGCAGGACTGTTGGGCTTTGGCGGTGTGGCTGGTACCGCGGCGTCAATCGCCAAGATCCTGTTCGTGGTCTTCCTCGTGCTGTTCATCGTCTCCCTGCTGGCGGGACGACAAGTCCGAGTCTAGCGACACCATGAAAAATGCCACTCTGAAAAAACACTACCTGACGGCGGGAGAGCGATCTTCGAGTTGCTCTCCGCCGTTCTTGCATTGTCAGTTGCCGATAGATTTGGTTTCGTTCGCGTGCCTGGAAAACGTCGGCAGGTCGCGGAGCTGAATTGGAAAGATTTTAAATGAGAGCGATATTGATTTTGATCGTCATCGGATTGTTGATGATGATGGCGGGCTGGTTGACCATTTCCCGAAACGGCAGCCAGACATCCATCACCATTGAGAATCAGAAAATTGAGCGTGATACGGGGCGTGCGATTCATCGCGGAGCCGACGTGCTCCATCAACCTGAACAGGGCCAGCCGGCGGTTGACGTGAGACCACGGGAAGTCATCGTGGTTCCTGCACCAGCCCCCTGATGAACTCTGTGGATTGGTGCGGGATGAGGGAGACTGATATCTTGCCAGGTTGAAGCAACCGCAGCGTTTTAATCGGGGTGGCAGACAATCCCAATCAGTTTTGGCAGTATGCCTTAATGAAAAATAGACGTAGAATCGATCGATCTCCATGAGTGTGTGCCCTATGATATCCGGAACAAGGTTGAGCGTATGGAAGCGTTAAACAACTCCGACCTCGAATCAAACTCTGCGGCAGGCGCTGCACCGGGCGCTCAGCCCTTGGGCGCGACTCCCTCGCCGTCTGCAGCGAAACCAGAACTGCCCGTCTTATACTTCGCGCGGCAAGGAATGAGGTCTTGGCGAGGCGTTGGTTTTTTGGGATGATGGGTGTTGGTGTCTGATGGGGAATGGGCAGGATGAGTGAGGGGTCAAGGATGACTCGACTGACGTTTTCTGAGGAAGATCGGCTGCGGT
>CAMAVF010000207.1 GCA_945861445.1 Planctomicrobium piriforme | reverse complement strand
CTCAAACGGTGGATCGAACAGGGGGCTGGCTGGCAAAAGCACTGGTCGTTGATCCCACCCCAGAAAACCGCGTTGCCGGCTGTTAAAGTCGCCGGCTGGTGCCGGACCCCGATTGACCACTTCATTCTGGCACGGCTTGAAAAGGAAGGACTGGCCCCCGCGGTTGAAGCCGACAAAGCCACCCTGCTGAGACGTGTCACGCTCGACCTGACCGGCCTCCCGCCGACAGTGGCGGAAGCGGAAGCCTTTCTTGCCGATACTTCTGACAACGCTTACGAAAAAGTCGTCAACCGCCTGCTCGATTCGCCGCGTTTTGGCGAGCGAATGGCCACGCGCTGGCTGGATGGCGCCCGCTATGCCGACACCAGCGGGTATCAAACGGACGGCGAGCGTTACATGTGGCGCTGGCGCGATTGGGTCATCGACGCCTACAACCGCAACCTGCCCTTTGATCAATTCACCATCGAACAACTGGCCGGCGATCTGCTCCCCAATCCGACTTTGGACCAACGCATCGCCACGGGGTTCAATCGCAATCATCGCGGCAATGCCGAAGGGGGCATCGTCCCCGAAGAATATCTCGTGGAATATGTCGTCGACCGTGTCGACACCACCTTCACGGTGTGGATGGGACTGACGATGGGCTGCGCGCGGTGCCATGATCATAAGTTCGATGCCTTCACCCAGCGCGAGTACTACGAGACCTTCGCTCTCTTCAATAATCTGCCGGAGAAGGGGCGTGCCGCCAAGTACGGGAATTCCGAGCCCTACATCTACGCACCGACACCCCCTCAACAGCAACAGATCAAGCAGTTGGCCGAGTCGCTGGCCGCGGCGACCGCGGAATGGAAACAAGTCCAGCCCGAGATCGATGCGGCACTCACCGCCTGGGAGCCGGAAGCTCAAAAGGTCCCCGCCGGCGCGGGGGCGCGCGAAGAGCATCTCGCGGTGCATGTCGCGTTTGATGCGCCCAGCAAGCCATTGGCCTTCGCGGAAGCTCCGGTAATCGGTGCGAAACTGCGGCCGGGCGAAGCGCCGATCCCTGACCGGAAAGAGTTCCCCGCGGAATTTGTCGGAGGTGATCCCGAGTTCGTACCGGGTCCCGTCGGCCAGGCCTTGCGGGCAGATGGTCAACGCTTTTTCCAGGCGGGCAACATTGCGGGTTACGGGTTCTACGATCCGTTCACGGCAGCCTGCTGGATTCAACCCCAGGACCTTCGCGGCGGCACCATTCTCAGCAAGATGATCGACACACCCGATGCGACAGGGTGGTCGTTCATCCTCAACAAGGGCAAGCTGCAGGTCAACCTGACCCTGCGTTATCTCGACGATGCCATGCGCATCGAAACCGTGGAACCCCTGGCTGCCGACAAGTGGCAGCACGTGATGTTCACCTACGACGGCTCACGCGTGGCCGCCGGAATCAAGATTCTGGTCAATGGTCAGGCCGTGCCGACCCGCGTCTTGCTGGACGAACTGAATCAGAACTTCACCTCGAACGAACCCCTGCGAATCGGCGCCGGAAACGGACCGGAGAGACGCTTTCACGGGCTGATTGACGAGGTCCGTATTTACTCGGCGGCGCTCGATGCCAATGCGGCATTGAGCCTCGCGACGACGGCCCCGATCGCGGAGATTGCCGCACGTCCCGCCGCGCAACGCGCACCGGCCGACGCCTTCAAGCTGAGGCAGTATTTTATTGAACGCCATTTGCCGGCCAAGCTGGGCGAGATCCGTGATCGACTCAAAAAGCTGCAGCTCCAGCAGCAGGATTTGTCGATCACCATCCCCACGGTCATGGTCATGGAAGAGCTGCCGACACCGCGCACGACCCATATCCTGTTGCGGGGTGAATACGACAAACGCGGCGAAGCGGTGCAGCCTGCGGTTCCGGCAATCTTCGGGACCGGCGAAAAGCCGGTTGTGAAGAATCGGTTGGATTTCGCCAAATGGTTGGTCAGCCCGCAGCACCCTCTGACGGCCCGCGTCGCTGTGAACCGCGCCTGGCAGATGTATTTCGGGACCGGCATCGTGAAGACGGTCGACGACTTTGGAACCCAGGGTGAATGGCCCAGCCACCCCGAATTGCTCGACTGGATGGCATCCGAATTCATGAGCTCGGGTTGGAACGTCAAGGAACTGCAGAAGCAGATCGTCATGAGTGCCGCCTACCGGCAATCATCAAAGGTCACACCGGAACTGTTGCAACGTGATCCAGAAAACCGGCTGCTGACCCGCGGCCCGCGCATCCGCTTGTCCGCCGAGATGATCCGCGACCAGGCACTCTTCGCGAGTGGACTGCTGGTGGAACAGATCGGCGGCCCGTCGGTCTTGCCCTACCAGCCCGAGGGTCTCTGGAAGGACCTCACGGGAACCGACTTCGTTCCCGAACACGGCGCCAGCCTTTATCGGCGCAGCATGTATACGTTCTGGAAGCGCACTGTCGCACCTCCGGGCATGGTGATGTTCGACGCCCCGACGCGCGAAGCCTGCACCGTTCGCGAATCGCGCACGAACACGCCGTTGCAAGCTCTCAACTTGATGAACGACGTCACCTACGTGGAAACCGCGCGAGTCCTCGCCCAGCGGGCCTGGCATCAGGGGGGGGCGACGCCGACCGACCGGTTGTCGCGCGCGTTCCAGTTGGCCCTGTCGCGTAAGCCGCACCCGAAGGAGCAGGAACTTCTGGTGCGCGCCTGGGAATATCATCGCGAGCGATTCTTGAAAAACCCCGACAGTGCCAAGGCGTTTTCCAAATTGGGAGAGACGCCCCCCGAAGGCGGTATTCCGGCCGAAGAACTGGCCGCCTACAGCGTCGTCGCGCAGATGCTGCTGAATCTCGACGAGGCCGTGACGAAGCAGTGAGGTGGCGTATTCCTTCCGAATACAAGCTCGACGCGCAAGCGAGTGCATTCCTCTTTCTCTTCGCGGGGATGCACTCGCTTGCGCGTCGAGCTTGTATGGTGTTCACCCCGCCCCCATTCAAAACCTCATAATTCGCACCAAAAATCTGGTCTCGCCACGTTTTCCCGACGGTGCTAATATCCCGCCCTTCGCATCCTATTCCCCCACCACAATTCATCCCTACAGGATTCGAATGCGGTATGATTTTTCGTTGAGAATGATTCTCGGCGAGGAGTCTGCTGTTCCGATCTGTGAGTAGTCAGCCCAGGGCTGGCCTCAGGTTGTGAACAGTGCCGCAGACAGATGCTTCAGGAAGGAGCCTGAACGATGCCCCACAAATTCTTATCCCTAGCGTGCCTTTCAGTTTGCGCCGTCTTCGGCGCGATCGCGTGGGCACCGTTGGCAGCCGAAAACACGCCCGCCACGAAACCCCCGGCTGGTGATCCCAACGCGACCTACAAGCTGGTTTACAAGTTTCAAAAGGGCGACGTCGTCCGTTACGAAACCACCCAAAATGTAAAATTTGTCTCGCAATTCCAGGGCAACGAAGAAGTCGCCACGAACAAGACCGAGACCCAGAAGGTCTACCGGATTCTCGGCGTCAACGAAGATGGCTCGGCGGATATTGAGCTGGTCATCGAGTGGGTCCGGATGAAGGCCGACTTTGGTGCCGGTGGAGTGCCGGTCCAGTTCGACAGCAAGGCTCCCGGCGCCAACACCCAGGCCAAGTTTGCCGATGTCTATAAAAATGTCGGCAAGCCGCAGGCGCAATTGCAATGTGCCCCTTCTGGAAAAGTTCTCAAAGTGAAGGAATTGTCGCTGGTGACCCCCGCTGCGGCCGGTTCTCAATCCATCAAATTGAAGGACGTTGCCGGACGCGATGACTTCAATTTCCTGACCGTTTTCCCGGAAGAACCCATCAAGGTCGGCAAGACCTGGATTGAGAAATCGGAGATCAAGGTCACCGTCGAAGACAAACTGAAAGAGACGATCCAACTGCAACGCAAGTACACGTTGGATTCCGTGCAAGGCAACATCGCCACGGTGTCATTCAAAACTTCGGTGTTAACACCGGTGAAGAACCCCACGATTGCCATTCAGTTGATTCAACGCGAAACCTCGGGCAAGCTGCAGTTCGACATGGCTCGCGGAGCGATGATCACCCGCAATGTCGATTCGAACAAGTCGGTGATCAACCCGGCCGGAAACAATACCGCCATGCATTCGACCAGCTATCTGCTCGAACAAATGGTAACATCCACCGCCGCCATTTCCGACCTTCCCACGGAACGGGCCAAAAAATAGGGTCGCTGGGAGGGCGAGGCTCCTGCCGAGCCGCAGTTAACTAGCGAGTTCCGAAAGACCACGCGGTTCGGCAGGAGCCTCACCCTCACATGCTGCCGAAAACCCTGCCCGGTGCTGCACTGCCGGGCGGTTATGGCAGGATCGCAAAAATGCGTGTCGGGCCGCCTGAGCCGGACTCGATCTTCATCGGGGCGATCACCAGGTGAAACCCGCGCGGCGGCAACTCGTCGAGTTGCGCGACATTCTCGAGGCCAAACCGTCCGGCACCATTCACAATGTGATGGACGGCAAAGTCTTTCGACAGCCCCGGGTCCATACTCAGGGTATCAATGCCGATGCCCTTCACTTGCCGCTCCTTGATCAGCCAGCGTGCCGCATCGGGCGAGTAGCCGGGGAAGTGCAGTCTCCCCATCACGTCCTGGTTTTTGTACCTCGTAAAGTTCTTCCAGAACTCACCCCAGCCGGTATGCAGCAACACGACGGCTCTGGCGGGGATCCGGCCATGTTGCTGCTCCCAGTCCGTCAAATCCTTCACCGTCGCCTGATAATCAGCGTTCGCACTGACTTGCATCGCCACGTCGACGACGACTCCAGCGGCAAACAGATTCACCGGCAGAATTTGATCGACCGAGAGCTGGTTCTTCTCGAAATGATTGGGAGCATCCAGATGGGTTCCCAGATGTTCCGGAGTCGAGAGGGCCTTGGACAGGACCCCGTTCTGCTCCAGAGTCGCAATGGTCTTCAAGCGAAACGGCTCATAGTTTGGAGCCGGCCAATACGCGTTCTGATCGTTCAAGGCATAGGTCAAATCGACGATCTGCGCCTTTCCGGAACACACTTGCTCCAGAGTCACTGCCGCCTCCACAGCAGCATCGCCGTGGACGTTCGTCGGAGTCAGTCCCCAACAGCACGCGGCTATCACAAACAGTGACACACTGATCGGGAGCCAATTCGAGACGAGCATGGTGAACCTCACGAATCGTCCTTGGAAAAAGCCGTGGCGAGTCGAACGACGGCAGCCACCGAATTGTTAGCACAATCCCGGAGGGATTGAAGAGATTAGCCGGTGGTTGAGCGCAGCGACACCACCGGTTTGTGTCCATCAATTTCATTCGACCCTGGATGGGTCGCACCAATACGTTCTGCGACCCCTCCAGGGTCGAGTTCTTGCTGATCGCGTTCCGGTGGTGTCGCTACGCTCAACCACCGGCTAATTTCTGTGACCCATTCTGGGTCAATCATCCACCCAACGACCTACTTACTAAACACCAATCCCGGATCCGCAGGATCCCCTCCCGCCAGCTTGAACTGAAAACTGTCGGCACCTGTCGGAGTGACTTCAAACACCATCGCCGGACTGTTGTTTTGCTTCAGAATGAGCACGTTGTCAGCCAGCTCATAGGGGCCGCTGTACTCCTGAGTTTTCTTGTTTTGCGTGAACTTCCACGTAAACTTCTTGTCTTTCGTCATCTTCAACGAAAAGGCCGAACCATCGTCGCGCTGGGCGGTCCAACTGCCCACCAGTTTCGCTGGATCCACTGGTTGTGCGGGCTTGGTGTCGCCCGGTTTGACTTCACTATCGGGTGTCGGAGGCGTTTCATCGCCCGCACCTGCCGTGGGCGGTGTCAACGACTTCAAGATCTGTGCCGATAGCGCATCCCGGGGATTCAGTTCGACAACCTTCGTCAACTCCTTGGCAGCCGCTTCACCGTGTCCCTGTGTCAGGTAGTGATAGGCCAGCACGAATCGCGCATCGGCCGAATCGGGATGGACCTTGCGATACTCTTCCAGCGTCCGCAACTGATCGGTGTAAACGTCGATAGTCGCATACAAGTGAATCAGGGTGGTCCAGTCCCAGCCGGGTCCCGCCGACAACACCGCGTAGAGCGGGGCGGCCGCGCCCTTGTAGTCTTGCTGAGCGAACAGCACCAACGCCCGGAATTCGTGCAGCACTGAGTCCTTCGGAAGTTTTTCCAGAGCCTGCTCGACCTGTGTGCGAGCCCCGTCGTAATCACCCGATCGGAAGGCCGCCCGAGCCGTGTCGAACAGCGTCATCGCCTCGTCTTTGGCCGAAGTTTGCTCCACCGCGACACCGGGAATGTCGGTCTGACCGGCCACCACTGTTTGTGCGGGCGCAGTGTCCGAATTGTCCCCATCCGCAGTCCCCGCGTCCGCCGAGACGACCGGTTCGGAATAGTCGAGATAGGCGGGACCTGACGAGTACGAATAGTACGGATTGCTGTAGCCCCAATAACCCCAATTCCAGGGCGCGGTAAGCATCGCACCGGCGACGACGGCCCCTCCGTACCCATACCCCCAACCCAACGGCCGACCGTACCAGGGGCGATCCCAGTTGTTGTGCCAGTTTCCGTGATACCAGCCGCCGTAGTAATTCGGGCGGTAGAAGGCGTTCCCCAAGGCCGGCCGGCCCGCGACACCGATCCGGTCGTAGCCCGCTCCGCCACGATAAATTCCCGCACCGCCGTACCCCAGGCCCGGCCGCACTCCGGCTCCCACACCAACGCGGTTGATCGATGTGTTGTTGATCCGATTCACGTTGATATCGGTCGATTTTCCGCCAAACGGCCGCGTCGCCGAACCGAAACCACCACCCGACCGACCGATCCCTCCATCAATGCCTCCCGGCCGAATACCTCCCGGACCACCAAATGCCGACTGTGGATGAAACCCGACCGTGCTCGGATGAAATCCGCCGGTAGAACCTGGACGTGACATGCCTCCCCCAAACCCGCCGCCGCCGAAGTGAGCACCACCTCCACCAAATCCGCCACCGCCAAATCCACCACCACCAAATCCACCGCCGCCCATTCCGCCACCACCAAAGTGGGCACCGCCGAAACCTCCGCCACCACCTCCAAAATGAGCTCCACCGCCAAATCCACCACCCCCGAAGCCGCCCCCGCCAAAACGGGCACCCCCTCCGCCGAATCCGCCGCCACCAAATCCGCCGCCGCGACCGGCAAAGCTCGCATTCGTTAAGACCAACAGCGCCAGGGTTCCGGCGAACACGCAACCAGTCAGCTTTTTCATGAATCGAATCTCCCTTGGAGAAATATCCGCTTAAAACTCCTGACAAAACCGGTTGTGGGAAGTTCTGAACCGCGATATTTCAAGCGGTTCTGAACTGACGCAGAGGTTTTGTCAGCACTTTTTAGATCGAGTTCACAACGTATTACGACGGCCGACATCAGTGCGTCTCACGGTGCTGACGGAGGCGGCGGCCTGCGGACAATCGGAATCTCGGCAATGTCCGGGACAGTGACTCCCCCCTCAATGCGATCGCGTGACTGATAGGTGGCGTGATCCTGGTCGACTTGCGTCAGAATATTCGTCGCCGAGATGGCGCGTCCATCGTGCGTCACTCCGGTCGTTTTGGAAATCCAGCGGTTCCCATCACGTGTCCAGACGGCTTCGCCGAACCCGCCGTTGGAATCGAAAGTCCAGGAACGCAATTCATTCGTCCGGGGATCCCAGCCAATGCGTTGCGTCCCCTTCGGCCGCAGCGCTCCGCCCCCCTGAATGGTAAAGTCGCTCAAGAGATAGTTTTGATCGTCCGACCAGCGAAACGTGGTGGAAACCAGGAGTTCGCCGTTCTCGTCAACCCAACTGCCAACTAGCCATGCCAGCTCTTTCAAGTGTTCGGCGGCAGTCTGCGGCCGACTGGAAAGGTCGCGGGCACTGGCCATTTTCCAGGTTGCATCCTGCTTCACATAAGTCACCACGTAACGGCTGACCTCGGCCAATGCCCCGGGCTGCGTATCGGCCACAGTCGTTGTCGTCCCCTCTTCCGTCGCGGTGACGTGGCCGAGAAATCGAATCGAGTCCACCCGGACCTGCATCCGAATTTCGGGATGCCGGCCGAACACGTCCTCAAACACTTTCTCGATGGCCGGTCGTCCCCGCTGAATGCTGCCGGCCTCGTCAATGATCTCGGCATCGGCAGTAAACAATTCCGCGATGTCTTTCGCCTGATGCCCATTGAACGACTGGGCGAACGACTTGACCAACGCTTGAACGGCCGCCAGATCTTCGTCCGATCGTTCACCGCCAATGGCTTCGGGAAGCGGCAACACAACTTCCTCCGCGACCGGTTTCTTCTCGGCCGCTGGTTTCGTTTCGGCGGCCGGTTTCTTCGGCTTGGACTCAGCCGGCTTCGCGGGTGCCGTTTTCTTCGGTGTGGCCGCCGGCTTGCCGGTCCCCTGTTCCGCAATTAATGAGGAGATCCCCCACGCGCACATCGTGAGGCTCACACAGTACAAAATGGGCTTCATCGTGACACTCGAACCTTCCAAACAGAGAGTTTTTCGAAGGAGATTCATCAAACTCGACGCCGATCCGTCATCGTTGCCAGATCGCTGCAACAGATTGTCACATGTCTCGCCGGGAAATTACAGGCTTGCACTTGTCGGCGTAAAGAGTTGACGATTATAAGGTCAGGAGTCGCTGAAAAACCGAACGCAGACTGCGCCCTTATCCATCAGATAGACACCCTCGCCATGCAAACTGAATTCAAAGCGGTTCTCGATCAGGACTCACTGGCACAGGTTGAACGGGACCTGAAGTTCCATCCGTGCGAGACCACCGATCCGCAGGTCCTGACACGCGATCAAATTGCCCAGTTCAATCGAGACGGGTTCGTGAAGGGAATCCGGATTTTTTCGCCAGCCGAAGCCTTGGCGAACCGCACATACTTCGATGATCTGCTGGCCAAAGTCCTGGCGGCCGGTGGCGACAGCTATTCGATCAGCACCGCCCATCTGAAGTATGGCAAGGTCTACGATCTGCTGACTCACCCGCGACTGATTGCCGTCGTGCAGGACCTGCTAGGGCCGAATCTGATTGCCTGGGGTTCGCATTATTTCTGCAAGATGCCGCGCGATGGCAAGCCCGTCGCCTGGCATCAGGATGCCAGTTACTGGCCGCTGTCCCCGTCCAAAGCGGTCACCGTCTGGCTGGCGATCGACGACGCCGACCGCGAGAATGCCTGCATGAAGTTCATTGCCGGCTCGCAGAACGTCGGCCATCTGACATTCCGCCCCAGCGATCCCACCGAACACAACGTCCTGAATCAAACCATCGACAACGCCGAGCAGTACGGAGAAGTCGTCTGGGACGAACTGCAGGCGGGCGAAATCTCACTGCACTCGGACCTCTTGCTGCACGGGTCGGAAGCCAATCTATCGGACCGCCGGCGTTGCGGGATCACCTTGCGGTATTGTGCTGCGGACGTTCGAGCGGGCCTCGGCTGGAATCAGAAGGGCGTCATCGTGTCGGGCTCGGATCCCTCAGGCCACTGGGCCAACCCACCACGTCCGCTGAGCGATTAACCCCCAGGCCCGACCCCTGATCAACCAGTTGATACGCTGCGCGATCCACCGTTAATCATCTGAAAGATCGGTGTCGTGGCAATGGTCGTCACGACGGCCATGATCACCATCATCGCGAACACGGTCGGCGAGATGATCTGCAGATCCAGGCCGATGTTCAGGACGATCAACTCCATCAGCCCACGCGTATTCATCAGGATCCCCAGACTGGAGGCCTCTCGCCAGTCCAAACCGGTCAACCGGGCAGCGGCCAGCGTGCCACCAAATTTTCCGATGGTGGCAATCGCGATGATCAACCCGCACCACATCCAGTTCTCCATGCCTGAGACTAACCCGATCTGCGTCCGCATCCCGGTAAAGGCAAAGAACGCGGGAAGCAACAGCACGGTGACCGTGTCTTCCAGCTTGCGAATCAAATCCTTCGCCAGATGGCTGTCGTGCGGGAAGATGGCACCGAGCGCGAACGCACCGAAAAGCGCATGAATTCCGATCATTTCCGTGATCAATGCCGATGCGAGCAACCCCACGAACACCACCGCCATCACTCCCGGAGTCGTCGGCCGATCGCCGAGAGAATGCACCCACCGTCGGAGCAGGGGACGGCACACCAGGAACATGGCCACCACGTACAGCGCCGTCCAGATGAGGACCAGGAACGACGCCTGCACCTTCGCCTGGGCCACACCCACCACAAAGGCCAGCAGGCACCAGGCGGTCGCATCATCGGTCGCGGCACACGTCAGGGCCACAGCCCCCAACGGCGTGCGACTGATCCCGCGATCGGTCAAAATCCTGGCCAGCACGGGAAACGCGGTCACCGACATCGCCGCGCCCAGAAACAACGCGAACACCGTGAACGGCACGTGCGGTTCGGCCAGGCGCGGATAGAGGAACAAGGCCAGGATCGACCCCAGCAGGAACGGGGCGACGATACTGGCGTGCGAGATCGCCACCGTCGCGTGCCCGCGTTCGCGCAACGATTCGGGGTCGAGTTCCAGGCCCACGACAAACATATAAAGAATGACCCCCAGTTGGGCGATCACTCCCAAGGTGGGAGCCACCGACTGCGGCAGCAGATAGCCCGCAAAATCGGGCGCAATCTGTCCCAGCAAAGAAGGGCCGAGCAAGATGCCGGCGATCACTTCTCCGATCACTGGGGGCTGACCGAGGTAGCGAAACACTTGGCCCAGCAAACGCCCCGTGACAATGACGGCGACCAACGCCAGCAGCACATGCAACAAGACGTCGTTCCGATGAGTGACGCCGACCTTGGTGCCCTCAACTACCGGAAAAATGACGCTCGTCTGCAGTGCTTCCCCGTATTGACGAACCAGCAGGAACCCAGCCACCGTCCCGGCCAGCATCAAGAGATAGACGATGGCGGAACGCCAGGGACGAGTGTTTTCGGTCATCGCAGACGTCGACATAAGTGTTTCACTACTCCACCGCGGCAATGGCGGGCGGTTGCGGTTGCTTCATCTCGTCGATCAACACGAAGACCTCGTCGAGGCTGTCCTTGAACAGATCGCCGATCAACAGGTCGGTCAGATGCCCCTTGAATTCAGGATGCTTCTTGACGAATCGTCCGAAGCTGAAGCCGTCGTAGAATTCGCACACCAGACGCCGCATGCGATCCATCCCCTTCACGAAGCCCGGCTCCCATTTTCCCAATTGAGCCTCCGACGTGTCACCCTTGGCCAAGCCTTCCACGACCGCATCGGCCGCCAGTTGGCCGGAAGTTAACGCCAACAGGACACCTGACGAATAGAGCGGATCGAGGAACCCGAAGGCATCTCCGACCAACACCCAACCGTCACCAGCGGCCTTCTTCGAGCGATACGAATACTCTTTGGCTGCGTAGAAATCGGTCGCCCGCTGGGCATTGGCGATGCGCGGGATCAGCCCCGGGCACTTGGCGACTTCTTCGTTGTAGATCGTCTCATGGTCCTTCGTGCCACGATTCTTGAACAAATACTCATAGCTGGCCACCACCCCCACGCTCAGGATGTCATCGTGCAACGGGATATACCAGAACCAGCCCTGCTTGCCTTCGATCTGCATGACCATGGTCGAACCTTCATCGCGGCCCTGATCGCGGTAGGCTCCCTTCCAGTAGGTCCACAGCGCGGCCTTCTTCAGCAACGGATCCCATTCCCGCAGACCCAGCCGGCTGATGATCATCGAACTCTGCCCACTCGCATCGACGACGACCTTCGCCCGGACTTCGCATTGTGAGCCATCTTCATGCTGAATCCGCACGCCGACAGCCCGCTCACCTTCGAACAGCACCTCCAGGACGCGCACCCCTTCGTGAACCTCAACACCATGTTCACGAGCGTTGTTGAGCATGAGATGGTCGAACTCGCTGCGCCGCACCTGCCACGTCTGCGACGATTCGTGCGGCTTATGCTCGACGAAGTAGAAGGGTTCTGACAGCCGCCCCTTGTCGGTCATGAACTGCACGGCGTACTTCTTGACGAAGTGACTTTTCTGCAGTTTTTCCAGCATATTGAGCCGCTTCAGGACCCAGTACGTTTCGGGAATCAGCGATTCACCAATATGAAATCGGGGAAAATGATCGCGTTCGAACAGTTGGACCTTGTATCCCTGCTGCGCAATCAACGTGGCGGCAGTCGAACCGCCAGGACCGCCACCAATCACGATGACGTCCGGGTTGCCAGAGGCAGTTGTCGTTGAATTCATCTGTAAAACTCCCAAGACAGCGAAACGGCCAGTCGGCTCATCGAGCGCGACGCAGATAGCCTAGTGCTTTCTTCATCCTAGTACGACAGGAATTGATCGTCAAGACAAGTATTGTCTGGACAAGTAATTTTTACGGGCAAACGGATTTCTGTCAAATAGAGGAAAAAACCGCGTTGCCGCAGGTCGACCGACTGCGGGACGACGCCGATCAAAGAGCGCGTTTGAAAAGGGAGCATTCGGGAGGGCGAGGCTCCTGCCGAGCCTCATACGACCGCAGGTCGGCGACCGCCGGATGCAACCTTTGAAGCCTGCGGCGGACGCCGAGCGAAAGGTCCAGCAAGGCTCCGCAGGAGCGTCGCCCTCCCTCTTCGCACACGTTCTCAGGA
>CAMAVF010000206.1 GCA_945861445.1 Planctomicrobium piriforme | reverse complement strand
TCGATGCCCCGTGGCGGACACAACACCAGCCAGCGACGAGCCACATCTTCAGCGGACCACGCTGCCGCCTGCGGCAAATTCAAATGCAGCAGTACATGGAGATGATTGTCCATGACCGCGAAGCCGCAGACATCAATGGCAAAGATGCCGGCCAGTTCCCGCAACCGATCTTCGATCCACTGTTTGCGATGAGAGTGCCCCTCACCACACAGCAGCGCCCGCCGGACGCACCGCGAGATGCAGTGGTAAAACGGAGTGACCGTGGAGTCCACGAGGAATTTGCGTGCCGTTGTCATACGGAAGGCCTCTTCCAATCCAAGACCGAGAAGGCTGCTACGTTTCATATACCGAGATCTTTGCGGAATGACTTCTTTCTGTCAAGTAATATGCCTGTCCTTTCAGTTCAGTGTTGGTTGGTCTGCTTCACATGCTGCGCGGCACGCTGTCTAATCTGCGGATCCTGATCCTGATCCTGATCCTGATCCTGATCCTGATCCTGATCCTGATCCTGATCCTGATCCTGATCCTGATCCTGGGAACGAATTGATTCAGAATTAACTTTTATGAGACCTTTATGATCCGTCCTGTCATTGGCATCACCGTCGACAATGTGGAGAGCTGCATTTCCAGCGGCAAATATGAGAGCAACCTGGCGTACAGTCGGATGGTGGCCGAGGCGGGTGGACTGCCGTTGCTGCTGCCGCAGGAAATCGAGCTTGCGGCACACTACGTCGAACTGTGTGACGGTGTGATGCTGACCGGAGGCGACGATGCCCGGACCGAGTCGTTTGGGATTCCCGCTCATCCCCAAGCTCGTTGCATCGATCCACGACGGCAGGCCTTCGAATTTGCTCTTCTGGATGCGTTGGCCAGTCGGCCGCAGCGTCCCGCGTTGGGTGTGTGTCTCGGTATGCAGTTGATGGCACTGCATGCCGGCGGGAGGATGAATCAGCACCTGCCGGATACGCTGCCTGCCGCTGTCGAAGACCACCAGCACAACCAGCGGCACGCGGTCGTGCTGGGGATCTGTGAGTCGGCACTGCTGGCAGCACCGGGTGCAACCGTGAATCTGGTACGCGCCGATCTGACCGGCGAGACGGTGGTGTCGTCTCATCATCAGGCCGTTGAGGATGCGGGGCCGTTGCGAGTCATTGCCACGTCTCCTGACGGCGTGATTGAAGCGATCGACGATCCTCGGCGGCCGTTTTATGTCGGCGTGCAGTGGCACCCGGAACGGAGTGAGGGTGTATTCAACCTCGATCTGATCAAGCGATTTGTCGACGCCTGCCGTCGAACATCATCCTAATCGCGAGAATTCCGGGAATTATCGCCTCGCGGGCACGCGTGACGCGTATGATGTTGTCGCGCTCGCACTCTTGGACACAAACAGAACGCACTGCGGCGGTTTGTCGTTGGGCGTTTCTCCTCAGGTACTCATGGCCGGATCGCGGCGAAAGCGAGTTTCATCATTTATATCAAAGTCGGCTATGAACTGATTTATGATTGCCCCCAGCCGACGCCCATGATGTTGATGCTCAACATTCATTACAGCCACGCCTATGAAATCGTGATTGCGGATCATCTGGTGACAAATCCTCCGCTGATGATCACCCCTTACCGGGATGGCTTCGGGAACTGGTGCAGTCGTCTGGAGGCGCCCGCCGGACGGACGACGATCAGCACGTCGGCCATTGTCCGTGCGACAGGAGTCGCCGAACCGGTGGTGCCGACGGCCGTGCAGCATCCCATCTGGGAGTTACCTTCAGACGCGCTGGTTTATCTCCTAGCCAGCCGGTACTGCGAAACGGACTTATTGTCGGACATCGCCTGGAAGCTGTTCGGGAAGACATCTCTGGGTTGGGCTCGGGTACAGGCGGTCTGCGACTTCGTGCATCACCACATCAAGTTCGACTACACGCAAGCCCGTCCGACGCGCACGGCTCTGGAAGCCTACAACGAACGGACCGGAGTCTGTCGCGACTATGCTCATCTGGCGATTGCCTTCTGCCGAAGTCTGAATATTCCAGCCCGGTACTGCACGGGGTATCTCGGTGATATTGGCCAGACTCCGCCATTCGGCCCGATGGATTTCGCCGGCTGGTTTGAAGCCTTCCTCGGCGGCCAGTGGTATGTGTTCGATGCGCGAAACAATAAACCGCGCATTGGCCGAGTGCTGATCGCCCGCGGTCGGGATGCCGTCGATGTCGCCATCAGCACGACCTTCGGCCCCAACACGCTGGCAGGCTTCACCGTGATCTGCAATGAAGTGCCGAAGCCGATTTGAAACAAAGTTCTGAGGTGTTTGAAATGGGAGGGCAAGGCTCCCGCCGAGCCGAAGTCGAGCTTTAGCTCGGCGTCCGCCGGAGGCCTCGATGAGGGCCTCCGGCGGGCGCCGACCTGCGGTCGTACTAGGCTCGGCGGGAGCCTCGCCCTCCCATGAGCCAGCCTTTTCAAACACGCTCCTACGGCTTCCAATTTTCCGGCAGGTGCAGCGACCAGACTTGAGATGACAGCGGTTGCGCGTGGCCTCCCAGGAGCCACATCTTGTCCTTCATGACCAGCAGCGAATGTTCGTGGCGTTCTTTCCACTTGGTTTTGGTTTCCAACTGCTGCCAGTTCTTGCCGTCAGCCGAGTGCCAGACATCTCCCCAGTTCTTCGACCCGGTCCCGGGTTCGTTGTTCCACCCCCCCACGACCCACATCCGGCCGCGATAGACGACCGACGAGAACCAGCACCGGGGTGCCCACGGAGCCGCGGCGGTCTCTTCGGTCCATTTCACGCCATCCGTGGAGGACCAGACGTCGTTCTTCGCGTGGTATTTCGGGACGTAGTTGCCACCACCCATGACGTAGATCTTGTCGTTCAGTACGACGGCCTGATGGTAGGCTCGCGGCGACCAGCCGGCATCGGCGGTCTCCAGCTTCCAATCCTTGCCATCCGCGGAAGACCACACATCATTCTTGAGGCTCTTGTCGTCGCCAAAGTAATAGTTCTCGGTGCCGCCGAGCAAATACATGCGGCCCTTGAACTCCACCAGCCCACTGGTGATTCGCGGTGTCCAGGCCGCCTTCTCGGTGACCTGATCCCATTTGGCACCGTCCGTCGATGACCACACCTGATTGCTGGCCGAGTGACCCGGCAACCGGCCGTTGTACCAGCCTCCCATCATCCACATCTTGTCCTGGAACACGATGTTCATGGGCAAGTCGCTGTGCTTCCAGGGAGCTTCTTTCGTTACGAGCTTCCAGTCCTTGCCGTCGGGTGACGACCAGACATCACGCGGCGGAGCCTCAAACGATTGGAACCAGCCACCCATGATCCACAGTTGGTCGTGATAGGCATATTCCGCCTGCGAATCCCGATTCGTCCAGCCAGACTTTTCGGTCACCAGAACCCAGTCAGGAGCCGCCTGTTCTTGAGTAAACACGACCGCGTTGCTCAGCAACGCGACATACAGGATCAGAGTGAAGCAGACACGTTTCATAAGATCATCCGGAAGGTTTAAGGTGATAGTTTTGGCGTTAGCCAACTGGTACTTACGTTGAAGGTGACTGATCTGACTTTTAACAGTATGCGAGATCTATTTGGGCCAACAACCTCCAAGTCTTCACTCTGAAAGAGTGACAGCCGGTAGCCTGGGGTTGGAGCGAAGCGGAAACCCCAGTTTCCGATCCTCCCGACTCATGGCACCCTGGAGGGGTGCCAGCACGCCGAATCTTGCAGCCTGCTGGCACCCCTCCAGGGTGCTGTTTTATTCGCCTGACCTAACCCGGGGTTTGCGCATGCGCTCCAACCCCGGGCTACCGGCTGTGACTCCTTCGGAGTCAAATCATCCTATTTTCACGTCAATGATGATGCATCAATCGCCCGGCACTCAACCCCCGGCCTTACGGCACGGGGCTCACCTGGAACATTGCGTTGCGGTGTGTATTTCCTTGAACACAGTTCAATCAGTAAAACGGAACAGCTTCTTCGCGTTCTCGTACAAGATCTTGCGCTCTGCCGCTTTGTTCGGCGCTAGCTTACGGATTGCGGCAATCGTTTGCGAGCCCTGGCAGCCGCCTCCCATGCCGACTGGATCGCTGCAATCGCTGCCGTACAGAATCTTGTCCTGATGCCGATCCAGGAATCCGCGGGTATGCTCTTCATCGCGTTTGAGCGAGTTCAGTCCGGAACCGGCTGACATATCGCCGAACATATTCGGGTAGTCGGACAGATACTTGTCCGTCAACCCGCCAGCCGTGACTTTGCCTGTCGGGTACAGCACCTTCTGATCGGTGTGATTCTTGTCGATATTCGCCCAGAAGGTCTGGGCGTGACCAATGAATACCGTCTTGGGAAATTTTTCCAGCATCTTGTAAAATCGTTCGAACCCCATGTTGAACGTCCCGTGCTGGAAGTGCAGCAGAATGGGAATCTTGTGCTCGGTCGCCAGGGCATAGAGCTTCTGGCTTTCGGGCGAGTCGCATTCGACGGTGAATTTCTGCTCGCCGATGATGATCGCGCCCAGATCGACATACTTGTTGATCTCGGCTCCGGCTTCGGCGAGATCGGTCACTTCATTCACGCCAAACGAAAACTCTTTCGGAAACTGCCGCGCGACAGCCAGCACGGTCTCGTTACCGCCCGCGCCCACTCCGCCGAGCCCGTTGTATTTCCCGCCGTTGGTGGAAGTCCGATCGACCAGGCTGCCGGCCGGCAACAAGATCGTCCGGGTGACGCCCATCGCCCGTTGATGAGCAATCAGTTCCGCGTTGGTCCGCTTGTGATAGCTCGTATGCTGGTGGATGTCGATGATGGGCTCGGGAGTGGCCGCGTCGGCGGCCGACGCTAGCGACATCCATCCGGCGCTGGCGGCCAGCGAGGCTGCCAGAAATTGACGACGTGTGGCGAGATGCTGATTGAAATGGCTCAACGCAGGACCTTTCACTGGGTTTCGGTGGATCTGCGCTTGTGGCACAGCGTAACAACGACGTGGGTCGCTCAACGAGTTGGTTCGTTCCGCGAATTGTCGCCAATCGGCGCCCGGTGATCAACAGTGACGATTATTCGCCGCAGGCGAATCGAGAGTCGAGGGGAGAAAGTAGAGAGTCGACTTTGAAAATCTGATTCGCCACCGGCAGTTCGTCTTTCAAGCGTTTGGGACTTGAGTCACCGAACGCGCGAAGCCAGCCAATGTCTGGAGCGCGGCCCGGGCAGAACGCAAAAAGCGAGACTGCAGTTGAAACACGTGCCAATGCCCGCGATAGATTTCCAAACGACAGTCCAGTTGACAGCGTGCCGCATGCTCGGCGAGTTGCTTCGAGTCCGAAAGTAGCAATTCGCACTCTCCGACTTGGATCAACATCGGCGGCAGTCCGGTCAAATCGATCTTCAAGGGGCTATGTTCGGGGGTGTCGGCAGGGCAACGATACCAGTCCATGATCTGGCCCACCCAGCCGCTGCGAATCATCGGGTCGCTGACGGCTGCAGGCGTGGTGCTCGTCGAGTTTCGATCCAAGTCCGTCACCGGCGACAGCAGCATCAGGCCACCGGGTCGGGCCTCGTTCCGATTCCGGAGCCGAATCGCCAGGGCCAGGGCCAGGGCGCCCCCCGCGGAATCCCCCGCCAGCACGATCTGTTCGGCCGGATACCCCGCACGCAGCATTTCGTGGTAGGTACACAGGACGTCATCCAGAGCCGCCGGGTAAGGGTTTTCTGGGGCCAGGCGGTAGTCCGGCGTCCAGACAGACATCCGGCTTTCGAATGCCAGGTGTGAGGTCACGCTGCGGTGAGTGGCCGGGCTGCCGACACAGAAGCCGCCGCCATGAATGTAGAGAATCGCGCCGGGGCCTTTATCAGTCGGCACAGAGGTAATTTCGACCGGAACACTCGCGGCCAGGGCATGGTCGCGGACCACGCCACCCCGGGCCGGTGTGAATCGCGACAACAATCTGATCCACCGGCGCTGGAAGCCCGGCGTGCTCGGTGGCCCCAGCACCGGGCGGAACGCGCAACGCAAAAACCCACAGATGATGGCGGCTTTGAAACGCTCAAACACGCCCCCGAGGGGATTGATCTCAACGGTTGTCATAACGTGCCCGCGATGCCATCTGGACTGTGGCTGAATTTGTAAGCATCCAATTTGCGGCGACTCGTGATCCAGCGGTAAGTCGTGGCAAAACCTGGCCAGTTGGTCGTGTTGCGTCCGTTGACATCGGTGTACCACGACTGGCAACGATTCCAGACCGCTTTGACCAGGAGAGTTTGAATTCCTGTGTTGAAGGTCTGGAACGCCTCGCTGCCAACCTCGATCGTATCGCTGTGGGACTGGCGCATGGCCTTGATGCACCGCATGATGTGTGCAATCTGACTCTCCAGCATGTAGACAATCGAATTGTGACCCAGATTCGTGTTGGGCCCGTACAAAATGAAGAAATTGGGAAACGACGGCACGGCCATACCCAGGTAAGCCTGTGCGCCCTCCTTCCAGGCCGCATTGAGTTCCACTCCTCGAGCACCTGTAATACGCATCGGGGCCAAAAACTCAGTGGCGGCGAACCCCGTACCGTAGATGATCACATCGGCAGGATGATGAACTCCATCAGTCGTTTCCAGACCCTCCGCGGTGATGGTCCGGATCTCTTGAGTAACCAGTTCGACTTGGGGTTTGGAAAATGTCTTCAGGTAGTCGCTGGACAACAGAATGCGTTTGCACCCGGCCGCATAGTCTGGCAGCATTTTCGCCTGCAGCCCCTGATCGGCGACCTGGGCTTCCAGCAGCTTGCGAAAGGGTCTCTCCACCGTGTATTTCATCAGCCACTGTCGATTCGTAAACGCCGCCTTTCTGATATCGTGAGTCAAATAGATCTTTAACCGATACAGCCGCATCAGCCACGGGGCGATCTTGAACAGGGACTTCAAGCGGCTTGAGTACGCGGAGTCTGCCCGGGGAAGAATATAGGGCGCGGAGCGTTGAAAGACTTGCAGATGGCCCACGCGGTCGGCGATCGCGGGGACAAACTGGATCGCGGACGCGCCGGTGCCAATCACGGCGACGCGTTTGCCTTCCAAGGCATAGTCATGGTCCCAGTTGGATGAGTGAAACGAGCGGCCCTTGAAATTCTCGATACCGGGCAACTTGGGATAGACCGGACGATTCAACTGGCCGGTGCCGACGATGAACAGCCGGGATCTCAATTGCGAGCCATCTCGCAACGTGACCGTCCACACCGCAGTCTGCTCATCGAACCGAGCCTCACTGACTTCAGATGAGAATCGAATGTGCGGCAGGACTTCGTACTTGCGAGCACAATGTTGCAAGTATGCTTGAATTTCTGCCTGCGGAGCAAACGTGCGGCTCCAATCAGGACGGAGTTCGAACGAGAACGAATACAGGTGCGAAGGGATATCGCACGCCGCCCCCGGATAGCTGTTGTCACGCCACACGCCCCCCACGTCCCGCGCCTTTTCCAGGATCACAAAATTCGTGATCCCCTGTTTGCGCAGGGCGATGGCCATTCCCAGGCCAGCAAATCCAGCCCCCACGAGAATGGCATCCAAGAGATCGGGCGGGGCAGACTGGCCCATGTTCGTCATCCGTTGCCTCGAAGTAGGAGTTCAGAAGAAATTGTGTCGCCGCGTTCGCCAGAACGCGGGCAGTTCGGTTGATCGCCCGCACACTGGCGAGTGCGGCTACTCAATGATTTCTACGCCCTGACTTCGACCACGAGTTTAGCGTTTCCGGCGTATGAAGACACTCGAGTCCCTGTGCGAGGATGGTCTACTGCGCTTCCAGGAATTTGTCAAACCAATTACCGGCACTTTGCGTTGACCTCCTTCGTCTCAGCGAGGTCCAGAGTCTCGGATTGGCTCAGTCCGCTGAGATGTTTCAGTGCGGCAGCGTTGACCCGCGTGCGGTTGCCGAGCACGCGGGTCAGGGTTTCCATGCCTCCAATCGCACGACGTAGATGGTGGTATTGGCGTTGCCGGTGACGAGATGGCGGCCATCGTCGGTGAAAGCGAGATCGTAGACTTGGCCGGGGAAGGTCAGGCGTTTTTCCACGACTCCGCTGGCGAGATTGATAATCTGCACTCCGGCGGAGCCCCCGTTCTCCCAGAAAGATGCCGCCAGACGACGTCCATCGGGTGAGAACGCGACGGCTCCGGTTCCGCTGATCGCGAAGCTCGTGGTCGGCTGGGTGAGGTCGGACTTCAGGTTCCATAAGTCCAACCCGTTGTAAGCGGCTGTCGCGAGAGTGTGTCCATCCGGGGCGACGGCAAACTGTCTGAGAATATACGGTCGTGGCAGTATCGTTCGCGGGATGAGTTGATCCTCTTTCACATCCCAGATTTGGACGCGAAGGCCAACACGTCCAACCAGCGTGCGTCCGGCTTCGGCAAAGGCCAGTTGAAAAATGCGATCCGGTAATGATTTGATCTCAGACAATTTTCTGGCGGGAAGGTCGTCTGATTCCCAACCCCACAGTTCGGCAACGAAGTCCGTTCCGTTGTTCCGACAAAGGGCCAGTCGGCGACCCTCGTCATTCAGCGCTGCCGAGTGGACGTTATTCCCCGTGATGCGGCGAACCTGTGTCACGCGATCCGCGTCACAGCGGAACAGAGCTGTTCCTGCTGATCCCCCGTCAGGAGATGGCTCCGCAACGATCAGCAGGCGTTGGGTTGCCGAGGCACTCTGAACCCAGCGTGTCGGTGATTCCAGAAGAACAGATTGCAATCCATTGCGTGTCGGTCGCCAGATGCCGACACGAGCAGATTCGGTCGAAGCGCACAACAGATGATCGATGACGTTGACTTGCTGATAGTCTGAATGGAACCGCGGATTGGGAACAAGCGGATCGAGTTCCGTCACCCCGGCTGCGGAAACATTCCAAAATCGGACCGCCTTGTTGAGGTGGCCGGTGAAGATCGTCTCGCCATTGGGACTGATCGCCAGGTTCTGGATGTTGTCCGCCGGAAATGCAGGTAACGCTGCACCGAGTAACTGCGGTGGCTCAACCGCGAGATTCCAGACACGGAACAAATTGTTGTCGTTGGTGACTAATCGCAACGACTGTGATGCCGCTTGAATGAGACCCATAGCACGAATGCTGCCGACTCGTTGGGGTTCACCGTCGTTGATTTTCCAGAACCAGGTGCGGCCGTTACGATCCGAGGTGGCCAGGCGACCGTCTGACAGGAATGTGGCGTGCTCGAAGCCCTTCGCGGGCGCATCAGTTTTTTCATCGGCATCGGCCTTCAGAACATTGGCTTCGCGCGGCGTGTCACCCCGCAGGTCAATCAGATGAACTGCACTTTGGACGCTCCTGTTATCCGTAACGCAGAACCAATGCGCATCGGGTGAAAAGCTGCCCTGCCAGATGTTCCCATGCGATGAGGAGAGGGTAAACTTGGCGGATCGCTGCGGGGTAGCATCGCCAAGTTTCCACAGGGCAATGTTGTCGGGAACTTCCCACCCCGCCAGCCAACGTCCGTCTGATGAAACCGTTGGGTAGTGGATTACCGAACCAGTGTTGGTGCTGGTCGCCGAGAGTTTTTCCAACGGCATTCCGTCACGAGGTTTGGCGAAGATTTGGAGTTGCATTCCTCGATCATCCACGAATGCGGCGACCCTGCCATCCGGCAGAATTGTTGCGGAAGTTAGTACGCCATCGAAGTTGAAAAATCGAGCCGGTTGCTTGGGGTCTCGACCGAACAAGTACAGACCGTCGTCTGTCGTCAATGTGAATTGAGTGCCATCCGGAGAACTCGACGCGGAACGCAGCACGTTCCAAACACGTTGGCGATGTTGCCCCAGGACGGCGACCAGACCTTCCGGCTGACGTGGGACGCGCTCCACCTCCGGAATCTGAGCGGGATCCAGGTCATCCCACGCACTGCGGCGCGGCTCGGCAATCGGTTTCCCGTTCGCGCCAACTGGTGCCGCAGGCTTTACGGTCTTCGGCCCATCAACCTTCAACGCGTGCTTCACGGCATCGACAGAGAAGACCACTCGAAATCCGACGTAGTAGTCACGGACTTCTGGGCCGAGAGCGTTACGAAGCGCGGCACGGCTGCCGGACGCTGAACTGCGAAAATCGCTGCCCCGGATTACGCGCAGGGAACCAGCAGAAGATGGGCCGCTTGGATCAACGCCAGACGTTCCTTGAACCTGCCCGTAGTAGGTCGGCTCCCACCAGTCCTGGATCCATTCCCCGACATTGCCTTGAATGTCATAGACCCCGAACGGATTCGGCTTCAACTCTCCCACCGGATGCGTGCGACCACCAGAGTTCTCGGAGAACCAGCCGCACCGCATCAAGTCTTTGTCGTTGTCACCGATCCAGTAGTTGGTCGTCGTTCCCGCGCGGCAGGCGAACTCCCATTCCGCCTCCGTCGGCAAGCGGTAGCCAGTGCCGTTCAGCGGCGTCACCGTCTGACCGGACCGGAAGTAGAACGGCTTGTGTTTCTCGTACTGACTCAGTTTCGCACAGAATTCGGCAGCGTCGTTCCAAGTCACCACTTCCACCGGGTGGCTGGTATTGTCCATCCCCGCGACGGCCTCTTTCCCAATACCCATCGGGGCGAAGTGGGAGGGATTCTTTCCCATCATCTGTTCGTACAGTCCCTGCGTGACTTCATGGACGCCGAGGTAGATCGGTCTCGTCAGGATGACCTTGTGCTGAGGGATCTCGCTCTTGAGGTACGCCTGCCAACGCTTGTCTGTGCCGACCTCTTTGAGAGCCTCTTCGATCTCCGCCGACGTGCTGCCCATCGTGAACTCGCCGGGCGGGATGAGGCGAAACTTCATGCCGAGGGAGTTCGTGTACTCGACCGGCACGTTGAGGTACTTGGCCCAGGCTGCCTGATGCTGCTCGGCATCAAACGGCGCGATCGCGGGGGGCGGAGCGTCTGCCGACCATCCGTGCCAGCCGGTTCGGGGCTCGATCACGCCGCCGTCCCATTCGATCTTGCACCCCGGCAACGCGGCCGAGAGGTTCTTCACTCCTGCCTCGGTGACCTTCGTGTTTGAGACGATTAGGGAGGCGAGCTTCGGACAAGCGACAAAGTGGGCCAGCCCCGCATCGGTCACCTGGGTATTGTGCAGATAAAGGTTCGTCAGGTTCTGGCAATCCTTGACGTGGACCAGTCCTGCATCGGTCACCATTGTGGCGTACAGATTAAGGACCGTGAGGTTCTTGCAATCCTTGAAGTGGGCCAGTCCCGCATCGGTCACCGGGATAACGCCCAGTTGAAGGACCGTGAGGTTCTTGCAATCCTTGAAATTGGCCAGCCCCGCATCGCTCGCTTGCGTACCGCCCAGATCAAGGTACGTGAGGTTCTTGCAATCCTTGAAGTGAGCCAGCCCCGCCTCACTCACCTTCGAATTTTGGGCCAATTGCACCTGCGTGAGTTCAAACGCCCCATCGGGCAGGTCGCGGCCAGCGTTGATTCCGCGAGCTTGGCCGTTCTCTTTGATCGTGATGGTGCCGCCGATCAACAGCACCCACTCGGCGGCGCGGCGGTCGGGGTTGGTGGAGTCGGTCGACTCGGCCTGTCCGGGGGGATTTGAGATTTGAGATTTCAAATTTGAGATCTCAAATTTGGTTTGGTTGGCACGCTGGAACAGGATCGCGGCGACGAGGATCAGGACGACCGTTGCGGCTGCGAGAAGGCGACCCCGCGAAAAAAATGGTGAGCCGGAGGGCGTCAGCCCCCGGACCTGGTCGCTCGATTCGGATCGTACGGGCGTTGACGTCGCCTGACTCGCCGGAGTGTTCGCTGCCCCAGACGTCGCAGGTCTGTCGTTCACTTTGTTTGAACTGGGGAGTGACTCGGCTACGGGGACGCACGTCACCTTGCCGTTGAGCTGCAATTCCGATTGGCAGCGGGCCAACAGATCGGCGACTTCTTTGGCCGTTTGGAAACGGTCCTCGGGGTTCTTCGCGTGCAGCTTCGTCACGATGGCGACGAGCCAGTCGGGAATTTCGGGAATGATTTCCTGCAGCGGTCGCGGGGTGTCTTCGGTCACGCGTCGCAGCACGGCGATCGCATTCGCCGCCCGAAACGGCGGGCGCCCGCAGGCCAACACGTACAGCACGCTCCCCAGGCTGAACAGATCGGCCCGGTGGTCCAGCGGCTGCCCCGTCGCCTGCTCGGGAGCCATGTACATCGGCGTCCCCGAGACGGCACCAGTTCGCGTCAGGCTGGCATCGTCGGCCGCTCGGGCCAGGCCGAAATCGGTGATCTTGACCCGCGGATCGAACCCTTGTTCGATCAGAATATTACCCGGCTTGATGTCGCGGTGAATCAGACCGATTGCATGAGCGGCGACCAGGCCGTTCGCAATCTGCCGGCCGATGTGCAGCACCTCAATCACGTCCAATGGACCAGAATTGTTCAGTTTCTGCTGCAGGGTCTGACCCTGAATGTACTCCATGACCAGGTACGGCAACGGCTGTTCTTCGACGCTGTAAACCTGCACGATGTTTTCATGGCGCATGGCCGCCGCTGCCCGTGCTTCACGCAAAAACCGCTTCCGCGGCGGGGACGTGGCCGCCATTTGCGGGTTCAGCACCTTGATCGCCACCAGCCGCTGCAGTTTCTCATCGAAGGCTTTGAAGACGATGCCGAAGCCCCCGTGACCCAGGATCTCCAGAACTTCATAATGCCCGAGTGTGCCGCTGGAGCC
>CAMAVF010000205.1 GCA_945861445.1 Planctomicrobium piriforme | reverse complement strand
GAAGAGTATTCTGCCGGAAGCTGGGGACCGACGGCGTCTGACGCGATGCTCGCCCGGCACCGAACCGAATGGCGGCAACCGTTGCCGGTTTAGAATCGAGTTCAGGCGGCGCCCGAGTGTACCATGCCGATTCACTATCGTTGTCCAAGTTGCGATCAGTTGCTCAGCATTACCACGCGAAAAGCGGGGCATGAGGTTCCCTGTCCGCAATGCGGTGCCATGACGATCGTCCCCCTGTCGGACGCGGGGCCCATTTCCTCTGGGGTCGAAGAACCAGCCCAGGGTGAGAACTTCCTCAAGGGGACAGCGCCCGTCGCTCCGCTGGCGGATGGTGCCATTGAACCGGAAGCCCCCACGGAACCTGTTGAAGAGGCGGCCGAAGAACCCCAGCTTCCACCTCACGCAGAAAACTTCACCAATGACCTGGCCGACGATGACGCTGGTGGATTTCAGTTGCGCCGGTCCAATCCGGAACTCGGCGAATTGGATCTGACGTCGATGGTTGATGTCACGTTTCTGCTGCTGATCTTCTTCATGGTCACCGCCTCCTTCAGCCTGCAGAAAACGATTGAAATTCCAGCCCCCAAGCAAGATCAAAAGGGGGCTGCTCAAACGCTGACAATTGAAGAACTGCAGTCGAATACGATCTTCGTGAAGATCGACGAACGCAACGGGATCTTCGTCGACGATGTGCCGGCTGGAGATCCGGCCAGATTGACCGATATCCTGACCCAGTCCCGGCTGACGACGTTGCGGACGGAAGTCGCCATTGATGCTCATCCGGACGCCTTGCACGAAACTGTCGTGCTGGTGATCGATTCCGCGACTGCGGCCGGCATGCAGAAAGTCCGCATTGTGTCGCGGACCGGCGCGAATGATTGAGTCCTGCGGGAGTTGTCACATTCGTTGTTGCAGCCCCCATACTTGGGCCAGGCAAGCCGTGGGAACCGGAAAACCGGTGGCCGACGGTTCACGGACTGCATAGAATCTGTATGGCAATCGAGCCCTGAGTGACGAAGAAGCAATGGGGCGGCCGATTTTCCGATGAAATCAAAGACCGCGAGCAGCCGGCCTAACTAGGAGTATTGATCGTGTCAGAATTTGTGGAACCGCTGGGCAAGCGCATCCTGATCCGCAAGGACGAGTCCCGCCAGGCGACTCGGGGTGGGATCTTGCTGCCCGATTCCTCGGAGATTCCCACGATCACGGGCCGCGTCGTCGAAATCAGCGTGTTGATCGAGCGTGATGAGGACTTCCCCATCCACAAATACGACAAGGTCTTGTTCCATCCCAAGAATGCGATTCCGGTCGATCTGGAAGCGGACAACTTGCTGTTCGTCGTGCCAATTGAAGACGTCGTCGCGGTCTTCCGCCGCACCAAGGCCCCGGCAATTCCGCCAGAAGAGTTGATCGACGGGCCCGACGATATTGGGAAGTAGTCGTTGTCGGGCGTGCGAGTATTGAAGTTGAGCTATTGGGAAAATCGGATTGGTTATCGCCGTCGCCGTTGGCTCCGGGTTAAACAATTCTCATGGCGATCGGCTCGTTTAACCGGGAGCCAGCGGCGACCGCGCGTGCCCGACTGCAACCCACAACCATCAAGGCGTCCACAATTTAGGTGCAGCGTTGGTCGATTCGGGGCGAACGCGCCTGGCCTTCATTCGCAAATAGGGCGCGATGAACCAGCCGCGATGATGGTAGTCACCGGGCAGCGCGGTGGGATCTCCGCGGTACGGTTCCCGCAGATCTTCAATCACAAATCCCGCCGCACACAGATCCCCGACCAGTTGTTCCCAGCGATGCATGAACTCGGTCGTTCCCGGTTCGCGATAGGAGGTGTCGGTCGCGGGAGGCAACGGGCCTTGATGGTAGTAGCTGGTGCCGATGACGTACTGATTGCGTACGGTCCTTCCCACGATCTGCAGGCTGGTGGGCTGCTTGTGCTGACTGATATAGACGGCCCCGTGCCGTGACACTCGGGCAATCTCTCCATAGACCTTGGCCAGATTGGCGACATAACACGTACTGACAGGTTGATGCACGATGTCGAAACTGGCATCGGCCAGTTCGGACAAATCGTCCATTGAGCCTTCGACGGTGCGCACCTTGAATTGCCGCCGTTCGGCCTCGCGCCGATCCAGGGCCAGCATCGACGGGCTGATGTCGTAGACCGTGACGTTCGCCCCGGCGCTCGCGTACAGAATCGATTGCCAGCCTCCCGCCGCGGCCAGGCACAGCACGTCCAGACCCCGCACGGACGACGGCAGCCAGTTGCGACCGTCCAGGCACTTCAGGGGCTCGGCACATTCCGCGTCGGTGGCCACCTTGGCGAAGACGCTGCCCGTGTCGGCCAACTGATTCCAGGCGACTCGGTTTTGCTGTACGAACGACATGGCGATCAATCGGCGAAAAAAAGAAAGCAGGGTGGGAAAATCCCACCCTGCGAGTCGTTGTATCGGTTTCTGAACCACTTCGCCCGGCATTAGATCGCGCGAATGATTGCCGCGGCACTCTGGCCCACATTCGTCCGATTCACGCTCATCGCGATATGGCTGCGGAGACGGAACGGTTCGGTATGCACGACGTTTACGCGGCAGTTCGGATCGGGGGTTTCATAGTTCAGCGTCATCGGCAGGATACCGTGCTTCAACGCCAGCACGCTGCCCGCCAATTCCACCGCCCCACTGCCAGCATCGAACTGGCCGAAGTACGACTTCAATGCCGTCACGGGGATCTTCTCGGCGGCACTGCCCAAGGCTTCATGATAAGCCCGGGATTCCACGCAATCGTCTTCCACCGTGCTCTTGCCATGAGCGTTGATGTGACCAATGTCGCGGGGATCAATCTGGGCTTTCCGCAATGCCGCCTGGACGGCCCGCACGATACCGCGACCACCGGCCCGATTCGCGGGACCACCGCCATCACAGCCGCCGGCCACCGCCAGGATTTCGGCGTAGATATCGGCACCGCGAGCCAGTGCGTGATCGTAGCGTTCGATGATAAAGCAGGCGGCACCTTCGCCGACGATCATGCCATCGCGTTCCATGTCGAATGGACGGCACGCCCGCTGCGGATCATCGACTCGTCGCGAGAGGTGATCGTACAGGCTCAACCGGGTGATATCGACAGGATGCACGCTGGAGCTGCACGCTCCGACAATCATCGCATCGGCCGCACCGCGCTGAATCACGCGGACTGCTTCATCCAGGGCCAGCAACGCGGACGCATCGCGGCAGGTAATTGTGTTGTTGGGCCCGCGGGCGTCGTGTTCGATCGCCACGTGACAGGCCGGCATGTTCGGGAGGTGTTTCAATAACCACAGCGGAGCGATCTGCCCCATGCTGTCTTCACCCCACCGCGTAAATTCAAACTGGTCTTCGTCGGTGCAGGCAACCGCCGCTTCACTCAGTTCGGTCGGTGTGATCGAAATGTGGCCGGCGCCGAATTCCACACCCAGACGCTCGGGATCGATCCCATTAAGGCCCAGCTTGGCATCGGTCATCGCCAGTCCGGCGGCCGAAACGCCTAATTGGATGTCGCGCGACATCACCTTCAGCATCTTCTTGTGCTGGATGTAATCGAGAGGATCGAAATTACGAACTTCCGCCGCGAGCTTCGATGGAACATCCAAACCCGGGAAGGCGTGCAGGAAATCAATTCCCGAACGACCATTCACCAAGCTGTCCCAGAACGGCTCGTTGCCAATTCCGATCGGTGACACCACGCCGACGCCGGTGATCACGACTCGGGGTATCGAATAGTCTGCCGTCATAGCCACACCCTATGGACTACGGCGCCTCGGGCTTGTCCCCACTCGAGGCGGATACAGATACTTTCCCCAACCAACTTCCGTGTTGGTCAAGTTCGACCCATCCAAAAGATGGTCTCTAAGCACCTGAAACTGCAATCGCCGCATCCGATCTTAATTGCCCAAGTTTCCCAGCCGGGGCAATCAGAACAGTTGCAGGACTTCAGTACATACTGATTATCGGTCGCTCCCCAGCCCGGAGGTGAGGTTCACAATTCGCGAACGAGGATCAACATTCGTCAACAACCGCGCAATCATCACGAACCCACGGTGGGGCAGGGAAATTACGGGTTGATGTTAAAGTGCCACGTAAATGCAAAAACCTAACCGCGCATCAGGCGGTCAAGGGTCACACGAATTCGAAATTCAGACGTTGCAAATCAAAGGTAGGAAAGCGTGTCACCCAGCCACAACACACCACGGGAGCTGCCTAGAATCGCGGCTCCGGCGTGATTGATCAGCCCCTTTGGTCGACGCGTTGCTGTCGGATTCCCCAACCCGGCATGGTGCCCCGCGCTACCTTGTGACTGACCAACTGCAAATTACATCCGGTCGGAGATAAAATGTCAAGAAGTCTCTTGGTGAGACACGTGGTCTGGATGGGCAACGGATGTACTGGGCGCGTTTCAACTGATGAAAGCGTAAGAGTTTACCCAGTTTAACTATTCGTAGTCGACCTGTACGAGAAATAGCCCTTGAGGCGGCGCCGTGATGCCGGCGATGCGGCGATCACGCGTGTTGAGGATCCGCAACACGTCGTCAGGCGTCCATTTTCCGCGACCCACTTCCAGCAGAGTTCCGGCGATGCAACGCACCATATTGTAGAGAAACCCGTCGGCCACGATATCAATACCGACCCAGTCCCCCTGCTCGCTGGGAGGGCCGGGATCGATTCCGTTCGACATCGAGATCGGCCAGTTGCAATACCGCTGCACCGTCAGGTCCAGGACGGTTCGCACACTGCTGTCGCGATTGGGGTATTGAGTTTCAAATGCCCGGAAATCGTGAGTCCCCACCAGTTCCAATCCCGCGCGCTGCATGGCGGCCACGTCTAGGCGGTTGCGCGCGTGGTGGCTGAACCGTTTCAAAAACGGGAGTGGACAACGGGCGTTGTCGATCACATACCGATACCGTTTGCGGACCGCGTGATACCGCGAATGAAACGTCAGAGGAACGTCGTCGGCCTTCAAGATCGTGATGGAATCGGGGACGAGGGCATTGATTCCGAACCCGAGACGTTCGGCGGGAATGCAGCTCTCGGTGAGAAAATGAGCCACCTGACCGACGGCATGGACCCCCGAATCAGTCCGCCCGGCCGCCATCAGTACCGGTTCCTCCAATGTGATTTTCTCAATGGCCGCCGCCACGACCGACTGAATGGCCAGACCATTCGCCTGCTCCTGCCAGCCGACGAAATCGGTCCCATCGTAAGCCAGTTTCAATCGGATGTTGCGCACAGCGGATCGATTCACAAGTCAATGTTTGAAGGAACGGCAACCTGCCACGGAACACCATTCGTCTCTTGTGTCCTTTTCGTCCCTGAAATTCCAAGGACGAAAAGGACACAAGGGACCAAAAGGACTAAAGAGACGGCCGCAGCACAACTCGCGATGTTATCGAATCGAGTTCACTGTCTTCAATTCGACCGCACCTGAACTTCTCAGAACTTCAATCCATCTTCAGTGAGATATGCAGAATCACCGGGAAAAATCACGATCTGTCGGGTTCGTTATCATTGGCACGCGTCTTGCAATATCAGTCTGTCGCCGAAACGACAAATGTGACGGTAAATTCAGTCAAAAAATCCCCACGCAATATTTTGGACCAAGGAGTTGATCATGAAAAAGTTCGCAATCATCCTGGCAGTGCTTGCTGTGTGCGGCTTCGCAACGACAACCGCTCAGGCAGGACCTTACGGTGGCTATGGGTATCGCGGCTACGGTGGCGGCTATGGGTACGGAGGAGGCTACGGCGGTGGCTTTGGTGGTTATGGCAGCTATCGGGCTCCGATTTACCATGCACCTTCAGTGCATTTCGACCGCGTGTATCACCCCACGACGACGCACTGGACACCGGGGCGCGGCTACCACACGCACGGACATTACGACACGGTCCCGCACTACACTCCGGGTCATTTCGACACGTTGCACGGGAATCACGTGCATGCAAATCCGTGGTATCACCACTAAGAGCGTGTTTGAAAAGGGAAGAATCGGGAGGGCGAGGTTCTCGCCGAGCCTGGTACGACCGCAAGTCGGCGGACTCCGAGCTAAAGCTCGTCTTAGGCTCGGCGGGAGCCTCGCCCTCCCATCAGCCATTCTAACCCGGATTATTCACGGCTTGCTGGTAACCCGCAGCGTCAGCGAGCGCGTAGTTACAAGTTGCCCTCGCTGACGCTGCGGGTTACCGGAGCAGCGCTCCGCTTGTTCATTGAGGAGACGGTGAATAATGCGGGCTAACTCAGCAACGGATGGTGGCGATCGGCGGCTGGTATTGCCACTCGCCGACCCCCATCCAAATGGGATCGATACACACCCTGAACCATTTCGGTGATACTGGCCGCGTTGGCTAACGACGAAAGCGGCGAACGGTTCTGTTCGATGGCTTGAATGAGGTCTGCCGCCATGGTCTGGTTGCCGTGTCGCAGCCACTCGGCCGCGACGTTCCGCGGCAGATGCTCCTTGGTGAAGTGCCATTCCGGAATGATCGTCTTGTCCCATTGCAATGCGGGATTATCCGGCAGAATTCCTCCCGCCGGGTAAACATACACGTCGCCCGGCTGGCGGAAACTGAGCGTCGCTTTCTCGCATTCGACTGTCAGGCTGTACACAAAATCCCATTTGGGAGTGATGATCTCGTTCGGCAACGCTTTGCGAACATTCGGAGCGGTACTGGCGGTGGAATCGAAACAGCCGCGTACGCCGCCGGCGAAGCCGAACACCGCGACGATGGAATCGCCGATGACGGGGCCGACCGGTTCCGATCCTTGCCGCACATCCGTCCGCACGGCGTCGCGATCCCCATGCATGATGTGCCCGCTGGCCCATTGCGGATGGCCGGCCAGGGTGATCATCAGATCGAACCAATGCGTGCCGTGAACCAACAACTCTTCGCCTCCACCGCGTGAGTCATCCTTGGGACGGGCTCGCAGCCGCAACAGCCGTCCGAAATATCCGCTGCGAACCTGACCGATGGCCTTCTGGACCGCTGGCGACGCTCGCCATTGATGCGCCATCTGCAGGTGGATTTTGGCCTTGTCACACGCCGCGCGAGCTTGATCGAGCGTCTCGAGATCGGCGAGAAATGGTTTCTCACAATAGATATGACATCCCGCTGCGGCCACGGCCTGGACCATTGTGAGGCGGTCCGTCACCCAGCGCGGCCCGATGCAAACGATATCGAGCCGTTCCTGGGCCAGCATCTGTCGGTAGTCGGCAAACTGCCGCGGTGTCCCCAAACGCTGGGCCGTCTTTTGACGCCCCGGTTCGTGATCATCGGCGATGGCCACGATTTCGGCCCGTTCGACCCCCACGAACGCCGTGTCGAGACCATGACCGTAGTCTCCCTTACCGGTCGCCCCGATCACTCCGACTCGATAGGTCTTGTTCATCGTCAGTGCTCCACCGTGGGATAGGCTTTCAGCCTGTCAACTTCATCATGGAATGACAGGCTGGAAGCCTATCCCACGATGAGGAACTCGCGGCCTATTGTGTCACAGAATCTGACAACTTCCTATACTGCGGTCAGAGTGACTTCCCTGCGACCCACGTCCCGTTTACCGAACTTTCCCGAGTCGTCCATGATTGCACCGCTGCCGGAACCATTGTTTGAATTGGGAAAACTGATGGCGACCCCGGCTGTCCTGCAGGCGATACAGGATAGCGGGCAGGAAGTCAGCGACTTCTTGAATCGCCACGTGCGTGGCGACTGGGGAACGCTGTCTGAAGTGGATCGGCTGAACAACGACGAGGCGGTCGAGACCGGTGACCGCATATATTCGGTCTATCGCACCGACAATGGCACGAAGATCTGGATCATCACCGAACCCGAAAATGAATCTGGACTGCGGTTCCTGACAACCGTGGTGTTGCCTTCAGAACATTGATTCTCTGAGAACCCCGACCGCTCGATGCAGACGCTTTGCCAAACCTGTCAACATGTGCGAGTGATTGTGACGCCCAAGCAATCACGGTTCCTCATGTGTCTGCTCACTCAGACCGATTCGCGCTGGCCAAAGTATCCTCCTCAGCCGGTCAGAAACTGCACCGGATATCAGCAGCAGCCATTCACTGACGCCAGTGATTGCATCAACAACAGTTGATCGATAAGCTCTCAATGCACCCTGACTGCCGGAGACGCGAAAGCGGAAAGCGACCCTCAATGAGACGAACTTCGATTGACGATGTTGTTCCAGCCACGCGTCGTATCTGCTGCCTCGGTTTCGCAGTTCTGATCTGCGGAATGGTTGTGTCGTTCAGCCAGCCAGCGATCGCGGCCGATTTGCCCGCTGAGAAATCCACGCTCACCATCGATACTCCTCTCTCGCCACCCGTCTGGGCGCTGCTTGAGCGCGAGTTGCTGCGGCAGAACTCGGCTGCTTGCCGTGAGTTCTTCGACAAATACTTCGATGAACGGGGCTGGTTGTTGTGCGTGGAACGCTGGGGCGGAGATGACGGCCCCGACGATGCGACCGAGTGCTGTCTGCACTGGCCGCTGGTCCATGCCTTGGGCGGTGATGCCGATGTCCTGCGGATGTACAAGCACGCGTGGGAAGGACATCTGCGACAGTACACGCTCGCCAAGACGGTGGAAGTCCCGTTCGCTCGAGATGGGATGTATTACAAAGAGTTCCCGGTCACGATGGACTGGGTCCATAACGCGGAAGGACTGGTCGTCTTCAACCTGCAGGGGTTGTCCGATCCGAATGACGCCCGATATGGCCAGCGGGTCCGGCGCTTCGCCGGATTCTATCTGAACGAAGATCCTGGAGCCCTGAATTACGATCCGCAGCACAAGCTCATCCGCAGCATGTTCAACGGCAGCCGCGGACCACTGATGAGAAAGGCCACGGGGCTGGATTGGGCTGGTGATCCGATTGAAATCGAGAATCGTTTTCGTCCGCAACACGGCGAGACCAGTTATGCCCAGATGGTCGAGCACTTCAAGGACTATACGGATATTGTCGGTGACCATCCGCAGAATCTGAAGGCGACGACACTGGCCCTGAATGCGTTCATTCTGACTCATGAGAAGAAATACCGGACGTGGTTGCTTGAGTACGTCGATGCCTGGCGTGAGCGCATGCGGGCCAATGGAAATATCATTCCCACCAACATCGGTTTGGACGGCAAGATTGGCGGCGAGACTGGCGGCAAGTGGTGGGGCGGGGTCTATGGCTGGGGGTTCACTGTGTTTGATCCTGCAACCAAGGCGATGGTCAGTCGCAATCAGCATCAGGCGGGTTTTCAAGGGTTCATGAATGCCTACCTGCTGACCGGCGATGACCGGTATCTCGATCCCTGGCGGAAGCAGATCGATGCCGTCAATGCGAATGCCAAAGTGGTCGAGGGCAAGAAGGTTTATCCGAAAATGTACGGCGACAAGGGCTGGTACAATTTCAGTCCCGAGAAGTATTCCGTCGGCGCACCGGAGCTGGCCTATCTGTCGATGAAGCCTGAGGACATCGCCCGAGTTTCCACGCAGCCCTGGTGGTCCTATCTGCATGGGAAGAATCCGAATTATCCCGAAGAGTCGCTGCGCGGCGACCTGGCCCGGATTGGCCAGCAAGTTCAGGCAATCCGCAAAGACACGTCGACGCCCGACACGCGCCTGGCCGATGATCCGATGGTGTTAAATCCGGCGAGTGTCGACTCGTTGATTGAACTGACCGTCGGCGGTCTGCGTCCCGGCCGTGCCGGGGCCGCGCTGTTCTGCAGGCTGCGTTATTTCGATCCGGCGCAGCAACGCGCGGGACTCCCCGAGGACGTGGCGGCATTGATTGACGAAATGACGGACGATCGGGTTTCCGTAACATTGGTCAACATCAGCCAGCTCGCACCACGGACTGTCATCGTGCAAGCGGGAGGCTATGCCGAGCATCGCTTGACTGCGGTCCAGATCGGCGAGCAGTCGCAACCATTGAATGGCTCGCACCTGTCGGTCAAACTGGCGCCCGGTGCGGGAGCGCGGCTGACATTGACCATGCAGCGGTATTCGTCGACACCGACCATGGCGTTTCCCTGGCATTGATCGTCGTCGTTCGCACCACGAACGAAACGCGACACAGCAGTTCGGTTGGCCCACGGAATCAGCCACAATCCAATTGGAATCTCAACACATCAACACACACGCTTTGCTCGCCGAGCGAACCACGACACTCACTGAAAGTCACTGACATGTATGAGAACAAAGTCAAAGAACGGTTCAAGAATTCCCGCTGCGTCTGGGGCGTCAGTCTGACCGATGCTTCCGACCTGGAGGCGAAGCTGACCGTGAGTACGGGGGTCGACTTTTTGTGGGTGGATCTGGAACATCGGCCGTTTGACGTCAATGACGTCCGCTGGGTGCCGATCATCTGCCGCCAGCACGATTGTTCGTGCGTGGTACGCGTCGCCGGATTGGATCCACAGTTGATCAAGAAGGCTTTGGATATCGGTGCGAATTGCGTGATGATTCCCCAGGTCAACACGGCAGAAGAGGCCCGGCTGGCAGTCAAGTACGCGAAGTATCCGCCGCAAGGCTCACGCGGGATTTCGCCTCTGTGGACGGTCTTTATGGATGTTCCGTGGGACGAGTACCTGCCTGTCGCCAACAATGAAACGTGCGTCATTGTACAGATCGAGACTCCGGAAGGGATTCGTAATCTGGAAGAAATCGCCAATGTGGAAGGGGTGGATGTCGTCTTCGCCGGCCCCACCGATCTGTCCGCATCGCTGGGCCATATCGGCCAGACCAGACATCCGGACGTGCTGGCATTTCTGGAAGATTTTCCACGTCGCGTCCAGGCATGCGGCAAGATGGCGGGAATCACCTTTGCGGATCTCGATTCCTGCGATCGCGCCTACCAACAAGGCTACCGATTCATTTCCTTCGGCAGCATTTCGTGTCATGGGCAACAGGGCTTGAAGACCCACTTGAAACGATTCCGCGGGCTGGAGGGAATCACCACGTAAGCGTGGTGACACTTGCAGTACAAGCTCGAAGCGCAAGCGAGTGAATTCCCGTCGCTTTTGGAAACGAAATAGGGGTCGCTCACCCCCTGGTCACTCTCAAGGTCCCACCTGATGTCACAGCCATCCCCCGCCGCACGTTCACAAGTCTGGGTCTGGTGGGTGTGCGGACTGCTGCTCCTGGCAAGCACCATCAACTACATGGACCGGCAGACGCTGGCCAATACGTCGGTGCAAATCACCCGCGAATTCGACTTGAATGAGAAGGAGTACGGGTCTCTGGAGACTGCCTTCGGACTGGCATTTGCCGTGGGCGCCAGCCTGTTCGGGTTCATCTCCGACCGCACCAATGTGCGGTGGCTGTATCCCGTGGTGCTGCTGTTGTGGTCGGCCATGGGATTTGCCACGGGTTTGGTGGAAACCTATGCCGGGTTACTGTGGTGTCGCCTGCTGCTGGGGCTGTTTGAAGCGGGGCACTGGCCGTGTGCCTTGAGAACCACGCAACGGCTGCTGCCCCCGGACAAACGAGCTCTCGGCAACAGCGTCTTGCAAAGCGGTACGGCGATTGGGGCGATGGTCACGCCGCTGATCATCAAGAACATGGTCGATGAACACGTGCGTGGCAGTTGGCGCCCGGCATTTCAGATTGTCGCGGCAGTCGGTGTGGGTTGGGTCGTGTTGTGGTTATTGTCAATCCGCTCTGGCGACTTAAGAACGATACCCTCGACCGTCACCCCGAGCGATCCGCAAGAACCTGCCACTGGCTCCTCGAGCCTGACAGCTCAAGAACACGTCAATGGGGCAGGGCGGTCGTTTTTCTCGTTGCTGCCGACGCGGCGTTTCCTGGTGTTGATTATCGTGGTGATCGCCATCAATCTCTGCTGGCATCAGTTTCGCGTCTGGATGATGAAGTTCCTGGAGCAGGGACGAAACTACAGCCGAAACGAATCGCTGGATGTCAATTTCTGGTTCAACGTGATGACCGATATTGGCTGCCTGTCGGCTGGCCTCGGGACAGCCGCGTTGTTTCGAGCGGGTTGGACCGTGCACGGCGCACGCTGCACGGTGTTTGGAATCTGTTCGTTCCTGGTCGCGCTGGGCGGATTAATTCCGTGGCTCCCGTCTGGCCCGGGGCTGATCTGTGTGCTCATGGCGGTCGGCATCGGAGCGCTGGGGTTGTTTCCCTGCTATTACGCGCTCAGTCAGGAATTATCGACCGCTCATCAAGGCAAGATTACCGGACTGCTGGGGACGATCGCGTGGGTATTTCCGTCCCTGTGGCATTACGGGTTTGGAGCCTGGGTCGATCGGAACAAGTCCTACGATATCGGCATGATGCTGGCCAGCCTGCTGCCGGTATTAGCGTGGGTCGCCATGTGCCTGCTGTGGCCGAAAAACGTCGATGAAGAAGTCGGATGAGCAGCGCTACTTCTTCATGGGCGGAGTGACTGTGATGGCAAAATCATACGGTCCTTCTTCGACCGCGGATTCCGTCCCGGATGTCTGGCAACTGCAGCGGCACTCGCCCAGATTAACCCGATCAGTCATTTCCCGCCGATCGAGAAATCGTGCGTGGCCACGTCTTCCGGCTGGTCGACGCTGTCGATGTATTCCGGGAACAACGACTTGCCATGCGGCATGGTGCCTCCTCCACCGGGGGCGGGCTTGCCATCGTAGCCGCTGATGCGGACTCGCGTCGCTCCGGCGAC
>CAMAVF010000204.1 GCA_945861445.1 Planctomicrobium piriforme | reverse complement strand
TGGCCGACGCTGCTAGCGTCGACGCAGACACCGACGCTGGCAGCGTCGGCCACGGGGGCCACGGGGGCTGGCCGCATCCTGCCGCCTTCATCACTGCGGAGGTCGAATGAGCTCGCTCCCGTTCGACCTGCGGACTTTGCAAACGTGGCTGCAGTCGGTCCTGATGGATGCCGATTCCCCGCCGGCGTTCACTCCGGTCCAAATCGAAGAAGTGATCACCGCCTCACAACAGCAGACCAGCCGCGAACGAGTTCATGTCTACTGCAACGCCTATCAAGCGCGGCTGGTGGAATGCCTGCGAGAAGAATTTGTGACGCTCTGCAAGTTTCTTGAACAAGATGTCTTCGACAGTTTGGCCACGGCCTATCTGCAAGCCTATCCCTCTCAAAGCTACACGCTGGCCGACCTGGGCGCGAAGTTTCCGCTGTTCCTGCACGAGGCTGCCGAGGGATTCGCCAATGCCGACTCGGAGTCGGCTGACGGTGGAACGCAATTCCTGATCGACCTGGCGACGCTGGAACGCCTGTATGCTGAAGTCTTCGATGGACCGGGCATCGAAGGGCTGCCGCTGATCACGCCGGACGACCTGGAAAACATCAGCCCGGACGCGTGGCCGCAAGTCCGTTTCGCCGCCGCGCCGTGTTTGAGACTCATCAGGTTCGACTACCCCGTCCACGAATTCGTGACCGCCTGCCGCCACGGGATCGAACCCCCGGTCCCCGAACCGCATCCCACCTGGTTGGCAGTGACGCGCCGGCAATACATCGTCCGCAGAGTGTCGCTCACCGAACCGCAATTCCAACTGTTGACCCTGCTGTCGCAAGGGCTGACGCTGGGTGTTGCATTGGACACAGTGGCGACATCAATCGACGACGTGGAATCATTTGCGAAAGACGTTCAACAGTGGTTCCAGGAATGGACGGCGTCCGGGTTCTTCGTGGGTTTGGACGATCGCAAATAGTCTGGGGTGTCCCATCAAAATGTATGGGACTTATGGGACGAATGGGACACATGGGACTTATGGGATTGGAAAATCCGCCAGCAGGCCACGCATGCAAATCCATTTAGACATTAGGCAATTAGACATTAGACATTAGTCATTTGGCGTTAGACATTTTGCCATCCCGTCTGCTATCCTGAATGTTCAGACAATCCATCGCCCCAGCGATCCCCAATCCCCGCGTCATGCGGTGTATCAATAATCTCATGGCAGATCGCAAATTACGACAGGCGATTGCGGCCGAAGCCGCGCGTTTGTTGCAGCAGCGAAAAGAACCTGACTTTCACGCTGCCCGACGCAAGGCGGCCCGTTGGTTTTCCCGCCAGCGAGTGGCTCCCGCTGACTTGCCGTCGTTCGGGGAAATCCAGCAGGAAGTCTTCGCCCTGGCCGGGTTGTTCTCGTCCGAACGGCAACAATCGGCCCTCAATGAGATCCGGCTAATCGCGCACGATCTGCTGGAGTTATTACACGATTTCGAACCGCGACTCTCGGGCTCGGCACTGACGGGACCGATCCTGCCGGGAGCGGAAATCGAACTGACGCTCGCCCTGGGCGACCTGTCCGAAATCACGGCGATCCTGTTCGATGCCGGGCACCGGGTGCAACTGCGTGCCGATGGCAGCCTGACATTCTTCGATCACTATCCGTGCGTCGTGTCGCTCGTGCTGGAATCCCCGGCCGACTCAGCCACCGTCGGCAGTGCCGCTCACCGACAAGTCGATCTTCAGGGTCTGGATGAACTACTCGCTGCAGAAGCCGAACGAGATCACGCGCGAATGGTCGCGCTGGACCAGCAGGCGGATGAGTTCGGAGACGAAGAGGAGGACGGCTATCATCCCGATTTCTTCCCGACCCTCGAGATGTTGTTAAACAAGCTGGAATCAATCCGACTCGACCCCATCCTGCACCCGGAAGGCGACCTGCTGTATCACTCGTTACAGGTCTACGAACTGGGGCTGGCCGAGCGTCCTTATGATGAAGAATTCCTGTTGGCCTGCCTGATCCATGACGTGGGCGTGGGCCTCGATCGCCGGCATCCGCTGGACGCCACCTGGAATGCCATCGGGGAACTGATCACCCCCCGCACCTGGTTCTTCATCGAGAATCGTGCCGAAGCGGTCGAGTATCTGTCCACGGGCCGCATTCGGGGGACATTGAAGCGTTCGGAAGACTTCGAAGAACTGGTCCTGCTTGCGCAGTGCGATCTCAAAGGCAGGACTCGCGGAGCCCCTGTGGGAACGGTCGAAGACGCGTTGGCGTACATCGCGGGATTAAGCTCCGCGTGGGATGACGCGTGAAAACTGTCCCGCAATAAAGGGGACAGGTGAGTTCCGTGCCGTAAGGCCATTGGTCTCTACACAACTTAGTTTTTCACATTACGCTGATTAAATATCGAAAACTGCTCCCCTCGCCTCGGTACTCCGGGGAGAGGGGCTGGGGGTGAGGGGCACGATTAGCTTAAGACTCACAGTTCTGAATTAGTGATAACACAATAAATATTGGAAATTCCAAGTTGAGCGACGCTCGGAATGCCCCTCACCCCCGTCCCCTCTCCCCGGAGTACCGAGGCGAGGGGGGCAAAATCTCGTTATTTTCCGGCGTTTGCCTTGGTTTCGTTGGTTGTGTCGATACCGGTCCACACTACCGGATCTTCATCTCACACGACAACCCGCCGGCTGCCGGCACGTACGTTTCGCGAACGTAGTCCATCACCATGCGATCGGCATTGAAGCGCCAGCCCAGGGTCGTGATCGTCCGCTTCATGCGGTTGATCCAGGCCTGGGGCAGATCGTCCCGGTCGTGCTCGTAGTAGAGTGGGATCACTTCATTCTTCAACACTCGATAGAGATCGTCCGCGTCGCGGCGGTCTTGAATGTCCGAGTTCACATGGGTGCGACCGTTGCCGATCGCGAACCCGTTCGACCCGTCGTAGGCCTCGGCCCACCAGCCGTCGAGCACTGAGCAGTTCAATCCGCCGTTCAACACGACCTTCTGGCCGCTGGTCCCCGACGCCTCCAGCGGGCGTCGCGGATTGTTCAACCACACGTCGACTCCCTGCACCAGGTGCCGGGCGCGGTTGATGTCGTAGTTCTCCAGGAACACGATCTTGCCGCGGAACCGCGGGTCGCGAGAAATACGGATGATGTCCTGCAGAATCCGTTTGCCCGGTTCGTCCGCCGGGTGAGCTTTCCCCGAGAACACGAGCTGAATGGGCCGCAGGGGATCGTTGATCAATTCGGCCAGCAGATCCAGGTTATTCAGGATCAGGCCGGCCCGCTTGTACGGCGCGAACCGGCGGGCGAAACCGATCGTCAAGACCTGCGGATCGAGGACATTCCCCAACTCTTCAATCTCGCTTTCCGACAGACTGTTTTTTCTGGCCACGGCAATGGCCCGCGAACGGACATAGGTAATCAAACGGTTCTTTAACGTCGTGTGCGTTTCCCACAATTCACCCGGCGAGACCGAAGCGAAGTCCGCCCACATCTGCGGATCCGAGGTCCGATGCGACCAGTTGCTGGGCAGGACGCGGTCGTACAACATCCGCATCTGCGGTGCCAGCCAGGTCGGAACATGCACGCCATTCGTGATGTGCCCGATCGGGATTTCGTCATCACTGCGCCACGGCCACAGATTCGCCCACATCCGCCGCGACACGACGCCGTGCAGCGCCGATACCGCATTGGCTCGTCGCGACAGCTTGAAGGCCAGCACGGTCATGCAGAATGTTTCCTGCGAATTTTGCGGTTCGACTCGCCCCAGCCCCATCAGCGTCTCGTGGCTCAGGTGCAGTTCATCACGAATCGGCCCCAGGTGTTCTTCAATGAGATCGGCTCCGAAACGGTCATGTCCGGCCGGAACTGGCGTGTGCGTGGTGAAGACGCTGGAATTCGCCGCATCCCGCAGCGCGTCGTCAAACGTGACTTCGTCCTCCTTGATCCGAAACCGAATGACTTCCAGCCCGGCGAATGCCGAGTGCCCCTCATTCATGTGTACGACGGCCGGCCGGATGCCCAGCGCCATCAGGGCCCGTGTGCCGCCAATCCCCAGCAGCACTTCCTGACGAATCCGCGTCCGCTGATCGCCGCCATACAGGCGAGCTGTCAGGTGCCGGTCTTCGTCCGAATTCTCCGGCACATTGGCGTCCAGCAAAAACAACGGGACGCGGCCCACATCCACCTTCCAGACCTTTGCAAAGATCGAACCGGTGCGCGTGGTGACCGAGATCGCGACCTCTTTGCCCTGCTTGTCGACGGCCGGCTTCAACGGCAGGGCGCTGATCTGGATCTGCGAGTAATCTTCCTGCTGCCAGCCTTCCGCATTCAGCGTCTGCTTGAAGTAACCCTGGGTATAGAACAAGCCGACGGCAACCAATGGAATCCCCAGATCGGAGGCACTCTTGAGATGGTCGCCGGCCAGAATCCCCAAGCCGCCGGAATAGACGGGCAGCGATTCGTGAATGCCGAACTCGGCCGAGAAATAGGCGACCGGGCGTTGCCCCAGGACTCCGGCATGCGTGCCACCCCAGGTCCGCGTCGACTGCATGTATTCCTGCCAGCGGCGATAAGCCCAGTTCACCCGTGAATGCAGCACGAGTTCCTTGGCGCGCTTCTCCAGTTGTTCGGGGGTGAATTCGTTCAACAGCAGCAGGGGATTGTGGTCGAGCGACGTCCACAGCTGAGGATCGATTTCCGCGAAGACATTGGCGACTTCCGGATGCCAGCTCCACCACAGATTATCAGCCAGCCCGGTCAGCTTCTCATGCAGCGACATTTGCGCTGCCGTCTTAATTTGCGGCATATTCAACTCATCCTGGAGCGCCAGTACCCATTCCGCTTCTCCCCTGAGACGGAAACCTGTGCGGAGTATAGCGAAACACGCAATCCACGGGATAGTTCTCTTCGAGAGTCAAAGAACAAAACCAGCCGCCGGGCAGACCCGGCGGCTGAAATGTTCCTGACCAGCAATCACCGTGCATTACGGATAAAACGGACTCGACGCGGGTTGGCTGAAGCCGTCCAACGGTTGCCCATAACCCATTCCTGGCTGACCAAACCCAGACTGTGGTGATCCGAACCCGGGCTGTGGCGAACCAAACCCGGACTGGCCCTGGTTGTATCCACCAAACGGCTGACCGAATCCGGCCATGGGCTGCGTAAAGGAGGATCCCGGCTGGCCAAACCCAGAGCCAGGATTACCAAACGACTGGCTCGGAAATCCCGAATTCATCGACGGGCCATACTGATTTGGCAGATATGGAGCAGGGGGCATCTGGCTGGGAGCGAACTGATTCGGGCCATATTGATTCTGGAAGTTCGACGGCCCGCCCTGGAAGCTCGATGGGCCGCTCTGAAAACTCGATGGCCCGTACTGATTGCCAAACCCGCCAAATCCGCCATTCGCCGGCATCCCGTAACCGGGAGTCGAGTAGTTCGATCCCAAATACTGATTGCCACCCCCAAAGGAGCCATCAAACCCACCGTAGTATCCGCCATTGGTGGGCATCCCATACGGCCGCAGACCGCACCGGCCGCTCCGACACGAGCTGCCACCGTTGAACTGGCCGTAACCCGGGTTGCCGTAACCGTTCGAGTAACCATACGGCCCCTGAGCCGTTTTCAATGGCTGGTCGTTGGCAGCTTGTGCTGAAGTCCCCGCGAGCGTCAGACCAACGAGTGCCGCAGCAGTGTAATGGAGTATTTTCGTCATGATATTGTTCCGAAGCTCGTGCGTCATTCGGAAGAGTGGCGTACGTGCTGCCTGCATCCTGTTATAAAGAGCGGGTGCTGACTCGTCGGTCTCACTGAGAGGCCGGTGCAGGGGACTAACGCACTTCCTGCGCCCGATTTGTGTTCGAGTTGATTTTTTGCAGCGCACAACCTGAATCTTTTTGACCGCACCCGTTACAGTATGACGCCAGCCAAGAATTGCTGACAATTTCAAGGTTCGCGGGACAATAAATGGCGAGCTGAGTTCGACCCGCGAGATCGCAACGCCAATCGCGCTGTTGTAAAAAGTTCAAGAAAGAAGCCCGGGTTGGTCGATTTTACAAAGCCGAAATGCGGCGAGCGGATCGGCCTCGGGCGACAGGACGTTACACCAAACGATGGCATGGTACGTAAGATGGAAGGATTTTTCAGCCACGGATGGACACGGATGAAACACGGATTGGATCATCGTTTGCTACGCCAATTCCGTGATTCATCCGTGTCCATCCGTCGCTAAAACTCTTCGTACTCCCTCCAGTCGGCCGTCACTTCCACACCGCGGCTTCTTCGCCATCCAGCCGCAGGGTCAGGCACTTCGCACTCCCGCCAGACTTCAGAAACTCCTCCAGCGGAGTCGCATGCGTTTGATATCCGTGGGCTTGCAGATCGGCCTCCAGTTGCGGACAGCCGCTGTTCATCACGACGTGCTTGCCAACCACGACCGCATTACAGGCAAACCGCGTTGCCTCGTCCTCACTGACGGGAATCAGCGTCGGCACGGCATTCTCGATGGCACTTCGCCCATAGGCGTCAAACGCCGCCGGATAATACAAGGCCGCGGTGGGACTCAGCGGACAAAAGCATGTATCGAGGTGATAATATCTTTCATCCACTAACTGCAGGGGAATCACCCGGCAGTGCAGTTCCTTTCCCAGCCACTGCAACGCCGAGGCATCACTCCGCACGATATACCCGCCGAACAAGGTCTCCCCGCAATAGAGGGCATCGCCGGCACCCTCGAAATTCCACGGCTCCGGCGGCAAGCGGGTGGTAAACCCGTGAGCCTGAAACCAGGCGTCATTTACGGGAGTTTCCCCCTGCCGGGGACCGTGCCGAAACCGAGACAGGTACGCGTGATCCTTCCAGATCATCGCCGCGTTTGCCGTAAACACCAGATCGGGCAACCCGGCCACAGGATCCATTAACTCGATCGTGGCACCGACCGCCTCCAGCAACGCCTTCAAATCCCGCCACTGCTGCCGGGCCGTCGTGTAGTCGGCATTGATCTCTTTGTGCATCCACGGATTGATCTCATATTCAATCCCGAAGTAGTCCGGCGGGCACATCAGAATGCGTGGCTGTGGATGATCCATCATCTTGACTCCCATAAGTCCCATCCGTCCCATGAGTCCCATGCATGTTAATGGGACTTATGGGACGGATGGGACTTATGGGACCAATGCCACACAGGACTGCCCATCACGCCAGAATCTTGTTCACAACATGCCCCGACACGTCCGTCAAGCGGAAATCGCGCCCCTGGAACTTATAGGTCAGCCGCTCGTGATCAATGCCAAATAGTCGCAGGATCGTCGCGTGGAAATCATGCACGTGAAAAATATCATGCACTGCCGAGTACCCCAGATCATCGGTTGCACCGTAGGACATGCCCCCCTTGATGCCACCTCCCGCCATCCACATTGAAAATCCCTTGATGTGATGGTCGCGGCCATTCCCCTGGGCCATCGGAGTCCGGCCGAATTCACCGCCCCACACGATCAGCGTGTCCTTCAACATATCGCGCTGTTTCAAATCTTTGATCAACGCGGCACACGGTTGATCGACTTCCTTCGCCGTACCAGCCACATGCTCTTTCACGCCACCATGATGATCCCAGTCGCGGTGATACAACTGGATGAACCGCACGCCGCGTTCGGCCAGCCGCCGGGCCAATAAGCAATTATACGCAAACGTCCCGTCGGGACCCTGGGTTCCATACAGATCCAGAATGTGTTTCGGCTCGTCCGAGATATCCATCAACTCGGGCACGCTGGTCTGCATCTTGAACGCCGTTTCATAGGCACTGATGCGGGTCGCGATTTCCGGATCGCTGACGACAGCGTCTTCCAGTTGATTCAACTGCTGGACAGCCTGCACCACGTCCTTCTGGCGATTGGCCGTGACCCCCTGCGGATTGCGGACATACATCACCGGATCGCCCTTCGACCGGAATTCCACCCCTTGAAAACGACTGGGGAGAAAACCACTATGCCATTGCCGGGCGGCAATCGGTTGCGACTGACCAAACTTGCCGGTTGACGTCATCACGACAAACCCCGGCAGCGAATCGTTCTCGCTCCCCAGCCCATAGTTCAGCCACGCGCCCATCGCCGGCCGACCCGAGATCGTCGTCCCGGTATTCATGAAGGTATGCGCCGGGTCGTGGTTAATGGCCTCGGTCTGCAACGAACGAATCACGCACAGTTCATCTGCGACCGACCCGATCTGGGGGAAGACTTCGCTGAGTTCCTGACCCGACTGGCCGAACTTCTGGAACTTGTGCTGCGGACCGAAACAGGTCAGCTTCTGTCCTTGCAACTGGGCGATCGGCATCCCCGCCGTGAACGATTCGGGCATCGCCTTGCCGTGCATTTCAGCCAGCTTGGGCTTGTAGTCCAGAGTCTCCAGATGCGACGGCCCGCCCGCCATGCAGAGATAAATGATCCGCTTGGCTTTCGCGGGAAAATGAGGTTGCGTGACGACGCCCGACCAGCGATCCACCTTCGCGTGCGATTCAGCGGCGGACAACCGGCCCGACTGCTGCAACAGCGAGGCCAGCACGACAGACCCGATACCGGTCGTGCTGGTCCGCAGAAAGGTCCGGCGATTGATCTCGGTGGGAACGTGCGGAAGCATGTGCATTTTCACAAATCCTCGGATGCGTCAGACGAGGGGACTCACGCGAACTGCCAGTCACACCACGGTCGCGCGGCTTTGATCCCAAACCTCAAGCGTATCAGGACTTGCCGATGAATACCAGAAAACGGCCGTGACCGGCTTCATTGCCAACGGGATGCACTCGCTTGCGCTTCGAACTTGTATTCATCGAACAATGAATAAATAACCGTTGATCAGTGTGCCGAAAAGGAGTATGATCAGGTGACGTAAAAGACTGTTTGTGCCTTGAACGTGAGGATTCCGAAGATGTTGCGGCTGATGCATTCCCCCCGGGCGGCAGCTTCGCTGTGTGACGGTGTCAGTCGGCGCGATTTCTTGAAAATCGGCGGCTTGGCACTTGGCGGCTGCTCGTTGCGAGATTTGCTGGCGGCGGAGGCGGCCGCTGGGATCCAGAAGTCGCACAAGGCCGTCATCATGATCTACCTGGTCGGCGGCCCGCCGCACCAGGACATGTGGGACATGAAGCCCAACGCGCCCAAAGAAGTGGCAGGCCCGATGCGGCCCACAGCGACGAATGTCCCGGGGATCGAGATCTGCGATCTCTTCCCGCAACTGGCGCAGCGTGCCGACCGGTTTGCGTTGATCCGGTCAATCGTCGACTCGCAAGCCGATCACGACGCTTATCAATGTTTCACCGGCCAGAAGCCCGGTCGTACGGTTCCCGGTGGTGGCTGGCCTCAATTTGGTTCCGCAGTGGGGAAAGTCCTGGGACCGCTGGATCGGTCGGTGCCCCCGTTCGCCAGTGTTTGCTACACGTGTACTCACGGGCCGTATAATGAACCGGGTCCCGGATTCCTGGGTGTCGGACAGACTCCGTTTCAATCGCAGGGTCCGACGCGCAAAGACATGGTTCTGAACGGCGTCACCTCGGCCCGTCTGGGTGATCGCCGCACGCTGCTCACCAGCATGGATCGGTTGCGCCGCGAGGTGGACCAAGCGAATCGGTTCAACGGGATCGATCAGATTAATGAGCAGGCCCTTAACATCCTGACCTCATCGAAGCTGGCGAATGCACTCGACTTGAGCAAAGAAGATCCCCGCATCGTGGCTCGTTACGGCACGGGAAACGAAAAGGACATGATCGACGGCAATGGTGCCCCGCGCGTCCCGCAGAGTTTCCTGATGGCTCGTCGACTGGTGGAAGCGGGTTGCCGCGTCGTCACGGTGAACTACAGCAAGTGGGATTGGCACGGTGGCTCATACAACACGATCTTCAATCGCGAAAAGGAAGATTTTCCGATCCTCGACAACGCTCTGGCCGCGTTGATGGACGATCTGCGCGACCGCGGACTGGAAGACGACACGACGGTTCTGGTCTGGGGCGAATTTGGCCGGACCCCGATCATCAGCGGCCAAGTCGGCCGCGATCACTGGCCGCGAGTGAATTCCGCGTTCATGGCGGGCGGCGGAATGAAGCTCGGGCAGATCATCGGAGCCACCGACCGCCTGGCCGGTGAAGCGACGGAACGCCCGGTGACGTTCGGCGAAGTCTTCGCAACGCTCTATCACAACTTGGGCATCGATACGATGCACACGACGTTGAACGATCTCAATGGGCGTCCGCAGTATCTGGTACACAACAATGCCAAGGCGTTGCCAGAGTTGGTGTAGGGCGCAAGAGAGTCGCCTTTACCTCGCGACCGGCGGTTTAATTGTGATCTGTTTTTCTGCTCCCGCTGCCGCGTAGATTTTGGCGGTTTTCTTCAGCCGCTCGTCATTGCTGACAATGGTCAACGGGCGCGGCGCAAGCAATCCGAGTATCTCTGGGATATCGGCAACTCGCAGGATATTCAGGAACAACGGAGCGTCCGTGCCCATGTGTGTGAGGGGCGGTTCAATCATTTCGACGCCTGCAATTTCGGGGTCCAGCACAGCCGCATAGGCGGCGACAATCGAGCTGCTGCCCTCACACGATACATGCAGTGGAATGTCGTTGTGAATCGATCTTAAATACTTCGCAGTCGCGAGCACATCGCGCACGCGCCCGGTGTAAACAGTCTGGCCCAAAAGAACGTGAGACCGTTCGACATAATTCGGCGGATTTCTACGCGTCCACGTTGAATCCTGGGCAGTGCCACGTGGTTCGCAAACATAGAGCCCGTCGGATGCCATTCCAAACCTGTCCGCCACTCCCTTCGTCGGGTCGTATTTCACACCCAGGGGCGGGTCGATCAGCCGATTCGGGATATGGAGCACAATGCGTCGCGGCTTTGCCGGGATCTCGCCGACTTTCCTTAGAAGAACGCGAATTCCTGGTTCCGTTTCAAGATACGTTTGACCGGGTTGCGGAAGCAGCGGATCGTCTCGTTCCAGGGCAGCCGGAACGGGCATGGGAATCGCTCGAAATACCACACGCCGCAGTTCCGCTGTTAAAGAATTCCTCCAATCGGCAAAGCCGTCAGCCGAGGGAACATCAACGGTCGCCGCCGGGACAAAATGCTCGTCGATCGTCGTGTTGAGTTGATCGGTGGGAAGATCGCTGTCTTTGGCAAACACCCGCAGCTTGACGGGATCAATGGGGAACTTGACCTTCCCGTCCACTTCAGCAACCAGATCAATCTCGCTGTCGGTCACTGGCCGGGAATCGTCTTTCAGATGGATGTTGATGAATCGGTAGATGGACTCGCGCAGATCCTTGCGATACGCGTGCCCGCCGACACTGACCATCGCGTCCACTTTGTCGCTGGCACCGTACAAGCTGTAAAGCCGTTCGAGTTGGTTGATGACGCGGTCATTCGCATCCATCGGAAAGATGTGATCATTGTCACTATTGGCAAACAGCATGGGGCGTGGCGCGATCAACCCGGCAATCCGGACCCACGGCCAGTCGAAGGTGTTGTACAGAAACATGCAGTCGCAATGGCCGTTAATCACGCGATTCGGCACGTAGGACAAGAGGTCGGCCATGCCACTCACGGGAACAGCCACTTTGACGCGTTCATCCGCGGCTGCGATCCAGATCGTGGCTGCACCGCCACCGCTGATGCCCGTCACGGCAATGCGTTCGGGATCGACATCAGCCCGGCTGATGAGATAGTCAATCCCCCGCACACCGTTCCAGCATTCGACACCCGCCGACGTATAGCCCCGCGAATGCCACCACCAGCGATTCTCGCTGTATGTGCCGTGATGGATCGCGGCGATCTCACCCAGTTGCAGCGTATCGACGACCAGGCAGACATACCCGTGCCGGGCGAACCAGATGCCGTGAGACTGATAGGCCGTCTTGTTGCCATCCCTGCCCCGTTTGGCATGTCCACAGACATAAAACACGGCGGGCAGCTTCTGTCCGGGTTCAACTTTCGCGGGCCGATACAGATTGCCGGTGACATACAGCCCGGGTTTGCTTTGATAGTGGATCATGTCCACGACATAGCCGTCGCCGTTCAAACTGCCGGTGATCGTCGCGTGCAATGGAGTCCGCTCGGGCAACGGGTGCAGGCCGAGCATGTAAAGGTACTCTTGCCGGTATTCCACGAGCCGCTTCGTCCACACATCGTGCGAGGCCACATCCCCCGCAAATTTGGAATAGTTCTGGGTGGCCAGCCGGCCGAGGTATTCCTGGATCTGTTTGTCACCCGGGTTGGCATTGTCCGGAAGACCCAGGGCTTGTGCTCGAGCCGAGTTCAAGTCGCTGCAGCAGATGACCAAGACCATTAGCAACGCGGGAAGAATACGCATGGGATCACCTTGACTCGCATTGGGCGTAATTACAGGAGTACCATCGCTCCCCTTGCCTCGACCGAAAAGACGAACCGGGCGGGGAGAGGGACTGGGGGTGAGGGGCACGATCCACCAGCGACTCAGACATCACGTTGTTCGGAGCAAATGGCGACGTCGACACGCCATGATAACGATGGTCGCAATGCCCCTCCACCCCCGTCCCAGGGCCATCGCCTATTTCACAAAGCCGAGTTTGGTGAAGAGTCGTAAAGAATGACGGGCAAAACTGCGGAGCGTCTGTGTGAATTTCGTCGTTCCTTGATCGCGCAACCAATTCAGTGCGGCATTTCGTAGTGCCGCGAGGTTCT
>CAMAVF010000203.1 GCA_945861445.1 Planctomicrobium piriforme | reverse complement strand
GCCCATTCCCCATCAGACACCAACACCCATCATCCCAAAAAACCAACGCCTCGCCAAGACCTCATTCCTTGCCGCGCGAAGTATAACGACTCCAGCCGAACGTGCAGTTATCAAGTTTTGATCGATGGGAAAGAGGTCTTTGATTCCGGGGTCACGGCGCTCGCGCTGGTGAAGGTGGACATTCCGCTGAAAGCCACCGTCCTGGAACTGGTAATCGACGAAGCCGGCAACGCCGACAGTGACCGTTCTTACTGGTGCTATCCGCGCTTTCACAACGTGACTCGCGACAAGATCACCGACAAACTACTCGACGGCAAGCCCAGCCCCTTAAAGTTTCTGATCGCCTCGCACAGCGTGGGTTTTGGCACATTAACCCACAACCGCACCATGGATCCGGTGTTAAAAGCACTCCCGCTGCAATTCCAGGACGCTGTGCCGTGCGATGAGTTCCTATTCGCACACGCCCCCTCGACGGTGACGTATCGCGTTCCCGACGGGATGACTCGGTTCTCGGCAGTTGGATATAACGTCCGCAGTCAGCACACGAAGTTCGAAGTCTGGGCCGATGCACGCAAATTGTACGAAAGCCCGCAGGCCGGGATTGTACCGATCCAGGTTAAACTGCCTGGCGGAGTGAAAACGATCGAGCTCAGAGTGAATGGTCTGGGCAATAACGGCGGGGACCTCAGCATGTGGTGCTACCCGCGGCTGCACAAGAAGTAGTCGGGATCCGGAAACGCGCAAACAATCGACAATCAACCTCATAAGTTCCATCCGTCCCATGTGTCCCATAAGTCCCATCAATTGGACGGAATCCAGGACGATCTTGCAATCAGCCCCCAAGGGAAGATCCATGCGACGTACCGCGAAATTGAATGGCACAACGTACCGCGGGACCTGGCGTCTGGCGTCGCTGAGTGTCTGCCTGGTCCTGGCGATTGTCTGGCCCGCCCTGGCCCAGCCCGACCGAGCACCCCTGCCTGACGCTGCCACTCAACGCAATATGGCGACGTTGCTCGATGAAATCTTCGGTCTTAGCAAGCTGGAATCGACGAGTAAGAAGCAACAGGCGATTAAAAAATTGCTGGAATTGACTCGCGATGACAACGTGCCACTGGATGAACGCTACGTCGCGCTGACCACGCTCCTCAAGTTGACTCGGGAGACGAGCGACTTTGCCGCCTGGCGCGAGACCATGGACCGGTTGGGGACGACGTTTGACATCGACTTGGCCAAGGAAACCACCCAGAGCTTGAAGTCGTTTCTGGAATCGGCCGCTTCATCAACCGCTTTCCGAGGGAAGTCGATGGATGACATCGTCGAGGTGATTCAAGGTGTCGCGAATGCAAATCGTTTTGAAGATGCCAAATCATTATTGTCCGCGGCCGATGCGGCCACCGTGCGCGTGAATGCCACGTCTGCGATCAAACAGGCTGTGGCGAAGGCCAGGGAGAGCGTTATTGATCGTGAGACTGCCTGGAAGCAGTTTGACGCGGCCAGCAAGAAGCTCGCCTCGAACCCGGTCGATTCGGCGGCGAACTACACCGTGGGGCGCTGGCAGGCGGTGTATCAATCGGACTGGGACGGGGCGATCCCGTTGCTGCTGAAATCCGACAACGTGAAGTGGAAGCGGGGGGCGGACCTGGAACAAAAGGCCCTGATAGTGACCACATTACAGGTCGCGGCGGGGGACGCCTGGTGGGATCTGGCAATCGCCGAAACCGGAGCCGCGAAATCGGCCCTGATGCTGCGTGCGGGGCACTGGTACAGTCTGGCGAGTCCCAGCTTGACCGCGGGAGTCCAGAAGCAAATCGTGGCCAAACGGCTCGCCGAAATCGACACATTGGAGGTGGTGGTTTCTCGCAAGACCGATGTGGTCACAAAACCGAGTCCTCCGCAAAGTACCGCGCCTGAAACACCTAAGACATCGACGGGCTGGGTCGATCTCCTGCAATGGTCCGAGGGCGTCGAATGGGCGCCGCGGGGCGAGAACTGGAACACCAATCTCGCAGGGCCAGCCTCGAAGAATGGGATCACTCTTCTGGCGCAGAAAGGCGGGAAATTTCCGCTCCCGGCGACCATTGATGGCAACTACGAAATGGAGCTGGAATTCACACGGACAGAGGGCAAGGATAGCGTGTCTGTGTTCTTTCCCGTGGGTATTCATAACATGCACTTCGAATGCAGTGGCGATGCGGGCACACGCAGTGGTGTCCATTTTATTGATGGGAAAAATGGATTTCGGAACGATTCTCCTGCGACGCGTAGCCCGTCTCCCTTGCAGAATGGCGTGCGCCATCGCCTCCTTTTTAATGTGAAACGCATCAACGATCAGGCCGAATTTCAAATCGGCTTGGATAACGAGCCGAACTGGATCAAATGGAAGGGACCGTATTCGAGTTTGACAAATGTCGAAGAAAGCACCATCTGGAAGTTGCCGACAACTCGACATCCCTGGATCGGCAGCTGGGAGAGTCGGGTTGAATTTCATAAGATCCGGGTGCGCATGCTGTCCGGCACGTTGCGGCGAGACGCCATCACAGAGGCGGACCGTCAGCAGGATTTGAAAGAGGGGTTCGTGCGACTGGTGGGACAGCCAGCCATCAAGCCTCAGGTCGGCTGGGCACGTTTCACAGTCAATCAAGTGCCGCATTTTCTGGAACCGGGGGAAACGGAACGGAGTTGGCCGCTGGTCACGCGCGATCCGACACCCTGTCTCGATTATTACGGAGCCCATGCCCCGTCGCGCCTCAAATGCCCCATTCCGAACGGTGCGAAAAGTTTCTCGGCGATTGCGTACAACCATTCCAGTCGAACGACGAGATACCAGGTGTTGATCAATGGCACAAAGGTTTATGACTCGGGAGTTACCGACATCGTCACCGTCAAAGTCGCGATCCCGCCGAAATCAAACCTGCTCGAGCTGGTTGTCGAATCGGACGGACCGGATACGTTTGACAACAGCTACTGGTGCTATCCCCGCTACCACGCCGTGAGCCAGGAACGCATCACCGATGCGATGCTGACCGGAAAATCCAGTCCGTTGAAATTCACAGTTTCGTCCCACGTGGTCGGGCCCCGCGGCAAGTTTACCCACAACGCGGCGACGAATGATGTTCCCTTGGCAGCCCCGTTGAATTTCCGCGATGCCGTCCCCTGCGATGAGTTCCTGTTTGCCGGCGCCAGTTCGTCGGTGTCCTATGAGATTCCAGCCGGAATGAAGCGATTTACGGCAGTCGGCTACAATGTCCGCAGCGATGACGTCAAGTACGAGGTTTGGACCGATGGCCGCAAGCTGATGGAGACTCCGCAAGCGGGAGTTGTGCTCATTGATGTTGCCTTGCCGGCCGGCGCAAAGCTCCTGGAACTCAAGGTCGACAATCTGAAGTGGAGTGCCCATGACTCGAGCATGTGGTGCTTCCCGCGGCTGCACAAGAAGTAGCCGGAATCCGGCGCCGCCGTGACGGATCTTGATGTAGCAGAATTCGTGAGAATTCTGACGCGTGTCCCAGCGGTTGCGATGTTCAGGGACTGACAATGTCGGTCGGCAATCGGCGGAACTCTTACGAGATTCCGCTACAAAATCCATCACGGCGTTGGGGTCCGCCTACTGGCCGAAATGCCAAGCCTGTTCCAGATCAGCAGCTTCGCTTCGTCGCTGCTGACCTTGTGCTTCCCGCAGCAGCCGCTCACGCAGTTTTTCAATGATTTGCCGGCGTTGGTCCGCCGCAATGAGTGCGGCCCGGTGCTGTTGAGTCGACTGCGCCGCGGCCTCGAATTCTGTTTGTGCCTGCAATCGTTGAGCAGTCAGGTGCTGCACGTGTCGCTGCCGCAATCGCAACGCATCGATATTCAACTGCCCCAACCGGGTCAGCAGCGACAGCTCCGCACGTTGCTGCTCCTGCTGTCGATCAAGTTCTTGCACGCGGCCCGCAATGGACTGTTCGTGCAACGCGGCGACCGCCAGTTGTGACTGACAGCGATCGACCTCGTACTGCCGCAATCGCAGGAGCGTATTGAGTTGTGCCGTCATGTTTCGAGGACCCATCCTTGGGTGGCGTGGCTGCATCTCTGATTTGCGGGATCGCGTTGTGAGAGTGTGAGAGTGTGAGAGTGTGTGAGGTCGGGCCGATTGAAGATACGCTCAAATCTTCCTCAATTACTCCGTCACTCTGTCACTCCGTCACTCTCACACCGCGTAATCTTTTCTCGACGAGAATCCACCTCAAGCCGCTCGCCGATTGGGTTCCCCCACCGTCGAATCATCTGTCGTCAACAACACGGCACGCGGTGCCAGACGCGGCTCCCGCACGATTCTTAGAATCGGAGCGTCGGCCCCTCGCAAACCACAGACTGATAACAACGCGGAACCGGTCCGAATGGCCCCCGGCTCGCGCACCCAGCGAGCGAGTTCCACCGCTCCCAGGCGCATCAGGAAACTGAATCCAAACAGCACGTGAAAGTTGTTGATCAAGACGGTGCCCCAGGGACTTTCAACCGACCATTTCCAGTCTTCCATCGCCGTCAAGGCGGATCCCGCACTAATGGCCGTAATGCAACCCACCATCCCGGCCAATGCGGTACCGGCCGCGATGAACACGGTGCGATGTTCCGTGGGCGAATTCAACAGCATGAAGCCCTTGTTCGCATTTTCAATCCCCGCATTCAGCATCGCATCGACCATCAACACGGGGATCAGCAACCAGAAGGCCAGACTGGGGTCGGGGGGCACCATCAGCAGGGCCAGCATGTTGACCGATTTGAAGGCCGTACACAGCACCAGCAGCGGACGATTTCCATACGTGTCCGCGAACGAACCGACCCAGTGCGAGACCAGCGCGCCACCGATCCACGACAGACTCCACAGCATCAACACCTGAAACAATTCCATCCCCACATATGTCAGCAGGTACAGGCTGATGAACGGTGCTCCCAGCATGGCGGCGAAGTGCCAGAAGCAACTGTAGAAAATGAAGGTGCGGAAGTTGCGGTCCTGAAAGGGTGCCGCCCAGACATCCCGCATGCGGGTCGATGGCGGTGCCGTAATCCGCGGTTCATGAACCTTGATAAAACACAGGATATCCGCCACACCCGCCACCGACGCAAAACACAGCAGGCCGGTGAATGCGACGCGGATCGGCAAGCCGCATTTCAACAGCACGACGGCACACAGGGCCAGGGTAGCGGCAGCCGTCCATTGCATCCACAACTGGCGAGCTCCCCAGAAGCGATTGAGACCCTTTTGGGGCAGATAATCACCCATCCAGGACAGCCACAGGGGCGAACCAAAATGCAGCAGGCCATAGTTCGATGCTGCTGCCAGCAGAAAGGCCCACAGCCAGACGATTTCGGGAATGCCGGGAAACAACCACGGTCCAAACGCCACCGGCAAATAGATCGTCCGCTGAATCAACGACACCGCCATCCAGACCCGCCGCCGATATTGCAGATGAGTCGCCACCCAGGCCGTCAGGAATTGCGTAAAGAGCATCCCGGTCGGCAAGGCGGCCAGAATGCCAATATGCACACCCGTAGCACCCAACGAACGAGCGTACTCGATCGTCGCCGGTGACATGGTGAATTGAGTGTAAATGGTCGCCAGACAGCCAGCGAAAATGATCGCGCGTTGCGCGACAGGCAATGGCCACACAGGAAGATGCCCACGAGGAAGGAATTGAACCAGCGATCCCGCCGGTTGAGGAAGGCCCAGTCTACAACAAGGGGGCATTCCCCGCGAGAGGTGTTTTTGACGGACGATGTACCGGTCGCGCTAGAGTGTGTAGTGTTTGCCAATCTGAGCGAAGCGAAGCGTAACTCCCCCCCTTTATAAGGGGGGGCTGGGGGGGTATGGAGTCGCCAACGGCCGAAATTGCCGGAGGTTTCCTGTCAAAGCGTTCTTCTGTTACATCGCGACTCGGGTGACGCTCGTACCCCCCCTGCCCCCCCTTATAAAGGGGGGGAGTATACGTCGCTACGCTCCGATTCAAATATCATGCTGGGAACCCAACGGATTAAAATGTCGCGCAATGCAAGTCATTAATGTGAAGTAGGTTGTGATTTATCACTGGTCTCGTAATCTGCTGCGGCCCGACGCGTGTGGGTTGTTTTGCAATTGAATAACGAATAGATTTCAATTGCGCAAGCGGGCAAGTGAGGCTCGCTTGGCTGCCTGACGGAGAAACGCGGCTGGTCCCTAACGACGAGCCTACCCGGGAGCTGGGATGTCACCCACACTTTGGCTGATTTTGAATTGCAGTTTTGCCATCCTGGCCGCCTTGCTGGGGGGGTGGCTGCCGATGTTTATTCGGTTCACGCACCGGCGGTCGCAACTGATTCTGAGCTTCGTTTCGGGACTGATGCTGGGGGTCGCGCTGTTCGTGCTGCTGCCACACGCCTTGGAAGCCGATGGCTCGATCGACCGCTCGATGATTGCCATGATGGCGGGCCTGCTGGTCATGTTCGGGATGCTGCGTGCATTTCATTTTCATCAGCATGGGCCGGCGGCCACGGTCCCCCAGACGACACTCGACCTGGCCACCCAGGATGGACTGCCGGTTCTCAACACGCACGACCATGATCACAGTCACGACCACGGACATGATCACGATCACTCCTGCAGTCACGGTGTGCATCCTCATGACCACGACCACAAACTGAGCTGGCTGGGGGTTGGATTTGGACTGAGCGTCCACACGTTTCTGGATGGTGTCATGCTGGCGGCCAGCGTGCAGGCTGATGCCTTGATGCACTCGACCGGTTGGCTGGGCCTGGGGGCGTTCCTGGCGATTGTACTGCACAAGCCGCTGGATTCGATGGCCATCAGCAGCCTGATGGCGGTGGGGGGCTGGCAACTCGGAATGCGACAGCTCGTCAACCTGGCCTTCTCGCTGACCCTGCCCCTGGGCGCCCTGGTCTTTACGCTCACGCTGGGCCAGTTCGAATCGCATCAAGGCACCGTGGTCGCCATCGCTTTGGCATTCTCCGCGGGAGCACTGCTCTGCATCGCGCTCGCCGATCTGCTGCCGGAAATTCAGTTCCACGACCATGACCGGGGTGCGTTGACACTACTACTTCTGGCGGGAGTGCTGACCGCCTACGGTGCGGCAAAAATCGAGCATGCCGGACACGATCACGGCGGGCACCAGCATAAGGCCGCCACGCACGACGACCATGCTCATCCCCCCGCGAAAGGTCACGATCCTCACGCGGGGCATCACCACAAACATTAAGGACCGGCGCATCAAAAACTGTCGGTACGTGGCGGATGCTGCCAGCATCCGCGCCGACGCTAGCAGCGTCGGCCACGACAGTTATCGATGTGCCGGTCCTAAGTCGACACGTTGGGCCAGAGAGAGACATCGGTCATGCGGCTTGGAATCTACGGCGGTACGTTCGATCCCGTGCATCTGGGGCACCTGGTGCTGGCGGAAACCTGTCGTGAACAATGCCGTCTCGATCGCGTCCTCTTCATCCCCGCAGGCATCCCACCGCACAAGCAGGGCCGCGAATTGACCGCCGGCCAACTCCGCGCCGAGATGCTCGAATTCGCCATCGCCGGGCAGCCCGCGTTTTCCGTGGACCAGTCCGAAATCAAACGCAGCGGTCCCAGCTACACCGTCGAAACGCTGCGCCGACTACGTCAGGAACATCCCGACGACGAGCTCTTTTTCCTGATGGGAGCCGACTCGCTGGCCGAATTTTCGCTGTGGAGAGAACCTCGCGAAATTGCCGAGCTAGCCAGTCTGATTGTCGTCAACAGAGGGACGCAAGCTCCGCCGGAACTGGAATCCTTCATTCCCCTGCTGGGAGCCGCCGCAGTCGCCCGCATTCAGCGGGTCACGATGCCCGGGATCGACATCTCAGCCAGCGATCTACGCCGCCGAGCCCACGCGGGGCTCAGCCTGCGATACCTGACGCCACGCGCCGTGGAACAATACCTGATCGAACATCGGGTCTACAGCTAACTGTGTTCAAACCCTACGCTCGAAAAACAAAGTACACCGCTCCGCACATGCACAACCCGGCCCACAGAAAATTCAGGCTTAGCGGACGGTTCATGTAGATCAACGAAAACGGGACAAACACCCCCAGCGTGACCACCTCTTGAATGATCTTCAACTGACCCAATTGAATCTGATGAGACGCCCCATACCGGTTGGCCGGCACCTGCAGCAGATATTCAAAGAAGGCGATGCCCCAACTGACCAGCACCGCGATATACCACGGCTGGCCGGCGAGATCCTTCAGGTGCCCGTACCAGGCGTAGGTCATGAACAAGTTGGACGCAATCAACAGCGTCACGACAACAGCGATGGCAGTCATAATAAGATGATTTCCCAACTTATTCGTCAGCGATAGTCAGCGATAAGAGATAGTTGCAATCTTCCCTCGCCCCGGTACGCCGGGGAGAGGGGCTGGGGGTGAGGGGCATTGCGAGCATCATTCCAATTGCAAGATAAACATCGCATTTCCCTAAAGATAGAGGACGAAGAGTCGATAGTGGATCGTGCCCCTCACCCCCGACCCCTCTCCCCCGATTACGGGGGCGAGGGGAGAATAGATTCGATGAACTGGCTTGCACATCCGCTTCAGCGCCACGGGTGTTGGCCCTGACGTTACTTGATCCCGCCGAATGCCGCGAAGCAGGCGGTCTTGTGCAGGATTTCCAGGTGCCGGAACCCCACCTCGCGCAGCAAATCGAGTTGAAACATCAATGCGTGCGGAGTGTCTTCGGCGTCCACGTACGCGAAGACTTTCTCGCGGTAGGCTTCGCCCTGCAGGCCGGTTAAATACTCACCCCAGCGGCGCCACATCAAGGCCTGCAGTTCGGGAGTCGATTGTTCCACCAGGTCGATGATCCAGAAGGATCCCCCCGGCTTCAATGACTGGTAGACATTGCGGAAGACGTGTGCCCATTCGGGGTCGGTTCGCAGGTGATGCAGGGTCGCCCCGGCCGTGACGACGTCAAATTGCCCGATGCCCAGGTTCACCTCGCGCAAATCGCCCTGCAGCGTGACGACTTGACCCGTCGTCTGCGGCTGAACGCGTTCCAATGCTTTCGCCAGCATCTGACTGCTCAGGTCGACCAGCGTGACCTGGGCATTGGGCATGGATTGCAGCAACTTCAGGGCATAATTGCCCGCGCCGCATCCCAGATCGAGAATCGACGTCCCCCGCGGGTGCAGCGTGGCGACGGTTTGAGCCACCAGCTCCAGCATCAGCGGCGCATCCATCACGGCTGTCTGGCCGGTCTCCAGATTGGAAAACCGTTCGACCTCGCCGTCAAAGCGTTGACGAATTTGTTCGACCGTCAGTTTGGATTCCGGAGCTGTAGGCATGGCGTCGGAGTGCTTAAGAGGATGAAAACCTGTAAGGCGGACTTCCTGGCCCGCCAATTACGGCTTGGGAAGGCCGTGCTACGGGGTATTGTTAGGGCGACGGCGCTACGCCGTGAAGGATTTTCGGCCCCATGGGAGGGTGAGGCTCCTGCCGAACCGCGTGGTCTTGCGACACCCGATAGACAACCGCGGCTCGGCGGGAGCCTCGCCCTCCCGTCGACTCGAATCACGTTTCAATCCTTATTTCCTGATAAACCGCTCTTGGAAATCCTTCATAGCGTAGCCTACGGCGTCTTGACTTTTCCCATCAGAAACGTGATCTGTTCCTGCAATCCGGGCAAATTCGGATTCAGTTTGGCCGTCTGCTGGAAGGCGTTCAGGGCCTGGGGCAGTTCATCGAGACGCATGTGGCATTGAGCCAGTCCGGAGGCGGCGCCGAAGTGCCACGGATTCAGCTCCAATGTCCGCTGACAATCAGAAATCGCATCGCGATACCGCTGCATCTGATAGTAGGTCAGCGCCCGTTGATTCCACGCTTCCGCATAGTCGGGCGAGGTCTGAATCAGCAGGCTGACCTGGGCCACGGCATCGTGCAGTTCCTGGGCGCGGATCAAATCTTGAACGCGAACCAGTCGAATTTGCTGTTCCGGGGTTCCCAACCGGATCCAGACCTGCCAACTGGCCGTTTCAGCCCGGCGGCACACTTCCAGATCGGGATCATGCAACGCGGTCGCGACGGCTGACTGGCTGTCGGCATCACCCACCAGCCCAATCCCCAATGCGGCAGCACGACGCGTTTCCACGTCTCCCACCGCCAGCAGGCGTTCCAGGTGCCGCGGCGAATAATGACGCTGCATTTCCTGGCGAATATGTTCGGCCATCGGTCGCAGCACATGCTCGCGGCACAGGCGAACCAGGCGTAATCCCAGCGGATCACTAGTCGGTTGCGGCGATCGTTCCAGCAATGGCGGCGGCTGTTCACCAGCGCACACCGTCCCCGACCACAGCCCCAGCCACAAGCACAAAACCCCAGTTCGTTGGCGCATCCTTGCTCCCTTCTTGGGACGTGGACAGTGGACTCGCCGCCAGCCGACGGAAGTCTGCCTGTGCAGGCAGAAATCGCGTGGGACAATGGAATTTTGCTGAGCCCACCGTCGCGAGTGCCGGTCTCAATTGACCTATCCCCATAGGCCAATCGCACTTGCTCTTTATACTGTACGTCACACACGCCCATTTTCGCAAGATGATTTCGAACGAAAATCGGGACCCGCATCCGTGGTGGCATTGTTAGTGAGTTTGTCCTTGGTCCTTTGTCCGTTGTCCTTGGCAATTTCAGTTGCAAGGGGTCAGGGCGGACCTTGCTCACAAGCGATGCAAAGCATCGTTCCGATTCCCCCCCTTTATAAGGGGGGGTAGGGGGGGTACGAGCGTTGCCCAAAGTCGCAATGCAACAGAGGTACGCTCCAACGAAAGCTGCAAAGAATCAGGTATTCCAAGCGTTGGCGACAATCCCTACCCCCCTGCCCCCCCTTATAAAGGGGGGGGGCCACGCTTCGCTTCGCTCAGTTTGGAAAACACTCCACCATTTAGCGGCTGCACCCGTTCCAGCCAGCCAGACCTCTGCGAAGTGGATATTGGCAGGCTTCTACGGCACAATGGAGCGCGGCCGCAACGAAGGGCCCACTCAGCAGGGGCTTGCGTCCTTCACTGAACGCGACGTTAAGTCGCTGGACCGCCAGTTCATATCGTCACATCTCGATGTCGCCGCTGCTGGTCTGCAGTGACGCGTCACCGTGTTCATCCTGATTATCACGAGGGAGATCAACATGTCCGAAGCAACTCCACCTGCGCCAGTCAAGCCTCCCCGTTCTCCGGTCGAGCGTGCCATTGTCTGGGGCGTCATCGGCCTCGGCGTGCTCGTGATTGCGGTTGAGGCCAACGCACATCTGGCTCACTCCGCCGCACACCAAAAATTGGACGCCGAGTTTAGCGAACGCCTCAATAAAGGGGGCATGACCAAGAAGCACGTCGACCTGATCGTGGGAAACAAGACGCCCGACGTCCAGCAGTTGAAATTTCAGGACACCTCGATGTCTGCCTCCCGAGTCGATATCTACACCTACCCCGCCTTGTTGCGAAATCGCCAGTTGTGGGTCTACTACGGAGTGCAGGGCAAGAAGGCCGATCAAGAGGCTGAAGTCATGGACGTGCTGATCAATAAGGCCCCGACCCTCGCCGAATCCCAGAAGGATTCGCCACCCCTGGATCCCAAATTTGCGGGACCGCGACCAGGCGGAGGTGGCGGACCGGGCGATGGTTCTGGCGGCGGCACGGGCGGCGGCCAGGGCAAACGTCGTCGCGGTGCGGGAGATGCTGGAGACGGGCGGCCAAAATCCGAATCAGATGACACCAAAGCCGGGGCCACCAAGTCCGATTCCGATGCCACCCAGCCAGCCGATACCAAGGCGGAAAAAGCAAAACCTGACGCCGGAAGCCCCGCAGCCGACAAGCCCGCCGAGCCCAAACCAGCCGAGACAGAATCCAAGAAGGAGTAATAGATCGGTCTAAACGCATGAGCCAATCAGCCACTGCCGAACAATGCCTGAATGCATTGGGAAGCGCTATCATCGCGGAGAACTGGCCGGCCCTGCATGAGTTGCTGGCCCCGGACAATTTACTCCACACGACTCCTGACGACCTGGAGAGAATCTTCGGCTGGAAGATCCTCGAACCACTGCTGCGCACCGACTGGTCGGTGCAAACCGGGGAACCAGATGATCCCACCAATCCGCTTGCGCCACCGGTTCGTTTTCGGCACTATCCGGTGAGTCAAACGGCTGCCGGTCGCTGCGAGCTGCTCGGACGCGAACGGCAACCGGTATTTCCCCCGGTCGATGTGTCGCGATTTGATGACTGGCACGAACTAGTTTTCGAGCCTGCCGACGATTCAGGATTCGACGTCTCGTATCAATGCGAGGTCGCTCTGGTAGAAACTGACGGCAGACTACTGGTCGGTGCCTTGATGATTGGCAATGTTCTGGATTGACGGGGTGATCCCCGCCGGCCAGCCATTTCCAATGAAATAAACTCATGATCCAAACGGTCCGCAGCGGCGTTCTCTCTCGCAATCATTGATCGCGCAGTCCAAGCGGCGTCACCTGTGTGGGTTTCCCGACAGCGATCAAGTGCTGCGAGGAGAACCCCGATGTTCGACATTTTACGGTTCATCCGACTAATGCGTGTTGAGACTTGTGTGCGCCAAGGATCTTGAGCGTCAAGAAGTTAAGATCGCGATAGCCATAAGCGCGTCGTTGCATGAGTTTGATTTTATTGTTGGTTCCTTCAAGGGGCCCGGTGGAAATGGGATAG
>CAMAVF010000202.1 GCA_945861445.1 Planctomicrobium piriforme | reverse complement strand
TGTGACTCGACAACTAAGCTCTCCATCGCCAGTTCCTTTCAATCCGTTGAAAGCAAACAAATGCGAGAAATGAAACAAATTTCGCGATTTCAGACAAGGGCAATTCGAACCAAAATCATCGACTTTTCATCAGACTAGGCCCGACCCCTTATCCTGGCGTCTGCGCCGCGTTGCGGCGATTGATGATTCTGGCCTTCGTCCCTGAGGTATCCTTCGGCGGGGCGAACGTCGGGATCGGCCGCCGGAATTCGTTCGGGCCACCGCCATAGAGGAATTCCAACTGGAGCAGGTCCTTGGCCATCAGCGTGCCGAGGAACGACGGCAGATAGCCGGTCGCCTGCAGGGACTCGCCATTTCGATAGTTGAAGATATCAATGATGGTGATCTGCTGCGTATCCTGGTCGATCCCGGTGACTTCCGAGATCTGCGTGACCATGCGGCGTCCTCCGGCCATACGCGTGATCTGCACAATGATATTGATCGCCGAGGAAATCTGGCGATGAATTGACGCGACGGGCAAATCGACCGCCATCAGCACCAGCACTTCCAGACGCTTGATGACCTCTTCGGAACTATTGGCGTGGACCGTGGTCATGGATCCGTCGTGACCCGTGTTCATCGCCTGCAGCATGTCGAGGGCCTCGGCACTGCGGCATTCGCCGACGATGATCCGATCGGGCCGCATACGCAGCGAGTTTTTCACGAGATCGCGAATCGAATACTCTCCGGCCCCTTCCACGTTGGCGGCCTTGCTTTCCAGCGTGACCACGTGGTCCTGATGCAACTGCAGTTCGGACGTATCCTCAATCGTGACGATCCGCTCTTTCGAGGTGATAAAGCTCGACAGAATGTTGAGCATCGTCGTCTTGCCGGTGCCCGTACCGCCGCTGACCAGAATGTTCTTCTTCTCGATGACGCATGCCCGCAGGAACATGGCGGCCGAGGATGAGATACAGCCCATCTCAATCAGATCGTCCATGGTGAAGCGGTAGGCGGGGAACTTACGAATCGTCAGGCAGGGTCCCTTGATCGACAACGGCGGGATGATGGCGTTCACGCGCGAGCCATCCGGCAGCCGGGCATCCACCAGCGGCTGGCTCTTGTCGATACGCCGCCCGACCTGGGTGACAATGCGTTCGATGATCGTTTCGGTCACCTTGTCAGAGATAAATCGCCGACCGGACAACTCCAGCACGCCGGCCCGTTCGACGTAAATCTGGTCGCTCCGCACGACCATGATTTCGCTGATCGTGGGGGCTCGCAACAGATCCTGCAATGGGCCGAACCCGAAGACGGTGTCCTTCAAATCCTTCTTCAACGTCCGCAAGATCAGGTATTTTCTGAGCTCCGTATGCAGGTGCGGCCGGACCAGCGGGAACACCGACGCAAACTTCGATTCCACCCGGTTGATCTTGGCACTCAGGTCGTTGGCCACCTGCAGTTCCAAACGCTCCCGAGCGAACGTCAGCAGATTGTGGAGTTCAGACTCGCGTTCGGGAACCAGCGTTGCCGGGATATCGAACTCGTTGGAGGTCAGCGCGGAGATCTCATCGCGCCCCTCCTTATCGCTCTCCATGATCAACTGGTTGATCAATAAGTCGCGCAGCGTCAGTCCCGTGACTTCTTCCAGTAACGCGTCGTTGCTGGGGCCGAACAGATTGACTTCGCGGCAGACGTCTTCAATGTTGTTTTCGAGCAGCAGGATGCTGTCTGAGTCGCCAATCTGGTTGGCTTCGATCTCATACAGATCGAAGCGTTCGAGCAGCTTCTTGTGAATCTTGAGCTCGAGCTCGGCCATGATCGACCGCAGATGAGCTTCCAGTTCTCCCCGACTGATGGCCGTCGCCGCTTCGGCTTCGAACGTCAACGTGTAGGGGAAAATGCGAACTCGTTCGCCCGGCGAAAACTCCACCGTCTCGCCCCCCAACACTTCCAGTTCCCCGACGAGGCAACCATTCAGACCGATGTTTTCCAACTGCAGCTTGCCGGCGACCTGCCGCACGATGGCATGTTGTTTTGAAACCAACGGACTCTGCAGGACGATCGTATTCTGAGGGTCGCGACCGATACGGACCTCGCCATCGCGCACATCCACCAGGGAGCGGCGACTGTCGTGCATCTTGTTGAACCAGACCTTCATGGCCCCTTCGCCTTCCGTTCGGAATGCATCACCAGCCCCAATGCCTGATTGCCCGACAACCGCAAGCGACTCAATAGTAACTGAGCCTTTTCGTCCAATTGTTTGTCGGCCACTTTCTTCACTCGGATGGCAATCACGCTTTCTGATGATTGCGACATCCCCGACGCCTTCGCTCGCTCGGCCGTACCGCGCCGATTTCCCAATGCGAGGATATAAAACGGTCCAATCACCTCGGTCGATTGCTCGATCATCTGGCCCGGTTGACTGGCATTGGACGTTTGATGGCCCCCCGCGGCAGCGACGATAAACGAGACTTCGTCGCCCCCCGAGAAGAACTGTGGGACAAAGCCCCGGCTGTCGACGTTGATCCAGATGGCCACTTCGTCGATACCCAGGTCACGCTTCAAATCATTGTTGGGTGGAGTCTTTAAGTCCTGTGTGAGGACCAATTCGCCCCCTTGAAAGTCGCGATACGCAGTCATGCCGACCACCGTGGAGATATCGTTGTACGTGGGTGCCACTTCCTTGAGGCGCTGGGCATAGCGCAGCGGAATCGGAATGGGAGTCAGATTTGACGCCTGGATCGTGTCCCCCTGCTTGATACCCGCTTCTGCGACTCCCACAAACTGGATCAGATCCAGCTCGGCCGATTTCTGGGCCATGTAGAACCAGTTGCAAAGGCCTCCAGCAATTGCCAAGCCGACGGCAATCAATAGACCTGGGACACCTTTCATGGAGTTCCTCGTGCTGTTGGTGGTGGCGCCACCGGCGGCGACTCGCGCCCCGGCAGCCAGTGGATCAAACCCACGCCCTGATCGATGCCTTGCGGATGAAACTGGATTTGAATTGTCGACTCGTTCGCCCGACCCGCCTCGCGACTCACAAATCGGCTGGACCAACCCCCGGCCTGGTGCTGCCACGGATCTACCTGCCGCCACCCACGGACCTGCAGCCAACTGTCGAAGTGGCTCTGCCAGCCTGCAGGATCGAGCCGTCCTCGGAATCCCATCAACCCGGTTTGTCCCGCTTCCTGCATCAATACCGTTCGCTGGCACCCGTGGGGAAGTTCCCATCGAGACAAGTCGAATCCCGTTGACGTCGCACTTGAGGATGACGAACCTGGCGACTGTGGACCCTTACCCTGCCGTCTGACAAACGTGTAGGCCGTCCACGTTCCATCTGACAGACCCGGGAAAACCAGCCCCCAGCATATCACACGCCGCGTCGCCGAGGGACTCGCACCATCCAAATTTCCACTCGGGGCATCAAAAGTTCTGACTCCGACGACGCTCACCAGGCCCCCGCCCAGCGTGTAGAGCTGCCAGCGCCCCGGTTGCTCGACATCGGGAGTCCGCGTGGCAAATAACTCCAACTGTTCGCGCTCGGCCTCGTCCGGCGGAAACTCCGGCGGTAAGGCGGTGACCAGTGCCGTCTGGCATTGCTCGCGGACCGCATCGAGTGCCGTACGCGAGCCACCCTCGGTAAAGAGCTGGCGCGTCATCCGCATCGGACTGTTACCAAACTCCAGGGCGACTGGCTGCGAGTTCGCTCCCCATTCGGTCCCCAGATTCTCCAGCGGCCCGACATCGAGCACTTGCGGGACATCTTCATGCCACCACTGCAGCATCTGACGTCCCAAGGTCAACCCGCCAATCAGGACGATGGCAATGGCCAACAAATCGGTCGTCCGGCTGGACAGGCGACGTGCCAATGATTGCAACGACGGGGCAGGTTTGGGTGGCGCCGCGGCTTCTGGCACGATTTTTTGAGGTGCAGGCGAATCGGTCGCAGCAATGTCGTCGCCAGACATAGACGTAAGAACCTGTAGGACGATTACGGCAGTGTTGCAACAAAACTCTGCAGTTCCATGATCCACTGCTGGAGCTGGTCGATCTGGGCTTGAGGGGGCGGCATCATCGCCTGGGCAATCGCGAGTTGATCCTGATACATTCTCAGGTAGCTCTTCGCCATCCGCTCACAAACGCCGTCCGTGTTAAACGCTTGATTGCCCTTGATGCGGTCCAGCAACCCGCCGTTGTTGATGATCGCCGTTTGCCGAACCACCTGCGGATCGTTGTTCGCCACTGGACTGTGTCGGGCATAAAAGTCGAACTGGTAGCCCCCCGAAATCAAGTCGAGATCGCGATCCAGCGGCCGCATTAACTCACGTTGAGGGTTATTGACGATCCGGGCGTCGGCTTCGAGCAACACCTGCTTTTCCTGGGCCCATTCAGGATTGTCCTCCAGTTGCCACCAGCCATTCGCGCGACGATTCTCGTTAAAATTATACCCCATCGTGTGAAACTGCCACGCGCTATCCAGCAGCGAATGATTTACATTGAGCGACATGGAGCCCATCGCCGGCAAGAAGGGATATCGCTGTGAGATGTTGGACGTCCCTTGCGAGACACCTTCACTCATTTCATTGAAGCGCTTATCGCGCAGGACCAGGTAACCCCGGCCAGCCGAAAAAATCGGCCCCTTGATCCAGGCCTGGGCAATGGCCGCTCGGTTCCAGATCGGATCGACCTGCGAAATCCGCGAGGTGCCCGCTACTCCCATCCGCGCCCCTTGGGGCCACCAGCTCATCGGCTTGGGATCACCATCCGCATTCCACATGGGCCGATGCCGCCACATCGCCAGCCGCGAATTCGTTGCCGCTCGAATCTTCCATGTGGCCACATGCCCAAAATTCACAATCAGCGCCATAACACTTAACAACAACGGCAACGCCAGAACCAATTCGAGCGGCGCGAGGCCCGATCGGTGGAGTTTTGCAGAGCGTTGAGGGTTGGTGTGCGTTTGCATGAATCACTTAATGCGTATTAATCGCCTTCAAATCCTGGACCTGAATGGAACCAAAATTCGGTAGTGTCACTCCCGGGGCAAAGCCCTGGGGATTGGTTTGAATCAATGCCACCGTGCTCTCGGCGGACGTGGGGGTCATCTTGGCGGCCCAGTTCTGATTGAACAGCGACCATTCACGAGGCCACGGATCTCGACAGGTCACACACCGCGTGTCGCCGACGAAATTGATGGTCTGCCGACACAAGAAATTGGGACAGCCGCCGCCTGTGATGTATCTCGGAACGGGCAAATACAATGACACGCGGGCAAAAGCGAGCGAATCGCCCGTGATCGGAGCCCGATACATGCCCGGCATCGTCGGTTGGCGCTGCTTGCGGTAAACCGCGGCCACAAACGTGAATTCGTTCTCCAGATACTGCTGCTGAGTCATTCCCGGATCCCGCATTCTCAACATGTGCGGCAGATTGGTATTGGGGAAATCCAGATTCAACAATTGACTCAGTTTGGCCTGCGTGAAACCTCGCCATAGATTAATGAACTGCGACATCTTGGCCGACACCCGACCCCCCTGGCCGTAACTTTCACGCTCGAAGGGGCGCAGATCCAGGTTGTCGGGGTCGCCATCATTGATATTGTTCAGATTCCACTTGCTCAGATAGGCGTTCGCCAATCGGTTTCGACGGCTCACGGAATTCGCCAGATACATCCCCGCCTCGGACGGCTTCAGATAAAGATAGTCGGGTCCTTCGTAGGTGGGATCGAGTGCCGGCAGCAGGCGCTGATAGGGGTCGGACTGGTTCTGTGCCAGCAGGGGCTCGGTCCGCGTGTTCCACAGCACGCATTGCGGCTGCCCGGCACCACGCACCGTCGTATTTCGACGGGTGAGCTCCTGCGTGATCCCCACCGCAGCCTGGGGGACGGACTGAACCACTGCCCGCTGGAAGACAGGAATCAGATGCGTCAATGCCGCCTCTTCTTGACTGACATTTCCAGTTTGCACGGCCGGTTCAGAAATACCGAGGATGGTCTCCAAGGGAGTCAACAGCAATCTCGACTTGATCGCTGTCAAATCTCCAAACGCCTTGACGATCTGCCGCTCCATCTGGATCTTGGGAGCAATGGTCGGCGCCATGTTTTTGAACAGTTGGAATTCGGCCGCTCCCAATTGTGTCCCCACCGACTGCCAGGCATCCAGAATTTCCGGCACCAGGGACTCGGCAAAGCGGTCGCGCCCTTCTCGGTAATAGGCAGTCAGGGCGAATGTTTCGCACAGCAGATGATTCGTAAAGGCAATCGAATTCATCCCGCGAGCCATGACGACTCCGCTGGAGTACGTTGCGGCGTCCGCGGCATTTTGCATCCGAATCTTGTCGTCGATCTGCTCGCCGACATTCAGAATCATGCCCATCAACATGGTGAGCATCACCAGCGCGATCACAGAGAGGACGCTGATGGTGCCCCGTTCGTCCGAGTGCAATGTCCGGATTTTCCCCACACGCCCCAGCGCCAGGGCGACCAGCCGTTGCAGGCAGTCGTGTTTAGGGCTGGACAGCATAGCGGAGCACCGATTTGTAGCCTTCATTGACGAACGTGGCGGTGGCATTGAGATCGACCGTATAGAGTTCGCGTGGGCCGCGCCCGGCACGCATCGTGATCTGACTCGCCACCCGATCCCCAGCCAACCCTGTGGATCCACCGACCGGTGTCGTGGGAGACGTGACCGGCGTGGCCAGAATTCGGCCGATGCCGGGCAGCAACGCGAATCGATGCTTGATCTGTACGGTCACCGGATCGCGAAAACCAACCTCATTGGCGTTCCAGCGCGGCACGTCAGGATCCGGATGAGCCATCGGGTTGTAGGTGGGTCCAGAAACAACATCCATCTGGGGGTGAGCCACATTTTGCCATTCCAGGATCACCGTCGTAAATCTGGCGGCATACGACAACTTGTTCAACAACCGCTGGGGGATGCGCTGGTTGGATTTCGACTTGGGATCGACTTGCGGATACAGCTTCCGCAATGCGATGTACGTGTTTTGCAGCCAGTTGGGAAGTTGATTGGCAACCCCCACATCCCGCGACGGACTGATCGTCAAACAGGGAATCAATGCCGCCAGCACGACCTTTTGAGTCTTGACGCTGACCTGTTCGCCGCCCGGCTGAAGCTGCATCACACCCGGTCGCGTCGGATCTTCAAATACAAGGCCGAACAGCACATTGGCACGCTCGGGACCACCGCTCATTTGATTCAGGTAAAACGCGGAACTCGACGGATCATCAAACAGCGTGGGATCCATTGAGACTTCGGCCGGAAGCCAGACCGAGGCTGCCCGGGCCGCCGCGAACGCGGCGTAATTCACCATCATGATGCCGACCATGATCTGCGTGATCTGGACGATGAACAGCACCAGCATCAGAAAGACCGGCAGGGTCAGCACCAGGCTCAGGCTTTGCACGGCCCCGTCTTCACCCTGCGGCAATCGGCGGAGACGACGCCAGTCACACTGGCCACCGCAGAATTGCACCAGCAATACCACCAGCCCGCCGGCCACACAGAGCCAGAAAAACCACGGCAAGCAGGCTTGCATTACGGCGCGATGCATGGGGCAGCATCCCGGTGCCACGAGGAGTTCGTAGAAGAATTCGTCAGAATTCTCGTCAGGTGAAAGCGTGTCAGACTGTCGTTCAACGGAACAGGGAAAACTCGACGATGGTGACGGCCACCAGCGCCGCCGGGGCTAAAAACATGTCCGGTTGCAGGGCCTGACGTTCTTCGGCAGACAGGGGCAACCACTGGCGATATGCCCCCAGAAACCAAATCTGCTTGAAACCTCGCAGCACCAGCGTCCAGACTCCAAATTTCCAGATTACGATCGACAGTGCCAGAATCGCTGCCAGGACGAACGTCCACAACATGCATTCCAGCCCATGATACCAGCCCAGAAAGGCCGCCAGCATGGTGATCAACTTGACGTCCCCTGCCCCCATGGGAAAGCAGAGCAAGCAGAACACCATGATCAACCCGCAGCCCACAATTCCCAGCAGGCTTTCCTCCCAACCGATCCCGTGCGGTTCGCAGGCGCTGACCAAAAAACCTGTCAGAATTCCGGGGTAAGTCGTCCAGTTATAAATCTTCTTCCAGCACACATCGGTGATGGCCGCCGCCAGTGCAAACCCCAGCAGCAGGACTGTGGAAACCATCTGGCGACGTTCTGTCAGTCCTGAGGCGGGATCGCGGGAGGGTCAGGTTCGTGCCGAACCGCTGAGTCAATCGATCTCAGCGGAATTTGCGGACCGGCGGAAGCCTCGCCCTCCCAGCGGCCGCAAAACGACACGGCTCAGCTACCGTTAGTCACGGCATTGCTGGAATTTTGCAGGTTATCCAACGAGTTGTTGAAGTAGTTCTTGATCTTCGGCCAGCCATATTTCAACAGGAAAATCAGGATTGGCATGGCGATCGCGCCGATGATGAGAATCGTCTCCAGACTCACAGCGCCGCTTTGGTCGTTGTGCAACCGATCGAGCAATTCACGAAATGTTCTGGGCTTACGCATGGCATGCGTCCTTTAGCGACGGCAATATGTCTCAAGTGGGGAGTGCGAATTCAGTTTGAAACGTCTGACGGCATTACATGAACGGCCACGCGAGGAAGAAGCCGGTCATTTCATACACCAATTGCATCATGCGTCGACCGTAGCCCACCACGACCCCGGACATTGTGAACAACACGGCCAAAGTCAGTACGTAGTCCAATGTCGCGGCACCGTGCCGACCGTCACTCCTCGATTTTGTCGAATGGCGCCGATTCATATTCTACATCGACTCGCCTGCTTGTCACCAACGGATTCGCAATTTGACGCCCGAAAATTCCCCTGACCGCTTCCCCTAACCGCGCCGCGAACAAGGCCGCCCACACAAAAAACCCGCGGCGCAACCGCTCTCTGCAGACTCTCCCTATCATCTTACAACGTATTTTGCCTGCGTTTCAACACCCTTGCGAGTGGAATGTTGCGTCGATTTTGGCAGATTTTCTTGGGGAACTATCGCCGTGGCACACCATTGGAGGCCAAAAGACAACCCGACACGTGACCGTATGTAGCGTCGTGGAAACACGTTCCAACGAAATCTATCGCCCCGGCGGCGTCAAATCCCACAGCGGCGCCGAAAACTGAACCAGTCGCTCCAGCCCGTGTTCAAACGCTTCACGAGCAAACGTGGGTTGAGTCCCAACACTTTCCAATTCGGTAATCACGGCTCCGGCCCGCGTGAGGCCCGTGCGACGCGACACAAACAAATCCTGTAGCTGATACTCGTTCTCCCGCAGACCCTGGACTTCGGAAATGGCGACGATTTTTCGTGAGCCATCTTCGGAGAACCTCGCGATCTGCACGATCAGATTAATCGCCGAAGCAACCTGAGCACGGGCGACATAAATCGGAATCGACACATCAGACATCAACGACAGCGTCTCCAGCCGGATCAACGCATCGCGAGCCGAATTCGCATGGACCGTCGTCAGACTGCCGGAATGGCCGCTCAACATCGACTGGATCATATCGAGGGCCTCGCCCCCGCGCACTTCGCCGACCAGAATCCGATCGGGCCGCATCCGCAGTGAGGCCACGAATAATTGGCGAATGGTCAGCTTGCCACGTCCCAGCGAGTCCCCCTGCTGGGCCTCGAGGTAGAGGCAATGCTTCTGCGTCAGTTTCAATTCCGAACTGTCTTCGATCACGACGACGCGTTCCTCATCGGGAATCGCCTTCGACAGCGCATTCAACAGCGACGTCTTTCCGGTGCCAGTACCACCCGAAACGATGATGTTTTTCCGCAGCCGAATGCAAATCTCCAGAAACTCCTTGGAGGCCTCCGACAGGCTGCCGAATTCCAATAGGTCATCCAACGTCAGCCGCTCTTTGGAAAACTTACGGATCGTGAGATAAGTGCCGCGCCGGGCGCTGGGAGGAATCACGGCATGCACGCGCGAACCATTCGGCAGTCGGGCATCCAGAACGGGCCGCATCTCGTCAATCTCACGCCCCACATACTGTGCGATGTTATGCACTGCCGACAGCAGGGTATCGGCACTTTCGAACCGGGCATTGGTCTCCTCCAACTGCCCGCGCCGCTCGATGTAGATCTCATCATGGCCGTTGACCATGATTTCGGTCACGGTATCGTCCTGCAAGTACGGCTTGATGGGATCAAGGAAAAATTCGAGGCTCGCGGCAAAGATTTTTTCCCGCGAGATATTCTGTTCCAGCGACGTTGCCATGCTGTTTCTTTCAGGCCGAGAGTGGAAATCAATGCCAGGAGTTTACCACAGACTGAGCTTCGCTCGAACTAGCAAGTCAAGAAGGAGGGATCTTTTAGCCACGGATGGACACAGATTGAACACGGATTGGGTCAACCTATTCTAAATCCATCTGGCGATCACAAGCCGGTCCCATTTTGCGTTGTTAACAACTGAGTAACGAACCGTTTTCGTCTGTTCTAATCCGTGTTCAATCCGTGTGAATCAGTGGCTAAAAACTCTTCTGGCGAGCGTCATTGACCTTGAGCTAGAACCTTCGGATAACGGCCCCGTTCCCGTAACTCCCGATCCAGTTGCAAATAGAACTCGGCCGGCACGCACTCCTGAACCTCGGTGTGTTCGAGATTGGCGAGCGATCCCGACCATTCGGCATGCTCGGTCAGAATCAACTCCCACATTCGCTGATTGCGGGCCAGTTCTGCCGATTTCTGCCAGCCTTCTGCCGTAAAACGGTAGCGTCCATCCACCGTGATGTCGACCAATTTGCCGAGTACCATCTGGTGCAACAGCCGCTTGAGCTGTCCCGCCGGCCAGGACTTGCGACTCGACAAGTCCTGGGCTGACCAGGCAGATTCCCCCGGCCATGCGGGCTCGGACAGGTCATGCAGCAGGGTCAGCAGTTTATTCTGTCCCAGCCGCAGATGAACGCGACGAGCCAACATCCAACGGGCGAGGGCTCCGCGACGCGGTGCGAAGAATAAGGACAACAGGAACAGCGCCGTTCCCGTCAGCACAATAATCGGACCCGCCGGCAACAGGCTGTACCAGGTGCTGATCAGCGTACCGATCGCTCCTGTAAAGAGACCGAACACAGTCGCCAGCACGAGCAACCGATCGAGCTCATCGGTCCAGAATCGAGCACTGGCTCCGGGCAGAATCAATAACGCAGCCATCAGTACCACCCCGACCGCCGGCAATCCGATCACCACTGCCACGGCAATCAAGGCCATCAACAACAGATCCAGTATTCCCGCCGGCCAACCCTGAACTCGCGCGAAGCTGGGATCAAACGCGACCACGCGGAACTCTTTATAAAAGAGCAACAACACACCCAGGCAAAACGCCGCCAACCCGGCGATCAACATGACATCCTGAAAGATCATGCCGGCAGTCTTGCCCAGGATGTACGAATCGAGCCCCGCTTTGCTGCCAGTCGCCGACAAGTTCTGAATGCAACGGCTCAGGACAATCCCCGCACCAAAAAAGACGCTCAGAATGATGCCGATCGCCGTGTCTTCTTTGATGCGCGTCCAGCGTCGCAACGCCGAAATGCAGCCGATACCCACCAGCCCCGAGAGAAACGCACCCAGTAACATCGCGGGCAGACTGCGTTCTCCTACGACCAGAAATGCCAGACACAATCCGGGCAGCGCGGCGTGGGCCAAAGCATCGCCGGTTAGGCTGCGACGCCGCAGCACTGCAAAGCTACCGACCAGTCCGGCACTCGCCCCGAGCAGGCTGGTTCCCACCAGCACGATCAGTGTGTTATAGGTGATCATGCCCAGCTTCCCGGGTCCGCAAGGCTTCCGCCGCTGCATCCAGAATCGGCAGACGGCCGCCGTAAGCCGCCTGCAACTTCTCCGGCGTAAAGACCTGTTTGGTCGGACCGCTGGCCACCAATCGCAGGTTCAGCAACACCACATAATCGAAGTAGTCGCCCACAGTTCTCAGGTCATGATGGACGACAAATACTGTCCGCCCCGCGGCGTGCAGAGCCTGCAGCAATTCAAAGATGACCCGTTCCGTAGCCGCATCAACCCCGGCCATCGGTTCGTCCATGAAGTAGATCTGCGCATCCTGGGCGAGGGCTCGGGCGAGAAATACTCGTTGCTGCTGACCACCCGACAGTTGCCCGATCTGCCGCCATGCAAAATCCGCGAGGCCCACCTGTTCCAGGCACGCGTGGGCTCGCTCACGCTCCGCCCGGCCGGGACGTCGAAACCAGCCGAGCCGACCATACGTCCCCAGCAAGACCGTATCGAGCACGCTGATCGGAAAATCCCAGTCCACGCTTTCTCGCTGGGGCACATAACCAATCAGTTTGCGCTGCTTCGCCAACGGCTGGCCAAAGATGCTGACGGTGCCGCTCGCCAGAGGTACGAGGCCCAGAATCGCCTTTAGGAGCGTACTCTTTCCGGCCCCATTCGGGCCGATAATGCCGACGAGATGCGGTTCACGGAGCGTCAAATCGACGTCCCACAGGACCGGCTTGTGGTGATACGCCACCGTGACGTCATGCACGTCGAGAATCGGAACCGAACGCGGGTCATCTGCGACACCTGTCGTGCGAACACTTCCGTGGCCCTGTCCAGCTCCAGTTTGGCCGAGTTCTTGAGGCGGAAGGTCAGCGGGCGTTGCTGTCACGGTATCTGTCACATCGAAGCCTTATGTCTATACGCCGGGGTCGGGCCTGCGATTTTTCGAAATTGGCTGAGTCAACGTGGACCTGCAAATC
>CAMAVF010000201.1 GCA_945861445.1 Planctomicrobium piriforme | reverse complement strand
AGACAAAAATCGGTGAATGCCGCAGCGTATTCCACACTCACGCCGGCCGGTAAGCGGTCTGGTATCGCGAGGTCGCTCGCCGGCCGCTTCGCAGCTTCCAGGCGTTCCGTCGCAGTCCGTAAAAAATCGAGTGCCGTCTGCAATTCCTCTGTGCGTGGCGACCGTCCGACTGTCCGCTGATAGGCCAGCGTCACTTGACCAGCACGCTCGGATGGCTCGCTTTGCAGCACTGATCCACACAGGTCCTGCGCGGCCGCCAATGACACTTCCGAATTCAGCAGGATCAGTGCCTGCGGAGCAATCGTCGATTGATTCCGCCGAGGACAACTCGCGTTGGAATCGGGCCGGTCGAAGGCTTCGAACAGCGGATAACGCAGATTGCGGCGGACGAACAGATACACGCTGCGCCGGCGATGCTCGGTCACATCCGGCGTCACGGGCCATTGATTCTTGAGCAACATTGCCACCATCTCGGCCGGCAGCGGAGGCCGAATACCCGGTCCGCCGCGTCGGGTATTCAACTCATCCGCTGCCGCCAGCATGCTGTCGCGGATCGCCTCGCCCTCCAATCGCACGCGCGGCATACGGCTCAAAAACTTGTTCTGAGGATCCGCACTCTTCGCCTTCAGCCACGCTGCTTGAGCCATCTGACGCGTCATGTCCGACCACTCGGACGAATCGGGCCGGCTGGCCTGTTGATAGGTCGCGGACATCAGCAACAGCTTGTGTAGCCACTTCAGACTCCAGCCGTGGCGCGGGAATTCTCGAGCCAGCCAGTCGAGCAATTCCGGATGAGTCGGACTGACACCCATCGTGCCAAAGTCACTGGGGGTCCGCACCAGCCCCTGACCAAAATGATGCTGCCAGACCCGATTCACGATGACCCGGCAAGCTAGGACATTCTCGGGCTGGGTCAACCACTGAGCGAGCGCCAGCCGTGAATTGGTTTGCGGGGCAGGGCCCTCATTCGGGTCCGTCGCCACTCGCAGTACCCGCGGCCAGGCGGGCGCGAGCTCCGCTCCCAAGCGGCGAAAATCGCCCCGAATTGCCAGCCGACACACTTTCGGTGCCCCTTCGCGCATGACTCGACCGGCGGGCAACTCCGGTAGTTTCGGCAGCTGATCGCGCTGCCGAGACAACTCCTGATGCTGCTCGCGCTCGCTGTCGGTCAGGGCCGCGAGCAATTCCTTCTGATTCGGTTTCAGGTCGGGGTTCTTGTCCCGCAATCTCTGTTCTGCGGCCTCCATTAATTTAGCGAGCCGTGGTTCCAGATCGCCGCTGGCGGCCCCTCGTTCCTTCTCCCGTGCTGCGTATGCGGCCCGTTCAACCAGCGTGGGAATGGGATGGTCCCGGAAGATCTCACACGCTTCAAAACAGGCTCGCAGACGATAAAAATCGGCCTGGCTCAACGGATCATATTTGTGATCATGGCACTGGGCACACCCCACTTGCAGGCCCAGAAACACGGCTCCCACGGTCGACGTCATCTCGTTCAAGACCGTGTGCCGACGTTCTTCCTGAATGTTGATATCAGGCATATCGGGCCCGCACAGCAACCACCCCGTCGCCACGGACGCAGCAGGATCGTCCGGCCGAATCAGATCGCCCGCGAGTTGCCAGCGGACAAATTCATCGTAGGGCAGATCACCATTGAGAGCCTCGATCACCCAATCACGAAACCGCCAGGCGTTCGGCCGGAGATCATCATGTTCGTACCCGTCCGTCTCGGCGAACCGGCCCAGATCCAGCCAATGTTGAGCCCACCGCTCACCATACGCGGGCGACGCCAGCAAACGATCAATCAAACGCTCCCGAGCCTCCGGCGCGGGATCCGCCAGGAAAGCCGCTTGTTCGGCAGGTGTCGGCGGCAAGCCCGTCAAATCAAACATGACGCGACGCAGAAAGGTCAACCGATCAGCGGGCGGCAACGGCGTTAACTGGGCGGCCTCCAGTTGGGCAAGAACAAAGCGATCGACCGCATTAACCGGCCAGGCGACATCTCGAACCGCAGGCACCTCGGACTTTGATAATGGCTGAAAGGCCCAGTGCAAGCGGTCACTGGACGAGATCTCTGGTTCGCTGACGACTTCGCCAGCGGCAGGCGAAACCTGGTCGTCGGCCTCCACCAGACCGACAGCGAGCACGGCGGCCGCAATGAACGACAGCAGCGGTAGGATTCTTGTCCAGCCCACTACAATCATGGAACCACACCAGTCATGTCAAATGTTCGAGCAAGACCGAGACGCCTTTAACCCTGTCGGATGGCCGCCCCCGGCCGTCGCCTTTCATTTCAATGCGACTTGGCAATCGAGTCTACACCAAACAGCACAACTCCAGCTACCACACCCGACCCGCTGCCAATTCGTGCTCAACTGCCAACAAGGCGACGGCCGAGGGCGGCCATCCTGGTCTACACGTCACACGTGCCATGAGGAAGCTCATTCGGGACTCACTAACCAGCCCGCCTCACTTCAACCGATGCAGCACCAACTTGGTCACCTCCGGTAGGCATCCATACCGCAACGGATGCCGTCCCGCGAGTCCCCGGCTGACGTGCAACAGCGTGGGAGATTCGAAGAACAGACCCGCGGCATAGTAGCACCCGAACCGGCTGGGACAGTACACCGGCCCAATCACTGGCAAACGAATCTGTCCGCCATGATTGTGTCCCGACAGCATCAGATCGACCCGGTCCCGCCGTGCTCGACCGAGGTTGTCCGGGGTGTGACTGAGCAGGATGCGTAATGCCGTTTCGGGCACGTTCTCAAATGTGGGCTGATGATCGATCCACGGATATTCGGATCCAGCCAGATGCAGGATGTGTCCGTCCCGCTCAAGCTGGTGACCAGCGATTGAGACATCCTGCCAACCCAACCGATTCACCGCCTGGCGAATGGCGTCCATGTCCAACTGCCAGTCGTGATTGCCCAGGATGTAATAACGTCCCAGCGGCGCGTGCAGGCGGCCGAGAGTCTCGGGCAGCCACGATGCCAATGCCATGTCATCCAGCAGATCGCCGGTGAAACAAATCAGATCCGCCGACAGCCTCTGAGCGTGTGCGATCACTTTTTCGAAATACGCACGCCCCACCGTCCCAATGAAATGAGCGTCGCTGAAATGCAGTATCGACAACCCTTCCCAGGCCGCCGGCAACCGTGGGATGAGGACGTCGCGCTGCGTGATCTCCAGGCGAAAGACCTCGTTGCCCGGCAGCCGCGTCATCCAGCGATAGGGCCCGTCACCGACCGGTGCGGCGCCCAGTTCGGCCGCGATATCGCGCTGCTGAGTTTGAATCCGCAATTGCTGGGTGGGCGTTCGTCGACAGTGACGGCGGATCACGCTGCCCCAGAAGATCAACGAGGTCACCGCACAGATCGCGAACACCAGCCACCAACCGGGATGCAAGGCCGACCAACTGGCACCTCGCAATAACCCCGGAGCGAACCAGCCGGGAACGAGCAGCGTTACGCACGGCACAATCACCAGCAATAGATAGTGAATCTTGTGGCTGAGATGCACCAGCCGCTCGGGCAGTCGGTAGCCGTGCAGGCGATTGACAATGGCGACGCCCAGGGCCGTATTTCCATTACAAATCACCAGCCACCACGGGAGATACCACCACATCGGTTACGCCGTCCAGTCGACTCGACGAAACATCTCCAGCAGTTTCTCGCCGCGTACCGGATTGAGGTGCTTGATGTGTCCGATCCGTCCCAGGACATGCTGGGGAAAGTCCGGGCGCTGGTCGTGGTTCTGAGTGCTCACCCCGCGCAGCAGGCAGTTGTGCAACAGCGCTTTCACGCGGTCGTATTCGTCGCGATCGACATTCACGCGCGAATTCACCACGACTCCCGTCACCTTTTGCTGCTGATTGCTCCGCAATACCTGGCGCTTCTTCGGGTGCAGGCGGAACCGTTCACTCTTGATGATCTGGCCCACCAACGGCAGAAATGTTGACAGACTATTGAGGAACTTCTGCGAGCCGGAAAACGTGAGGTCGTCGGCGTAGCGCGTGTATTGAGTTCGAAAGGTCCGCGCGAGTCCGGCCAATCGCAAATCGAGCGAAAAGGCGGACAGATTGGCCAGCGTGGGCGAAGTCGGCGCGCCTTGCGGCAGATGACGGCCCTGGTAGGCCGCCAGCAACCAGAGGTCGCTTTGAGGCACGTCCAGACCTGGCGGAATCGCGGCAGTCGTCAGTCCAGCCAGCCAGATTGCCGCCTCCCGGGAATATCCCAGGCTGCGAAAGATCGCGACCACGCGCGAGTGGTTGACGGTGGTGTAGAAATTCTCCAGATCGAGTTTCACGACGACCCGCTTGCCCGTATGCGGTTGAGCATTGGTCACAATCGAACGCCGCGTGACGAACCCGTGACAGGCCGCATGCACGGGAATCAGATCCAGAATTTCGCGCAGGATTTTCAGCTGCACAGATTTCAGCAGCGTCTTGGGGGCCTGGATCAACCGATAGCCACCCTTGCGCTTCTTGACCCAGCGGTAGTGATAGTGAGCACTCCGGGGGTCACGTGGTCGCTGTCCTTCTTCGCAGCGATGAATCAGCCAGGCGAGCTTGCCGACGGGAATTCCGAGCCAGTCGGCCAACTGGGCCGGGTCCTGAAAATCAGGCAGCCCCATTCCCGCCAGCCGTGCGTGATCACCATCACGGCTGAAATCCAGATACCCGCCCAGGATGGAGATCCGCGCGAACGGATAGGGCAGCGTGGGGACGGTGACTTCATCGAGAGGCGTTTGTGGAGGGTGTCGAGCCTGTCGTCTCAACGGTGCCAGCACAACGTGCCGGCTGGGACGTCGGTGGCGAAACTTTTTGGTTGGTCGGGGCTGGGGACGGCGACGTGACGGGCGTCGCTGATTGCTGCCCGGTGGCGCCACGGGTGCAGAGCGCCAGCCGAATATTCCCAGTATGAAATCGAAAAGGCCCATCAGGTTCTATGATTGCGAGGGGGCAAAGGTTCGGGTAATGCAACCTGTGAGCGCGGTGGGAACGAGTGAAAAACTTTTTATTCTGATAAACTCTAACAAAACCTCTGCGTCAGTTCAGAACCGCTTGAAATATCGCGGTTCTGAACTTCCCACAACCGGTTTTGTTAGGGATTCTTGATCTTTTCGACGTGCCATACCGGGAATTGGCCGCGACAAAATGTCGGAAATCTCGGCCTGCAATGCCTGCCACATCAAAAACCTTGGCCAGCGGGCCGCACAACTCACTCCTGTGCCGAATTGTCGTTCCAGGGTACGATCACCCTGGGACGACAATTCACGCTGCGAAAGTCGAACAACAGTTCCTCTGCGGGGTAACCCCGCAATTGTCCGAGAAGGGTCTTGTGGACCGATCCGAACAAAGCTTGTGCGACCCACTGGTCAAGTTGTGCTATGTTACCCAACCTATGCGGGGGGTCAATGGGAGGTTGGGCATTCGTCCTTTGTCATTAGCCCTTTGTCCTTTGTTCCATTTCCTTCCCTTTAGGCATTGATCATTGGTCATTCTTTCGACATTCGGATTTCGTCATTCGTCATTCTCAATAGCCAGCTCCTCCATCCGTGTTAAAATGAACCATCAGCATCCTGCCAGCAATCCCTCCCGGTGATCCATGTTGCCGCACATTCCTTCCGAACTGTTGACGCGTCGCCAAGCCCTGACTCGATCCGGCATGGGTTTCGGGGCGTTGGCACTGGGACAATTGTTGAATGAGGCTCACGCTGCTCCCACGCTGGTGGACCCCATTCATCCTTTGGCAGCCCGCCCGCCGCAGTTTCCCGCGAAGGCCAAGCGTGTCATCCACCTCTTCATGAACGGTGGCCCCTCGCATCTGGATACGTTTGATCCCAAACCCCGCCTGACCGAATTCGCCGGCAAGGAATTGCCTGTTCCGAACCTTCCCACCGAACGCAAGACGGGTGCCGCGTTTGCCTCGCCGTTCAAGTTCCAGAAGTATGGCCAAAGTGGCATCGAAGTCAGCGAACTCTTCGCCAAAACGGCCGAATCGATTGACGACATCTGCGTCATTCGCGGCATGCACGCCGATGTTCCCAATCATGAACCGTCGTTGTTGCTGATGAACTGTGGCGAAGCCCGCGCGGTTCGACCCAGCTTTGGATCCTGGATGACCTACGGCCTGGGGACCGAGAACCAAAACCTGCCGGCGTTCATCGCCATGTGCCCCGGCGGCTATCCCATTCAAGAGTCCCAGAACTGGCAGTCGGGATTCCTGCCCGGCATCTACCAGGGCACCTACATTGACACCAAGCACACCGCCATTGAAAAACTGATCGAACACATCGAGAACAAACGCGTCACCAACGGCCAGCAGCGGCAACAGCTCGATCTGCTCCGGCAACTCAATCAACAGTACCAGACCGACCGGCAGAACGAAGCCCAACTGGAATCACGCATCCAATCCTTCGAACTGGCCTATCGGATGCAGCAGGAAGCGGCCGAAGCCTTTGATATCACGCGCGAACCCAAGCACATTCAGGAAATGTACGGCACGGGTACCCAGGCCCGGCAGATACTCATTGCGCGTCGCTTGATTGAACGCGGTGTCCGCTTCGTGCAGGTCTGGCACGGCGAAGGGCAACCGTGGGACAGTCACGACGACATCGAAGTCAATCACCGACGGCTCGCCAAAGAGTGCGACCAGGCCATCGGCGCCTTGATCAAAGACCTCAAGCAACGCGGACTCTTGGAAGAAACCTTGATCATCTGGGGGGGCGAATTCGGCCGGACCCCCACCGTCGAGCTTCCCAAGAAGGGCTCGAACGCAGGCAAGATCAACGGCCGCGACCACAACCACCACGGCTTCACCATGTGGCTGGCCGGTGGCGGAGTGCGCGGCGGCTACGTCCACGGAGCTACAGACGAATTCGGCTTCCGCGCCGTCGAGAACAAGGTCCACGTCCACGACCTGCACGCCACGCTGCTGCAACTCCTCGGCTTCGACCACGAGAAATTCACCTACCGCTACGGCGGCCGAGATTTCCGCTTTACCGACGTGCATGGGACCGTGGTGAAAGAGTTGATTGGGTAGAGTGCATTCACAAATGGTTTACGCATCAGTCGATTGCGTCCCCCGCTAATTCCAATCTCCCCTCGCCCCAATAATCTGGGGCATTGGTATCTACACAATGTTTTTTTCAAAAACCGCTGAATAAATGAAGGAATCTGCTCCCCTTGCCCTGGTACTCCGGGAAGAGCGGCTGGGGGTGAGGGGCACGATTAACTTGCAGCTCACGGTCCTGAAATGACAACCATACAACAAACGCCGGGAAATACCAAAGTCGAACGACGCTCGCAGTGCCCCCCGCCCCCTCTCCCCGGAGTACCAGGGCGAGGGGAGAGAATAATTTGGAGGCTGCGAGTCGAAAGTTGCGTTAACAATAAATCAAACCGTCTTGGTCAATCCCAAGATCCCCAACCCATAAAACGTATACTCCACATCGGCTGCTTCATCCCAACTCGCCCCGCGGAATCCGCCCGTGGGAAACTCTAGGCTGTTCGCAAAGCTCTCCACCTGAGCCACATCGTACAAGTCATCAAACCCTAAATCCTGAGCCGTCAGTAACCCGGTAAAGGTCGACAACCCATCCGCAAACGGAATTCGCGAGTTGGCTAAAAAACCTCCCTCGGAACTGCGAACTTCTTTCAAGAAGGCGTGGACATCTTCGCGGACTTGCTCATCCAACCCGCCGAGAATCGTGAGGATCGCCGTCCCCGCCGCAGTCGGATTCGTGCCGCTGCGCTTCATCGGCGCAATCTCCACAAAGCCGCCATCATCGCGCTGCCGGTCGAACACGAACTGCAGCAACTTGCGCGGCTGAGGCAGCGGACGGCCAATCAATTCGTAGCACAGTACGACCAGGAACGAGTGGTACATGCTGCCCGCCGCACCTTCTTCGGTCTTGCGATAGCCACCATCCGCCGCCCGAAAGACCTCGAGCATTTCCGCCAGACGGTCGGGCCAGTTCTCGGCCGTATTGCTCAAGACATCCTCGCCACCCGATGCCTGCACGACAAGGGCGGAATAGAGCCAGCTCAGCAGATCAATCACTGTCAACTGCCGCCGGATCTGTTGCTTGAGGTAGCCGGCGACCTTCTCAGCCACCTCCAGATCCAACCCACCCAGTACTGCCATGCCGCGCACGGCGAATCCCGTGTAATAGAGATCCGAACCCGGCTCGCGCCCGGCAAATCCCCCCTCCGGCATCAGCCGCGACAAGATGAACTGCCGATGCAGAGCACGACGTTCCGCCGAGAGACTTTTGTTAAGCCCATCGCCGACTCGTTGAGCAAGTCGCATTAGGTAGGGTGCGGAGGGGTTCATGGTTCAATCGAAGCCCGCTCTAGAGAAACCCAGGGTCGGGGGTACGAGTTTTAGAATTTGGCCCCACCACAACATCGATTGCAAATCAACTCACACCGGCCAAAATCGAAAAATCGTAGCCCCGACCCCCGATTTCGGAACGAGGTCACTTTCCAGAAAAGGCGAACGCGAATCAACAATCTGCCGCGATAACCGTTTTACATTAGTGATGACGAGGGCCGATGAATTGACACCAAATCTCTCGCTTCTCACGTCGCTAAAAAGTCGGGGGTCGGGGCTACGACATTTCGAAATGGGCCGAGGAGAGTTGGTCCGGCAATTTCGCCTGGAGGCCGCCATTTTCGAAATCTCGTACCCCCGACCCTTGAGCGTTACGCCGGTACCTTCGCGGCATCCGCCGCTTTGCGTTCGGCGATCCACTTGACCACCGTCTGAATGGCGTCAGCGACGGGCACCTTGGTGGCCTCGGCGTCGGTCCGCCATTTCACTTCGACGACTCCGTCCTTCAAACCCTTGCCGCCAATGATCACGCGGAGCGGGATGCCAATCAGATCGGCATCCTTGAACTTGAATCCCGGCCGAGCATCCCGATCATCGACCAGCACATCAATCCCGGCCGCCTGCAGCTCACCATAAAACTTGTCGGAAAGTTCCGTGGTCTCTGCCTCAGCAACATTCAACGGGATCAGCAACACCTCATAGGGCGCCACCGCCAGCGGCCAGATCAATCCGTTGGCGTCGTGCTGAGTCTCGGCCAATCCGGCAATGATGCGATTCACGCCGATGCCGTAACACCCCATGATCATCGGGTGCCGTTCTTCTTTTTCGTCGACGAACTCGGCCCCCAACGCGACGCTGTACTTCGTCCCCAGCTTGAAGACGTGGCCGACTTCAATGCCGTGCACGATCTGCAGCGTGCCGTCACTGCGCGGACAGGGATCACCCTCCTGCGCATTCCGCAGATCATACGTCGTCGTCAACTGATAATCGCGGCCGACATTCACACCCGTCAGGTGATGATCGAGTTCGTTCGCTCCCGTTATTGCGTCCTTAATCAGCGGTACATCGTGATCGGCGATGATGTCACATTTGATCCCCACCGGCCCGGCAAACCCGGTCGGCGCTCCCGTCACCTTCTCAATCGTCGCATTGTCCGCCAGCTCGATCACCTTCGCTTTCAAGGCCCGGCGAATCTTGTTTTCATTCGCATCGTGATCGCCGCGAATCAACACGGCGACCGGACGGTCATCCGCCTTGAAGATCAACGTCTTGACGAGTTGCTGCGGCGAAACCTTCAAGAACTTGGCCACTGCTTCAATGCTGGTCGCGCGCGGAGTGTGCACCTTCTGCAGCGCAGCGGGACTGTCCGCCGTGACGATCGGGGCCGCCTTGCGTCCTGTCTCGGCCCGTTCGAGATTCGCTGCATAGGCCCCCGTCGTCGATCGCACCACTTGATCCTCACCGTTGTCGGCGGGAATCATGAACTCATGCGACGCATCGCCGCCAATCGGACCACTCTCCGCCTCGACCGGCAACACTTCCAATCCACAACGAGCAAAGATCCGCACGTAGGCGTGATACATCCGCTTGTAGACGTCATCCAGTTGTTCCAGCGTCGCACCAAAGCTGTACGCGTCCTTCATTAGGAATTCGCTGGTGCGCAACACGCCAAACCGCGGACGCTCCTCGTTGCGAAACTTGGTTTGAATCTGATACACGGTCAGCGGCAACTGACGGTACGAACTGATATGGCGGCCAATGAGATCGGTCACCACTTCCTCATGCGTCGGCCCCAACGCCAGGTGGACCTTGCGATCACCCCGCTGCAAATGGAAATTGATCAGCACGTTGCCAAACGCCGCTTTGCGACCCGTTCGTTCAAACAGATCGATCGGCTGCAACGCCGGCATGAACAATTCAACGGCCCCGGCCTTGTCCATTTCACTGCGGACGATGGCTTCCGCCTTACGCAGCGCCCGGTAACCGAGTGGCAAATACGTGTAGGCACCCGCCATCAACTGTCGAATCAACCCCGCCCTCAGCATCAATTGATGACTGGGAATCTCGGCATCCGACGGGACTTCCTTCATCGTGGGGATAAACGTCTGAGACCAGCGCACGGCAAGTTCCTTCTACATCCTTGATATTCAAATTACGGTGATCGAATTCCCATGAATTCCAACGCTCCCGCGCGGCGGATTCTATCAGAACGAATTCACGGGGGCCAAGGGGCTTGACACCATTCCGGGACCTCGGTTCACTCAAAGCAGCTCAAGATGCGATCGAAGTCATCGAAACCGGCACCGGCCGTCAAATTGATGCCGCAGAACGCTGGCGGGGTAACAAAGAACGGTTCCCCGACGTCGACCGAGGGTGAAGTCGCATCCAGGTCGGCAAAAAACGTAAATCCGTGAAGATTTGATCCACAGATTTCGCAGATGACACAGATTTGATCATCCCGAGGACTGGAAACTCTTTGTGACCTTCGCGACCTTCTGTTCCAAATCATCTTCGAACAGAAGCACGCAAAGGACACGAAGAAATCATCCCCATCTGCGTCATCTGCGAAATCTGTGGATCATCACTCCCTCCGCATTCGCAGATCACCCCTTGATCTCGAAAATCGCCTCCACCTCCACTGCCGCTCCCGTGGGCAACGCCGCAAAACCCAACGCACTCCGCGCGTGATATCCGTCGGTCTCTTTGCCAAAAATCTTGTGTAACAGGTCGGACGCCCCGTTGATCACCAGGTGCTGGTCGGTGAATTCGAGTGTCGAGTTCACACATCCCAGCAACTTGATCACCCGCAAGCCGTCCAGACTTCCATGACGAGCATGCACCGAACGCAGAATCTTCACCGCACAGTCCTTCGCACCCTCGTACCCTTGCTCCACGGTCAAACCGGCTCCCAGCTTCCCCTTCAGGTCGCTGACATGCCCCGAGGTGATCAACAGATTCCCCGTCTTCGCGCACAAATTGAGATAACCCGCAGCTTGCTCGGGAAACGTCAGGCCCAATTCTTTCGCTCGTTCTTCCGCACTCATGTTGGCTCCCCCGGTTGGTGGCTTGGTTTGGTTCCGTGATGGACGTCCCGACAGAATGCCAGATCGACGGAACGACTGCAATTGATCCCGGTGCGTATAATTTCCAGATCAACCAACTCCCCACAAATGACCAAGGACAAAGGGCCAACAGCCAAGTCACCCGTTTCCACTGATAAATCCCCGTTGATTGTTGCCTTTGGTGCGCCGTTGGTTTATGACTGAGGGTATCAATTCCGATTGGCTCTCGATCGGAAATCGTTGGTATTCGTTTTCTATTTCGACTGCACCGATACCGGAACCCACAATTGCAACCTGGGTGACGGCTGGTGGTACGGCGTAAGACGTGCGTTTTTAGATGACTTGCTGTCATCGCTATCGATGACGCTTTTGATTTTTCCGCGAGAGGAGTAAGCCAGATGGCTGGAGATTGGGTTCAACAGCTCATCAAAAAGGGTCTGATCAGCAAGGATCAAGCCCAGGAAGCCAAAGAACTTGCGTCGAGTCTCGGCATCAAGATCGAAGATGGCCTGATCAAGCTCGAATACGTCACCGCCGACCAAATCGGCCAGGCACAAGCGGCCCAGCTCGGCTATCAATACATCAATCTCGAAGAAACCGAGATCTCGCAGGCCGCCGTCCAACTGCTGCCCGAGTCGGTCGCTCGCGAAAATATGGTCTGTCCGGTCTCGGTCGAGGACGACAAGCTGACCGTCGCCATCGCCGACGCCATGAACTACGACGTGCTCGATAAACTGCGATTCCTGCTGAATCGCGAAATCGGCGTCGTCCTGGCCTCCAAAGAGGCCATCCTCTCCTCGATTAACAGGAACTACGGCGCCAGCGAAACGGAATCGGTCGACTCGATTCTGAACGAATTCACCGAAACGGCCATCGACTTCACCGCCACCGAAGCCGACATGGCCAGCACGGCATCCAATCAGGACGACGAAACGGCCCCCGTCATCCGCCTCTGTAATCTCATCATCACGGAAGCCGTCAACCTCCGGGCGAGCGACATTCACGTCGAGCCCTTTGAAAATCGCGTTCGCATTCGATACCGGATCGACGGCGTGCTGATCGAACGCGACAGCCCTCCCCGACGTCTGCTTGCGGCTTTAACCTCCCGCTTCAAGATCATGGCGGGAATCGATATCTCCGAAAAGCGGCGCCCTCAGGACGGCCGTATTAAGACGACGGTGGGAGGCAAAGACCTCGACTTGCGCGTCAGCCTCCTGCCGAGCGTCCACGGTCAGGCGATCGTCATGCGCATTCTCAGCCGCGATAGCATCAAGGTGGGTATCCGCAATTTGGGCTTCGGTGAGGACAACTACCGCAAGTTCCAAAACATCATCCGCCGCCCGAACGGGATCTTTTTGGTGACAGGCCCGACCGGCTCGGGCAAGACGAC
>CAMAVF010000200.1 GCA_945861445.1 Planctomicrobium piriforme | reverse complement strand
GGTGCCGATCTCGAGGTTAGGGTCTTTAACGACCACATCGTTGAAGAGACCGAGACCGTCACCTTGATGCTAACCGGACTTGGCGGTGGCATCGCTGGGAATCTGACTGCCACAGTGACAATGACCGACGATGACCCAATCGTGATTATCAGTCCAACAGTCGTCAGTGTCGCCGAGAATAGTTCGAATTCCCTGATTGTCCTGGACGTTGACGCAGCAGCGGTACCCGGTCGGACACTCACTTATAGCCTTTCCGGACCGGATGCGGTCTTTTTTGACATTAATCCGGCGACCGGCATAATTACCTTACGAAACAGCCTGGATTTCGAGACACCGACTGATCAAGGGGGTGATAACACTTATCGCATTACAGTCGCCGCGAATGCGAGTTTCGCGATACCACGTCCGACATTGCAAAATGTGACGATCAACGTGACTCCAGTCAATGACAATGGTCCGGTGCTCGTCGATGATTCACTGGTGTTTGTGATTCCGGAAAACTTGCCTGCCGGAACAATGGTCGGAGACATACTGGCCACCGACGGCGATTTACCCCGCGAAGTGCTGACCTATTCGATCATTGGCGGGAATGCCAGTAACGCTTTCAGCGTCGATGCTGCGACAGGACGGATTGCAGTCGCAGACACCACGCAGTTGAACTTTGAGACGACAACGCCCTACACTCTACAGATTCGCGTGACTGATAATGGCAGCCCTACACCGCGATCCACGGATGGAATTGTGTCAGTCAGCCTGACGAACGTGTTGGAAACCCACACGATCACGACCTTGAATCAGCCGGATATATACCGACTCGGCCAGGCCTTCTCGCTCGTGTCGCCCGATGCCACACTAAAAATTAGCGACGACGTCCACAGTCCTGATTTTTTGGGCGTGAAGCTGACAGTTTCGACATCCCGTGGCCATTCGGCGCGGGACATCATCAGCATTGTCAAGAATGGCGATTCGGCGGGCCAGATCTTCACAAAGGGGACGAAAGTATTTCAGGGCAGTATTCAGATTGGAACATTTGTGGCCGCCAAGGGAAAGAAGCACCCCGATCTGGTCGTCATTTTTAACAGCAATGCCAACGCCGAGGCCCTGGAAAGTGTCATGCGTCGTTTGAGTTTCCGAGCCAAGGATCAGGTTGGTGTCGCCCGAACGCTGCAAATGCAAATTACAAATTTGGCCGGGATTGAAAGTAATGTCGCGACACGCATCATTAACGTCCTGTAACCGTGACGGTCTGCGCCCAGGTCCGTTGTATCAAGCAGTGTCTCACGGTGGCCGAAATGGCCAGCCCACCAGGCGGCGTAATAGTACTGGCTCGACCTCCCCATTACTGAAGTGGAACGACTCTTCCATTCAATGTCGGAGGTCGCAAACTCCGACTTGCGGCGTTCGAGCTCTGACAGGGGTGCCGCCCAGGGCCAGCGGCAACTAAAGTGAATGCCTTTAACGAGTTACGCGATCAATCTTGGCGATTATTGCTAAGAATAGTATTCATGCGTTCCATTTCAGCTGGCGCATCGGCTTGCGCGAAATCTATGAGTAATGGCAATTTGCTTAGTACTATGCGAAATTGCCTGATTTTCATCGACAATCAGGCACAGCACCCATTCTGTGCATTTACCCCAGAGTGCGCGCTGGCCCTGGGTCTCGGGCCAGTCGCATCGAACAACCCCGGCACGTTGGGAAGGATTCCAGACTTCCGTAGTTCCTCGGACGACTGTCGTCTCAGGGACGTTGAATCGTGCGGCTCCCGATCTTTTTTGAACAACGGCATTCCCACGTCGAGGATGATCCGGCTGTTGTCGGTTGTCACTTCAATGCAATTCCCACCGATCTCATGAGTACCTCGGTGGATGGTGATTCGCATTTGTTTGTTTGGGCTTTCTGATGTTCTGGGCGATAAAAAGTAAATCGTGTGGTTTTGAGAGATCGTGAACCACCATCCCTCGTGAAACAAGTCAGTCAATGCTGTAGAAGGCTTCCAGGGCCTCCCCGGTCAGGTAATGCACATCGAGCCTGGCGTCCCATCTCGGCAACCGAAACAACCTGGCCAATTCTCTAAAAACCGTCGGGGGAGTGGCATTTCCGTGATACAAGACTCCGGATTGATGCACGGTGTCCCAAACAATCCGGCCACGCGGAATGTCGAAATACTCGGTCTCCTCCCGACAGGAGAGTTGCATGCGAGCCATGTCCCAACAGGAATCGTGCGTGAGTTCTGAATCGATCAGATTTCCCGGTTCCTTGATCTCGGCGATGGATTGCAGGAACGCCACCAGCCGGGTGTGATTGTGCCACCAGATTCCAATATGAAAGCCAAAGGCTCGCGTATGATCGATTCGGCTGAGCCGCCGCTCATGGTAGAGAAACAAGACTGACGGCCAAGTTTTTCGTTGCGGCATCAGGTGATCGATCTTGTGTGGTGACCTTGTCGGCAAACAGAACAGAAGGACCTGGCTCCCGGTGAGCCTGGTTGTTTACTTGGCTTATCGTCGGCCGTCACCCCTGTGTTGCTGGTCTGAACTGCTTGGTGAATCACGACGATTCACGGCAGACAGCCAACGGGATTGTGCCAACTCGCCTCCCCTTAGCGGGGCTTGCGTCTCTCCGGGAGCCAGATGGTTGTAAAGATACCAGCACGCTCTGACAGGGGCGGGTCAGTGGGCTATGCGGCCAATTAACAGAATCACAAATCATCGACCTCATCATCAAACTCATCGACCTTACCATCAGGTTTAGGTTTAGGTTCTGGCTCATCGATGTCGCCTCTGCCCAAGTGCTCATCAGTTCGGCGTGCGAACAACCGCAGACGTTTGTGGAGGATGAGGCCCGTAGTCTGGTACTCCGGCCACGGGGCATGTTGATAGAGGTCGCCATCATCCCAACCGCCGTACAGGAGGTGGTCTGGTGGATTCAGACGGACCCGTGTCGCAAAGGTGTTGTTTGGACCTTCGAATCCACCGCCTGGTTGGATCAGTGCCACGACTGCCGGAGCAATCCTACGGTGATTGAACAGCGAGTAGTACATTGCCACACCACCTCCCCCAATGTACAGCAGACTGAATTGCTCTGGGCCATGTTCAGGACAGACGTCTGCATTCCGCATGAAGACGGCCCAGATGGCAAATGTTGGGGCGTGGTCCTCCGGTCGCGGACCTTGCTCCAGAACAAGATCATCCAGAGGAACCTCGCGATGCCAGAAGCCATCGTAGCCTCGGAAATTCCGCAGTTTCCTCAGAACCTGCTCTCGCTCCACGCCATTATCAACGTACACAAAGCTCTGGAAGTATCGCCCGAGATACTTGATTGGATCTCCGTTCAAACCCGCTGCTGGATAGTAAACGCAGCGATCGAGCAACTCCTTCATTGGGATCGGACTAGTTGGAACACCCGGAACTGACATCCACGCGGGAACAGGAACCGTTTTGGCAACGGGTTCGGGAACAGGTTCATCGAAGTTGCCGATGGCCAATTGCTCTTCGGTTCGGCGTGCAAAAAGCCGGAGCCGCCCATGTAGGACACGGCCCGCAGTCTGGTACTCAGGCCATGGAGCATGTCGATAAAAATCGCCGTCGCCCCAGCCGCCATACAAGAGGTAGTCTGGCATGCCCGCAGGATTCTCCCTGACCAACCTCGCAAGGACTTGGTTGGGATCCTCGAAATTGGTCCAATTCCGGCCGAATCCGTGTCCTGGTTGGATCACTGCCACGACGGCCGGAGCGACTTTGTGTGAATAGAACAGCGAGTGGTACGTTGCTGCACCGTCTCCGCCAATATACAGCAGGCTGAAACGCTCCGGGCCATGCTCAGGACTGACTGCTGCCTTGCGGTCGTAAATGGCCCAGATGGCAAATGGCGGTCGGATGAAGTCAGCAGTGCGTGTTGGGTCGCCGTCTCCTGGCTGCAATTCCGGTGGCACCCATCCGTGCGGAATAAGCTCATCCTGAAGTACCTCGCGATGCGAGAAAAGCTGGTATCCATTGAAATTCGGGAGATCTGTCAGGACCGGTTCTCGGCCCACACCGTAGTCAACGTATACAAAGCTCTGAAAGTCTTTCCCAAGATACTTGACGGGATCTCCGTCCAAACCTGCCGCTGGATAGTAAACGCAGTGATCGAGCAACTCCCGCATCGGAATCGGACCAAGGGGATCACCCGGATTTGACAGCCACTCAGGATTCATGAGTTCCTCCGTTAAGGTTTCGTTGCTCGCTGCCGTGATCGGCCGCCGCCTGCATTTGGATGGCGTCTTCCAACGTCTGAATGAAGAGGTCTTTTAGTTCATCGGGCTTCTGCACCCGAACCTGGCCGGCCCACGACAGAATCCAATGCAGGATTTCGTTCAGGCCATCGACACGGAAACTGAGGATGACGCTGCCATTCTTATGGGACTTTACCGTTTGGGTGTGGTGCCAAACGGTCTCGGTCACGACCTTGGCCGCAGTCGGACTGAACTTGAGTTCGATGTCATAAGATTGGTCGCCTCGAAAGACAGCCCACGCGTTCCCAAAGTAGGTCCGAAGATCAAAGTCTTCCGGCACCGTGGCAGGCTCCTCACGCATCCGTACGGCCTTGAACCGATTCACACGGAATGTCTTCGGTTCGACATCCCCGGCCGATTTCCCGATAATGTACCACGCATTCTTGATCAGGCACAGCCGGTAGGGATCGAGTTTCAATTTGACCGGAGTTGATTCGTAGGGGCTTTCGTAGAGCCCGCTGATTTGTTTCCCCTGCAAGAGGGCCAATTGCACGGTCCGGATGACTTCGTGATGACGACTGTGGTCCACCAGCTTCAGGTCCAGCACCGACACGAGTCGCATTGCATCGTCAATGAGTTCCTGAGTTCCTTCCTTGGAGACTGCGGCCAGCTTGCGGGTTGCCGGGGTGGCTCCTGCCATGACATCCAGTCCCGGTGACTTCGTCATGACAGCCGCCAGCGAAAGGCCCAAAACTTCATCGTCGTTGAGGGCGATCACGGGGAACCGAAAGTCAGCCCGGACACGGACGAACTGTTGGTCCCCGTCACGGAAATACGGAATGCCCGCAAACCGGAGTACATCCAGATCCCGGTAGACGGTTCTTTCCGAACATTGAATTTCCTCAGCGATGGCCTTCGTTGTCCAACGCCCACGGCTTTGAATCAGCTCAAGCACTCGCAGAACCCGGGCCAGTCGATCTGCCTGACGGACTCTACGGTCTCGGTCGGGATGATTCTGCTTCGTCGGCTTTGGCCCTGAAGATTTCGCCGGGAGTTGTTTTTGCTTGGGTTGTTTTGCCATTACACGCCTTGTTCCAAGGACATCATCTGCTGTCGGGTTCGCTCAAAGTCTTCCCGATAATGCGTTCGGAAATACGCCGCCTTGTAGCTCGTGATGGAATTTGCGACGTGATGTGCCCGACAGACGGCCCAACGACTCGCCGCGATCAGCCTGTCGAACAATACGTCACCATTGGCTCCGTGCCGTTGTTCCAGTCCTTCAAGAACGGGCTTCCACAGTTCGTGCTGGTCGGTCATCCGACCCTTTGATGCCGACTGCACGAAGCGGTAGGTCTGATCCCAAGGGAGTTCGGCATGCCGTCGCAACAGGCTCATGATCGATTCCTGAAACAGAATGGGCCGTCGCCACACCCCTTCCCGCTGAAGCCCTCGACCGGTTTCCTGCCGGAACGCTGACCGGGCTTGATGATCTTCCAGATACTCAGTCACCAGATCAGGGTGACTGTAGCCGATCTGTTCCAGGGCCGTTACCCAAGCCAGTTCTTTGATATTGGTTGGACGAACTTGATCGAGCAGCCACCTCGCCCGGTCGGATCGCAGTTGATAAACACCATCCGAGTCACCCGCTTGCAGCAACGTGATAGTTGCGTGATCCATTCTTGAAATGCAGACGTTCGCGATTTGTTGCTCAAGCCGTGCGGGGATTGCTTCCAGCCCCGTCATCACATGAACTGACACACCAATAGGCCTGGGAATCTGAGTCCCGTCGAGTTGATCCAGAGACATGAACACGAACATCACCATTGGTGGTTCTCCACTGTTGGTGATCCAGAATCGCTGGAAATAGGTGTGGTGTGGCACCGGATCGACTTCCGAGATTCCAAGCAGAAAGAGGACAATCGATGACCCGCCGGACCCGATCAGGTGAAAAGCGATCTTCTGTAGCCGAAGTTGATCACCAAATTCGACCATCTGAATCAAGGTATCCTCGAATCCCAGCTTTCGTATCAAACGGATCTCCGCCTCGAACAATGGCTCCGCCTGAAATACGGTCGCCTGGAGATATTTGAGACGGAGAGCCAACCGGCATCGCTCAATGATGGATTCAAAAGCCTTGCTTGTTTCAATCACGACATTGCTCCGGTGGAATTTTGGAGTCCTCAGTATCGCAGAGCCCGATGTCAGGGGTGGGTCATCGGCTCAGGCCAAAGGTCACTCACCGATTGGGCATCGCTTCCGGCTGGTGATTACGCGGGTTGTTGGAAGATCCAGGTGTGAGCGAGATCGACCACCTTGGCCAACAGTTGCAGGTCATCGCGACCGAAGGATTCAGTCTGCTTCCACTCGTCACCGTCCTTGTAGATCCGGCTGACGGTCACATTGTGGCGGGTGCCAACCGTCGTGTGGTTTTCCCAGATCGTGGCCTTGATCGCCCCCATTCGAATCTCGTGCGTCGGCTGTTGTTTCGTCGTCGCCATCGTCGTGTTCCTCATTCATGAAAGGTGTTTGTTGTTCCTGCTCCCATTACCCTTGGGAAGTCGCTGGTTCAACCATGACCATTGGACGCCTTGAGTTGGGTGAGCTTGAATCCGATGTATTCGTGCAGGCCGTCGATTAGCTTCTGCTCCGGCCGCGAGAACCATCGCCGTTGCAGTTGGAGAATCTCGGTCACGTTCTCGTAACTCAGTTCTCCAATGAAGGGATCTAGGGGAAGCTGCTTCAATCGCTCGCCGTGGGGAATCGCTGCTCGGAGATGATCAGGATCACGGTAGGCTTGCACCAGCGGATGGCCCGTGGTCGGCGTCAGTAGTATCAGGACGAAGTCTCGGGGCGGGGCATGGAATAGCCGGTCTTCCTCAAACCAGCCGTTTTCATAAAGTCCGATGCGGGCGTTCCGAACAAGCTGATCTGCCGGAAATCCTGCGGAGCCATTGTTGTTGGCCGTCTTGGAAGACAGGGGAGAACCGTATTTCATCTCGATGAAGACCGTCGTCGCCGGGTTCTCCCAAGTGAGCACGACGTCCACCTCAGTTTGTCCCTCGTCCCACTTCAAATGATGCCGGGGATAGGTTCGCTGTTTCTGCCAGAGTTCGATTCTCAGATCCCTAAACACCTGGCGGCGGAATCGTTCGGCACCCAAGGCCCGGTTCAAGATGTCCGGCAACCACCAGCGGGGATTGAGGACTTTCAGGATGCCGAAGAGTTCTCCCGTGACGACATCTTCACTGGTAGGGCGAACGATCAACGGGCATCGCAGTTCTCCCTTGCGTGCCGGCTCACACAGACAGCCTCCCTTGCCGCCAAGTTCAGTCATCATTTGCTCGCAACTCCTTGTGTCCGAATTTAATCCAAGCCTCAACTCTTGGCTCGGACAAGACTTTTGTGTCTGGTAGGGTATGATGTTCCGATATCCACTCCAGACACTTGCTAGAATTGGACCGCACTGATGAGCTATCCGGCCGCCCTGAAGAAATACAAAGAACTGTGCATCAATCGCCCGGACCTCCTTAAAGCGATGACCGATGCGATTGGCCAACATGTTAAGGCGTTGAACGCTGTACGAAGCGATCAAGCCGGTTCCAAGATCCTCCCGAGACACCAAGAGTTCGCCGACTTCTGTGGTGCCAAATCAGCCCAAGTGTTTGGCATTGCGATGCGGGAACACCTCAAAGGTCAGGGGTGGGCGAAGACTCCAGTTAGAGAGAAGGGCAAGAGGTACAACTATTACAACAGGTGACGAAACGATCTGCCGGTTTTTGGTCATGCTCGGACAATTTATCGGGTGGATTTGATCTCTGTCCCCACTCTCGACATTGCTGCCGGTACGGACACGTTGAACAATTCATGGGGCTTTCGACGGGATAAAAGATCCCCAGGTCAACCGCCCTCTGGATCGACTGCACCAAGTCTCCCAACCGTCCGCAGTCGTCTCCATAGCGGCTGGTCTGGATTCGTTGGATCTTCGGCGTCTTCGTTTTGACCAGCACCGTGTATTCGACATTCGCATCCCGTCCGAGAGTTTCTCGAATCGCGTGGGTGTAACAGGTCGGTTGCAATGACGACTCGACATCAGATGCGGAGTAGGCCCGGCCACTCGTCTTGAACTCTCTGACCGTCAGTTCGCCCTCTGTCTCGGTGAGGAGGTCCGTGATCGCCACCAGCGGCGTCTCCAGGTATTCCCCTTGGCTGTTGTAGAGCGGTACCAGACTTCGCTGTTCGACCGCGATGATCCCTTGTGGCGGGGGTTCCTTGAGGTAGATTTCCAGGAGATGAATCCCCTGGGCAATGCCATCGTCACGAGTGTCCCCATCCCGAAACTGAATTGTTTCGTTCGCTTCCTTCTCGCCCCATGATTCGTGAAAGGCCTTCAGGATAGCTTCCGAGTCAATCGCGGATTGGTCCATCAGTCGCCGGTGATATTCAGCCAGGCCAGCATGCACGGCGGAACCCAGTACCAGCCCCAGACCGATGGACCGACTGGGGAGTCCCAGTATTCGCTGAAAGAAGTATTGCAGCGGGCAACGGAGATACTGGCTGATCGCACTGTAACTCCAGTGGGGTCGGGATCGGTCCATGATGTTTCACTTTCCCGTTAGTTGGGCGGCGAGCATTATCTTTCGGCACAGGTAGCGACAGATGAGTCTGTCCCATTCGTCCGGCAGAAGTCGCATAAGGGTCTGAGGAGCGAAACCATCTCGGTCGAGCCAATCGATCAGCCCTTCCGCTCGGATATCGGCTTCAAAGAAATCGCCGGTCGCCAAGGCCTCCAGCATCTCTTCCCAAGCTACTTGAGGATCCATGAATGGTCTCCCTTCAGCGGCTGACGCGATTGCGGCCGTTGCCGTTGGTGGCTGGAGCCGCGTTCTGGCTGAGGGTGTCAATCACGTCGCCGGCTTCCCGCTTGGTCAGGTCGTAGACGCCAACCTTCTTGCCCAGGATGCCTTCGATTCGACCTTCCAACTGGATTGGCGTCAGCCCCTGACGCTTCCCGAGATTCAGCAGGTACTGGACCTGCTTGTTCGTCACGGCATCCGGGTTGGGGGCTTGATCGTTGCCATTGCGATTCGAGTGACCATTCCCATTGTGCGTATTGGGAGCTCCGTTGTTGGAAGGTTCCTCGGCGGGGGCTGCGGTTGGGCGACCGTTGGAACGTGCTGGCGGCTGTTCGTCTCGGCTGCCGATGGCAGATTCCCCCTCGTACCGTTGGATCTGCTGATTCAGGGCTTCTTCGGCCAGATCGTAAAACTCCTTGACCTTCTCGACCATGGCCTCGGGGTCGTCCAGTCCCACACAGATTTCCCCTTCAAGATTCAGGCTGAACCCGGTGGAGTTGTAATCTCGCGACAGTTTTCGGCTGAGGCCGACGTTGACTTTGAGCATGAATGATCTCCTGTGGGGTGGAAGGGTAGGAAACTCGCTGCCCCTTTTACCCGCAGAAGCCCTCAATCACTCCAGGCCCTGGTCACGATCGATCACTGACGTTGTCGTTTCAAGGCTTGAACAGCCGTGAGAATCACGACATTTCAAACGCCAGTTCCCGCAACCAGTTCTCCCGATTCCCGCACCTGCCAGCAGTGACCTGAGTGGACTTCCATCGCGGTCAGGAGGCCTCCGAAACCGCAGCCGGTGTCGATACAACGGTAGTGGCCGACATCGCGAACTGGTCCTGGTGTGTGTCCCATGATCACGGTCTTGCCCGACACATGGGGCTTGGGCTGTGATTCATCCAGTGAGAGCCACCGTAAGTCCCGGCCTTCCTGCTGATCCATCGGCCTGTACCAGCAGTAGTTGGCGTGGGTGAAGATGAAGTTGTCGGTCTCGTAGAAGGGCACAAACCCGGCAAGCAATTCCCAATGTTTATCCTGGACATAGCGGATCTCTTCAGGGACCAGCGGTGAACTGTAGGAATGGATTGTTTCCTTGCCTCCCATGTGCATCCAGCGGTTGAAAGCGTTAGGGTCATTCCGGCTGTCGAGCATGACATCATCGTGGTTCCCTAGGATCGAAACCACATGGCAAATCCGCCTCAAATCCATTAAATGGTCCAGGACCAGGCGGCTCTCAGGGCCTCGATTCACGCAGTCGCCCAATGTCACAATCGTATCCAACTTTTTGGGCCGAATTTGGGACAGTATTCCTCTCAATGCCTTGGCGTGGCCGTGGATGTCACCGATTGCAATCAGACGGCCGGCATCGTATTGTGTTGCTTCTGGCATCAGTCAGTCCTTGGTTTGGAGATATTTGCCTCATCATATGGAAACTCCCCTGCCAGAGGTGGGTCAGGCGTTGTGATCAGTTAGCCATTTTCCGAGTCAGTGCCAAGCCCGATCCTTGAGTATGGCTCCCGATCCAAACTAGGCCCATTCGAGCCGGTTGCTGGCCCGATCTCGAGTCTTCTTCCTGCGTGTGGATCGGTAGTGGTCCACATACTCCGTGACCGCGTCGAGGGCGGACCAGGTCGAATGTAGGATCTCCGGCATGTCGTGGCCGATCCCGTGTTCAAACAGCCGCAGCGATACCTGCCGGACATTTTTGATCCTGGCAGATTCGACATCCAGTGGGTGGGGATAGTCCTGCCAGACATACTCTTCCAGTTGATGCAGGCTCCCAGAACTCCAAGACGGCTGGAATGTGGGATATGCTTAATATCCCGATCAAGGTGTTAATGCGGTGAGAGATGGGACCAGATTTCGACGCCTCAAAGTCAAATTTCCGATCTTTGGGGTAGAATCTGACCTCCGTTGATTTCATCATCACGAGACTTGCGTTTAGAAGGCGAGATTCCATGGCCAAGAAAAAAGCTGTCCAGCCTGCAATGACTGCGGCAGCGATGCTGCGTCCCAAAGTCAAGAAAGTGCTGTTGGAAGAGGCGAAACAGCCGAAGCAACCGTTCCTGACAGCGTTTCAGATTCTGGACAAGTTGGCTCCGAAAGTTCGGAACGCCCTAATTCAGAATCATCAGAGTCCTGGCGGCGATAAGGCATACGTCAGATATGCCGCGTCTCAGGTCGTAAAGGATGCCGTCCGCTGGCTTGCACCGGAGATCATCTTCCTGGATACGCACGGGATCAAATTCACGGTGAATGGGATCAGTCTCAAGCCGAGCAGCAAGGAGCAGATAGCCGCTTATCGATTGCGGCCGGTAAAGAAAACAGCAGCAAAAAAGCCCAAGACAGCCTCCACAAAAACGAGCGTCCGAGAAGCGAAACCGGAGTCTGATTGATATGCCCGAAGAATGGCTTTCCATGGAGGAGGCTCGGAAGATCGTTGCAGCTCAAGGCTTTAAGCGGCAGAAGGACTTCTACGCCTGGAATGACCGCCCAACCAACATTCCATCCAACCCTCGTAGCACCTACGGCGAGGATTGGAAAGGTTGGGCTTACTTCCTCGGCAAGGGGCCATCAAAAGAAAGCTCAAAGCCCAAAAAACGCAAACCGTTCCTGCTGTTCGAGGCCGCAAAGCAGTTGGCACAACAACTGATGCGAAAATACGGCATCACATCACAACCTCAGTGGCAAGTCTGGGTGAAAACAGCAGACATGCCTCCCGAGATCCCGACAGACCCATCAACGACCTTTAAGAAAAAGGGTTGGGTCAGTTGGCCTGATTGGTTCGGACGGGAGGCATCCAGAGCCACTGGTCGCGAAGACGTTCGTCCGTTTCTGGAAGCTCGCGAATTCGCTCGTTCGCTTGGCCTGAAATCGGGCGATGAATGGTATCTTTGGGCCAAGACCAATCGACCTGAAGATATCCCCTATTCGCCTGACGCACGATACCAGGGTGAGGGCTGGAACGGTTGGCCCGACTTCCTTGGATATAGCAGTCGCTGGACGCATTTTGAGATCGCCAAGTTTCTGGACTCGCTGGAACCCTGCATTGAGCAGTTGACGGAGTTGGATCTGTACCTGATCCTTTCGAAAAACGGGATGCTGCGTCGGGATGCCCGTTTGCGAGCTGGCAATCTCCTTCGCGGACTTAAGAATGCTCGGACCAAGGAGGATTTGCAGCAGGCCAAGCAGCAGTTCACAGTAGAACTGAATAACGAGCAGACCAGCCCTTCAAGTTCGGACGCCGAATTGGACGCTGCAGATCGACCTGTGGCTATCGAGAACTTGGCCGCAACGGATGGATCGACGCTCCGCAAACTTGGCATTCTTGAGGCATTGCAAGCGGTAGACCGCGTCACTGAATTCAACATCTCTAATGATGCTGAAGTTCTCGATTTCATGGTGTCGGAACGAGTCTCACTGCTCTGGCAGGAAGCGATGACCAGCGGTGAGACTGCGGTATTCGACCAATTGAACTCGTTTCAGGGAGGGAGCTATGCCACGCTCGTCAAAGATCGATTCACGGACATTTTTCGATCCGTAATATCATTGGGCGTTCCGGAAGGTTACAGACTCGTTGATGCCGAAGGGCAACCTGCGACGTTAAACCGGTTCATCCGACTAATGCGTGTTGAGACTTGTGTGCGCCAAGGATCTTGAGCGTCAAGAAGTTAAGATCGCGATAGCCATAAGCGCGTCGTTGCATGAGTTTGATTTTATTGTTGGTTCCTTCAAGGGGCCCGGTGGAAATGGGATA